>DAICZA010000027.1 GCA_027311385.1 bacterium | reverse complement strand
TGTCCTTTATGTTGGTGTCCGATACGCCATTAGTGTCTTTTATGTGTCCTTTACGAAGAGGTTGGTCTTTGGGGGCGGAAATTCTTGATGGCGCCATGGCTTGCGGCGCTTCCCGTCTGAGCGCCTGTTTGGCGATGCCGGAGAGCGTCGGCGCCTCGTCCAGGAAGAGCCGCGGTTCCTCGTATCCTGCGACTTCTTGAAGCAGAGAATGCGCCTCGCGGGTAATAAGTTCGGCGTTCATAGACGACAAGAGGCCGCCCGTACGAGCAATGGAAAGGACGCTGGAGAGCGCCAGAAGTTCCCGGGCGAGCGCCGAGCGAGCGGCTGCCGGCGACACTATCGCCGCGTCCACAAGGCCGATAGCAATCGCGTCAATGCGGTTTCGCAGGGACACTGATTCGGCAAAGGCGGGCGCGATGAGATGGATTGCTTTCGCCAGCCGCTCGGCCTTTTTATATATAAATACTCTACGTATGTCCTTTTCAAATATGTTATTAAATATGCTCTTCTCTAGGACAAAATCTTCTACACGGGCATCTTTCACCTTCATATGAATTTTACTGACTTCAGTGCTGTGTCCTATATCTGATTGTCCGTGTCTCATATCGTATAGGACAGTATACGCCTGCACCTGCGCTCTGCAACCCAAAAAGTCCCCTCCCAAAGACAGACCGTGGTGTGGTAAATCGGAGACGAGGTATGAGCGCTATGGGCGGAACCGAAACACGGCGATTCTTCGCGTTACCGAGGAGTTTTAGGCCTTGAAATACGCTCTTACTGTGGCGAGTGATGCTATACTATGCGCATCATGGCTCGTGGTACCAGGAGGAACGGCAACGGCGCTCGGCGCAGCCGGGCGCGCGAAGAAAACGTCAAGGAATACGACGCACTCATCCGCTGGGCTTCCGCCATTGTTCTCTTAGCCGGCGGCGTCCTGCTTCTGCTTGCGCTGTTCGGCGCGGCGGGTCCCGTGGGTGCCGTAGTCTTCACGACGAGTTATGCGATTGTCGGTATCGGCGCGTTCCTTTTGCCGATTGCGCTTATCGCCGTCGGGCTCTACGCGGGATTCGGCCGGCCGTCCATTGAACTTCTGACTGCGTCCGGACTTCTCCTTATCTGTGCGTCCGTCCTCGCCTTTGCGGGACTCTTCCCCTCCACGCACCTGGGCGGCGGCGTCGGCACCTGGGGAGGCGAGATGCTCGCCGGCTTCTTCGGCTTCTGGGGCGCGCTTGTCCTTCTCCTCGCGACTATCGCCGTCGGCATCGCTATCGTAAGCGACATTGAAGCGCTCGGTGCACTCCTCGGCGAGAACGTATCCGCGCTCTGGGAGCGGATGCGTTCCCGCCGCGGGGATACCGGCGACGAGGCATTTGATGAAGAAGGCGTCGTCGGCGTACCGGAGGACGACGCAGACGACGCGTACGAAGACGAAGAAACAGAGGGTGCGGACGGCGCTCCAGTCCCCGAACACGAACCGGTGGTGACGGTCTTCAATCGCACTGCGGGCGCGGCAGTCGGTACCGGCATCGCCAACTTTGACGCCGAATACGACCCGCCGCCGCTCTCCATCCTCGGCGCGGACCGCGGCAAGCCGGGTGTCGGCGACATCAAAGCGAATGCAAACATCATCAAGCGCACCTTCCAGAATTTCGGCATCCACCTGGAGATGGACGAGGTCTCGGTCGGCCCGACGGTCACCCGCTACGCGGTGAAGCCCGCCGAGGGCGTGCGTCTCTCCAAGATTGTTTCGCTTGCGAACAATCTTGAGCTCGCGCTCGCCGCACATCCGGTGCGCATAGAGGCACCCATCCCGGGGAAGTCGCTCGTCGGCATTGAAGTGCCGAATACGACCAAGGCGATGGTCGGGCTCGGCGGCCTGCTCACCGCACCGGAATGGAGCGCGAGCACGAAGCCGCTTCTCGCCGCGCTCGGCCGCGACATCACCGGCACGCCGCACTACGCGAACATCGCGAAGATGCCGCACGCACTCGTCGCGGGAGCGACGGGGAGCGGTAAATCGGTTGCTATCCATGCGCTCGTCACCTCGCTCCTCTACCGCAACGGCCCGAATCAGCTGCGCTTTATTATGATTGACCCGAAACGTGTGGAGCTCACCGCCTACAACGGCATCCCGCACCTGCTTACGCCGGTTATCACCGACCCGAAGAAGACTATTTTCTCGCTCAAGTGGGCGGCCAAGGAGATGGAGCGCCGCTACAACATCCTTGAGGCGGAGAAGGTGCGCGATATTGAGTCGTACCACAGCACTATTTTTGAGCCGGCGAAAAAGAGCGGCGCGGAAGAGATGCCCGAAGCCCTTCCCTACATCGTCATCGTCATTGATGAACTCGCGGACATTATGCACAGCTACCCGCGTGAGCTTGAGGCGAGCATCGTCCGGCTCGCGCAGATGTCGCGCGCGGTCGGCATCCACCTCATCCTCTCCACGCAGCGCCCGTCGGTGAACGTCATTACCGGCCTCATCAAGGCGAACGTGCCGACGAGGATGGCGCTCCAGGTCGCGAGCCAGATTGATTCGCGCACCATCCTGGACGGCGCAGGCGCGGAAACCCTGCTTGGCGCCGGCGATATGCTCTACCTCTCAAGCGATATGCAGAAACCGGTGCGCATCCAGACGGCGTTCATCAGCGAGGGCGAGGTGAAAAAAGTGGTGAACTACATCAAGAGCCACAACGCGGGCGACCTCTCCAGTATTGATTTCGGCGGAAACGGCGCGGGCGCGGAACCGAACGATGTCATCGGGCTTACGAGCGGCAGTTTTGACGACGATGACATTGACGACGACCTCTACGAAGAGGCGCGCATTGCGGTGGAAGAAGCCGGCCGCGCCTCCACGAGCTATCTCCAGCGCAAGCTCAAAATCGGCTATTCGCGCGCGGCGCGTTTGATGGACGTGCTTGAAGCGCACGGTGTCATCGGTCCCGCGGACGGCTCAAAGCCGCGCGAGATACTCACGAGAAGCGGCGCGGCGCCCGCCGTCGCCGATACTGATGCAGACGAGGAGACGGCATCCTTTTGAGTAGCCAATGCTGAAGTATCTCATCGGCGCGGTCCTCGTCATCTGCGTAGTCTACGGCGGCATAGAGGCATGGCCGCTTATCGCGGGCCCCTCGCTCGTCATCACCGCGCCAGCCGACAATGCGGCATTCCCGGACGGCATCGTGAGCGTCGCGGGGAAAGCCGCGCGCGCGGCCGAGCTCACGCTTGACGGCGCCGTCCTCCTCCACGACCAGGACGGCACCTTCTCGTCAACCCTTACCTTCCCGCACGGAAGTTCTATACTTACCTTCGTGGCTACCGACCGCTTCGGCAGGAGCGTCACCGCGACCCGCACTATCTTCGTCCCCTAACCATTCACTTCAATAACCGTATGGCATTCAACAAACCGAAAAAAGAAAAAGTGCTCAAGACTGTTACGGCGACGAGCACCGACAAGAGCGAGCGGCAGAAATCCATTGAGCAGGCGCTCAAAGAAATCCGCACCAAGTTCGGCGACGAGGCCATCACGACCTACGGCGCCGGCACGCCGCAGAAGATACCGGCGATATCAACCGGCTCCATCGGGCTTGATGCCGCGCTCGGTGTGGGCGGTCTTCCCCGCGGGCGCATCATTGAAATCTTCGGCCCGGAATCTTCCGGCAAGACAACGCTCGCGCTCCACGTCATCGCTGAAGCGCAGAAGATCGGCGGCATCGCCGCGTTCGTAGACGCCGAGCACGCGCTTGATCCCGAATACGCGCGGCGCATCGGCGTAAAGCTCCCCGAACTCCTCATCTCTCAGCCGGACACGGGCGAGCAGGCGCTTGATATTGTAGAATCGCTCGTGCGGAGCGGAAATGTGGATGTCATCGTCGTGGACTCCGTCGCCGCGCTCACGCCGAAGGACGAAATTGAGGGCGAGATGGGCCAACAACACGTCGGCAAGCAGGCGCGGCTGATGAGCCAGGCGCTGCGCAAACTCACCGCCATAGCGGCGCGCTCAAAGACCATCGTTATTTTCATCAACCAGATACGTATGCAAATCGGTGTGATGTTCGGCAACCCCGAGACAACCCCCGGCGGGAAGGCCTTGAAATTCTATACGTCCTGCCGCCTGGATATCCGCCGCATCGCGCAGATAAAGAAGGGCGAAGAGATCGTCGGCGGCCGCGTGCGCGTGAAGGTGGTGAAAAATAAAGTCGCCGCACCGTTCAAGACGACCGAATTTGACCTCCTCTACAACGAAGGCATCAGCCGCGAGGGCGAGCTCATCGCGCTCGGCGAGAAATTCGGTCTCGTTGAGAAAGCCGGCGCCACCTACAAATTCGGCGGCGAGAAACTCGCCGTCGGCTATGACGCGACGCGGACCTTCTTGGACGAACACAAAGACGTCGCAAAGGACCTGTTGAAGCAGATTCGGGAGAATCTCGCGCAGAGCTAGACGCCCTGCGGGACGGACAGGACGGCGACCGCGCGGGCGATCTCGCGCGCGAGGAACAGGAAGGAACCGAGGCAGACAAGCACGAGGCCCTGCACTACAAAGCGCGTATGCTCAAACGCGTAGACGAGGTAGAGGGCGTGGCCTATGAAATCCTGCGGGCCGTTTGCGAAGACTCTCGCCACCCACACTTCCCGCCCGATACCGTAGAGCGCGAGGAGTGCGAGTGCGACGGCGAACACGCCTCCCGAAATGATGAGGCGCAGCCAGGTAATGCGGCGCACGCGGCGCATCACGACGGACTCAATGTGCGAGCGGTCAGTCATAGTGTTGTTCATCATACGCTTGTTTGAATAATTTCTTGGCGCGATGTACGCGCGTTTTCACCGCGGGGATGGAGAGACGCTCCGCCTGCGCAATCTCTTCCTGACTCTTCCCTTCAATGAATTGCAGGCGCAGTATCTTCGCGGCGGCCTCCGGCAATTTCGCGAGCGCGCTGATGACTTCGTTCCGCACCGAGAGGTCTTCAAGAAATTCCGCGCGCGCGTCCGGAAGCGATTCATAGTGCTCCGGCAGAAGCTCGGCACGCTTCCCCCACTCGGCGCTCTTTGCACGGTACTTCGTGTAGGCGACGCGGTTGAGGATGGTATACGCCCACGAGGAAAAACTCGCCCCTTCCTGCGCGTGGTACTTGTCCGCATAGAGGTACATCTTGGTGAAGGCGTCCTGCACGGCCTCTTCGGCATCCTCGGGGCTCTTGAGTATGGTCCGCGCACGGCGCAGGAATGCCGCCTCATAGCGATGGACGAGGAGCGCAAAAAGACCGGGGTCCTTCTGCGAACGCGCGAGCACCTCCGCATCGGTCAGGACGTTAAGGTCAGTAGTTGAAAAACTCATAACATCTGCTAGCATACAGCAATCCGCCGGTGGCGGTACTTTTTATAACGATTCTTATTCACCGTTAGTTTCAGAACTATGGCCGTCCTCAGCTATAACGAAATACTCAAAGGGTGCGTCATCAACTACAATAACGAGCCGTATGAAGTGCTGTCCGCGCATATTTTCCGCATGCAGCAGAGAAAGCCGGTCAATCAGACCAAACTGCGCCAGCTGGTCGGCGGCAAAGTTGTTGAGATTCCTTTCCACCAGAACGAGACGGTGACCGAGGCGGACATCGGCACGATGCAGGCGAATTATCTCTACACGGCTCGCGGGGAGAGCTGGTTTGCCGAGGCGGGCAACGCGAAAAACCGTTTTTCGTTCCCCGAGGAGGTCGTACACGACAAAGTGCAGTGGCTCGCGCCGAACTCCCTCGTTGACGTGCTGACGTACGAAGAGAAGCCGATGACTATCAAAATACCGGTGAAAGTGGACTTGGAAGTGAAAGATGCACCTCCGGCGGTCAAAGGCAACACGGTCTCGGGCGGCACCAAGCTCGCCGAACTCTCCACCGGCGCGAAGGTCAACGTCCCGCTTTTCATCAATCCGGGCGACGTCGTGCGCATCAACACCGACACGGGCGAATACACGGAACGGATGGAGAAGGCATAACGGAGTGCAGTAGTGCACTCCGTTATGCTTCGACATCGGCCGGAGGCATGTTTTGCGAGCACGCAAAACAGCTGAGGCGGGGTCGCGGAATGGTGCGAGCGACGGCGAGCACCATATCCGTGACTGGAGAAGGCGTAGTACCAGCGCGAAATGAAAAGCCCCCGCTTGGCGGGGGCTTTTCATTTCGCGTGGATTCTCTACGCCGAGACGTACGGCATGAGCGCCATATAGCGGGCGCGCTTGATGGCCTGCATGATGTCGCGCTGCTTGTTCGCCGGGATGCCCGTGCGCTTCTTGGAGAGCATCTTCGCGTGCGGATTCGTAAACTGCCTCAAGTACGCGACGTCCTTGTAGTCCACGAATTTCTTAATCTCTATTTCTTCACGTTCAGCTTGGTATGCCATGGTAATCGTTTAAAAAGGAATATCTTCCGGGTTAATTTCCTCGTCCGGATACTTGATTGCTTCGTCGTCCTTCGGCGCGGGCTGCTCTTCAGCCCCTCGACTGGCGCTCGAGCCGCCGTGGGCGGCACCGCCGTCGGCGCCGAACTGGAAATTCTCCACGATAATCTCCGTACGGTACTGCTTCTTCCCGTCCTCCTTCCCCTCCCACGAACGCGTCTGAATGCGGCCTTCCACGAAAATGGGGCGGCCCTTCTTCACGTACTGCGAAATGACTTCGGCGGTGCGGCCGA
>DAICZA010000026.1 GCA_027311385.1 bacterium | reverse complement strand
ATAACCTTTGTTTGCCTCACAAAGTTATATACTGTATAAGCCTACCATAATGATTATCGGCGGCCGGCGAGCTTCACTTCTCCTTTTTATGGGCGACATCGTCGCTTTTGGCGTGTCGTTGTACCTCACGCTCTGGCTGCGCTACCTGGAGATTCCGAGCGCCGAGACCCTCTCGCCGTACTTCATCCCGTTCTCGTTCCTGTTCGCCCTCTGGGTGCTCGTCTTTTATAGTGCCGGGCTGTATGGGAAACGTCTCGCGCTCTTTCCAAGCCGCCTGCCCGACGCCCTGTTCAAGACGCAGTTGGCGAATATTCTTTTTGCCGCTCTTTTTTTCTTCCTCATACCCGCATTCGGCATTGCTCCGAAGACGATTCTCGCGCTCTATCTGGTCGTATCGCTGGCGGTCATATTTTCCTGGCGGACCGTGCTGTATCCGATTCTGTCGTCTCGTCACGCGCGAGAACGCGCGGTGTTCACTGCGCGCGGGGAAGAAGCGGAGGAGCTTTTCGCGGAAGTGAACGGGAACCCGCGCTATGGCATTGCGTTGACGCGTGAGCCCGCAGATGCACGGACATCAATCGTCGTTGCGGACGCGGCGGGCGCGACGGCCTGGTCCGCACGCAAGGGGAAGCAGGTGGTTGCATTTGAGGATTTGTATGAAGAGGTGTTTGACCGCGTGCCGCTCTCGGTGCTTGAACAGTCGTGGTTCCGGGAGAATGTCGCTACGGAAGACCCGCTGTCGTATGCGGTGGCGAAACGGCTCGTAGATATCGCCGGCGGGATTGTGATGGGTGTCATCACGATTGTTGCGGTTCCGTTCGTCGCGCTTGCGCTCCAATGTGAATATCCCGGGCCGGTGTTCCTCGTGCAGACGCGCATCGGCCAGCATGGCACGCGCATTCGCGCATACAAGTTCCGGAGTATGCGCTTCGCGGACAAAGGCGCGTGGAAGGGCGAGGGTGAGAACGCCGTCACGCGCGTGGGGAGCTTTTTGCGCAAAATATCGCTTGATGAATTCCCGCAGTTCATCAACATCCTCAAAGGGGAGTTGTCGCTCATCGGCCCCAGAAACGACATAGAGGCGCTCGGCATACGTCTCGCGGACGCCATACCGTACTATATGGCCCGCTACTCGGTTCGCCCGGGCATCACCGGCTGGGCGCAGATAAATCAGCGGTACGAACCGGGGAACGTGAGCCCGCAATCCATTAAAGAGACAAAGGTGCGCCTCGCGTACGACTTCTACTACTTGAAGCATCGTTCATTCGGACTGGATATCGTCATCGCGCTTAAGACGCTGAAACGAATGTTCTTCCGCGTGAGTTCATTCTAGGGTATGCTCAGCCGATGGATAAGAAACACACCATTTTAATTACGGGCGCGGCGGGATACGTCGGCGCGATGCTTGTGGAGCAATTCGCGAAGCGCGACGACGTGGCGCGCATCATCGGCCTTGATAAGGAGCCGATGCCCGAAGATCTGCACGGGCAGAGCAAGCTCGCGTACCTCAATCTCAATACGGCTGACGATTGGGAGGAGCGCGTGCGCGCGCATCATCCGGATATCGTCATCCACGCGGCGTGGCAGATTCGCGAGATGTACGGCGCACAGGACCTCGAGTGGAAGTGGAATATCGGCGGCTCGGACAAGGTGTTTGATTTTGCGCTCGGCGAGAAGGACGTTGACCGTCTCATATATTTTTCAACCGTTTCGTCCTACGGCGCTCTCGCGGGCAACTCAGTTGACCATTTCTTTACGGAAGACGAGGGGTTTCGCAAGACGCAGTATCGGTACGCGGAAGAAAAGCGCGTCGCCGAGGAACACTTGCAGGAGAAGTATGCAAAGAGCGATACGCATACGATGGTTGCCGTTCTGCGACCGGCCGCCATCACCGGCCCGCGCGGGCGGTATATGCGCATCCGATTCGGGCTCCAGGCGACACTCGCCGGCCAGATGAAGGGCGGTATCTATAGCATCATCTCGGCGATGGTTTCGTTTGTGCCGGTGACGCCGAAATGGTTGCGCCAGTTCATTCACGAGGATGACGTTGTGAGTATTGTTGAGCGTATGGCGTTCGGGCCGAAACTTGCAAGCGGCTATGAGGCATTCAATATTTGCCCGCCCGGTCCGGTGGTACGCGGCAAGGATATGGCGAAGGCGGTGGGGAAGAACATAGTGCCGGTATATCCGTGGATGGTACGTCTTGCGTTCTTCGTCTTCTGGCACCTGACGCGCGGGAAGATTCCAACGGGCCGCGGCGCCTGGAAAGGGTACTCGTTCCCCATTGCCGTCTCCGGAGAGAAACTTACGCGCGTGGCGGGATACCGCTACCGGTACGGAGGCCTTGAGGCGTTTCGGTACACCGACGGCGAATACGAGTCGTACGTGCCGGAAGCGCAGCGGCGGCACCCCGGTACCGCAAGCGTCGGAACGCTTGGCTACGGGGCGGGCAAGCAATGATCATTGACGGACGGAAACTGGCGGAAGCGGTGCTCGCGCGCGCGAAAGCGCGCGCGGCGCGTCTGCCGCATCCGCCGCGCATGCTGGTCATCTCGGCGAACGACACGCCGGCGACGCGGTCGTACCTCGCGATAAAAAAGAAGCGCGCGGCGGATGCGGGGTGCATTCTGCATGAGCTCCGGTTTGATGCGCGCACGGCGACCACGGAGGAGCTCCGCACCGCCGTGCTCGCCGCAGACGCCGATGCGGTCGTCGTCCAGCTCCCCTTGAGCGACCGGGCGGATGCCCGCATTGTCTGCGATGCCATCCCGGCGGGGAAGGACGCGGACGTACTCTCTGCCGCGGCGCGGATGAAGTGTGACGCCGACGAATACGATGCGCTCGTGCCGCCGGTTGCGGGCGCCGTTGCGGAAATACTCGCACAGAACGGTATTGACCCGGCGGGGAAGAAAGCGGTCGTCATCGGTTCAGGGTGGCTCGTGGGGAAGCCGTGCGCGACCTGGCTTTCGCACAAAGGCGCAGAGGTGGCGCACGTGTCGTTCCGGTCCGGAGATTTCAGTGCACTCAAAGACGCGGATATCGTCGTGAGCGGCGCCGGTTCGCCGCATTTCATCACGCCGGAGATGCTGAAGGAGGGCGCGGTGCTCGTTGACGCGGGCACCTCTGAGTCGGGCGGCGTGCTCGCCGGCGATGCCGACCCCGCGTGCGCGGACGTCTGTGCTCTTTTCACGCCGGTTCCCGGCGGGGTGGGCCCCATCGCCGTCGCGAAGCTTTTTGAGAACGCCGTTACCCTCGCGGAAAAGGCAACAAACGGCTGAAGTGCGCAAGACCTTCGCTTTTTAGACAGATAGTTTATACTCTCCCTATGACTCGATACCGGGTGTTTGCCGCTGTTGCCCTTGTCGTGGGCTTTTTGCTTGTGTATTTCGTGTGGGCGACCGAAATGAATCCGGACAGCTCGTACCACTTCAGGCTCGGTCTGGACCTCGCCGGCGGTACGGAGCTCGTCTACAAGGCCGATATGAGCCAGACGCCTGCCGGCGAGCGCTCCGATTCCCTCTCGGCGCTCCAGGGTGTCATTGAGCGCCGCGTGAATCTCTTCGGCGTCGCGGAGCCATTGGTCCAGACGGAGCAGGCGAGCGCGCTTTCGGGTACCACCGAGGACCGGCTCATTGTGGATTTGCCCGGCGTGACCGACATCAAAGCCGCAGTCGCGGCGCTCGGTCAGACGCCGACGCTTGAATTCAAACTCGCAACCACGACGACCGTCGGTACGACAACCGCGGTCGGCTATATTTCTACCGGACTCACCGGCCGCTATCTTTCTAGTGCGACACTCGGTTTCGGCTCGGGCGCGACTGCCGGCCTCTCTGCGCCGCAGGTTATCCTCAATTTCAACAGCGACGGCGCGAAACTTTTTGAAAAAATCACGAGCGAGAATGTCGGTCAGACGCTCGCCATCTTCCTTGACGGCCAGCCCATCTCCACGCCGGTCATTCAGGAGGCGATTCCGGGCGGTCAGGCGACCATCACCGGCAATTTCACCGCGACTGAGGCGCGCGACCTCGTGCGCAATCTAAACTTCGGCGCGCTCCCGGTGCCCATTGAGCTGGAGAGTAGTTCCGCCGTCGGGCCGACCCTCGGCGCCGCGGCTATCTCCGCGGGCGTCATTGCCGGCCTCATCGGCTTCGCTATCGTCGCGCTCTTTATGATCGGGTGGTACCGCCTCCCAGGCGTCATCGCGGCGCTCGCGCTCGCCGAGTATCTCGCGTTTATGCTCGCGGTCATCAAGGTCATTCCGGTGACGCTCACGGCCTCCGGCATCGCGGGGCTCATCATCTCGGTCGGTATGGCGGTGGATGCGAACGTGCTTATCTTTGAGCGCACCAAAGAGGAACTGCGCGACGAGAAGAAGGGCCCGCGCGAGGCGGTCCACATCGGCTTCAGCCGCGCGTGGCCGGCCATCCGCGACGGCCACCTCACGATGATTATTTCGGGCGTCATCCTCTTCTGGCTCGGGACGAGCATCGTGCAGGGCTTCGCGCTCGTCTTCGTGCTCGGCGTGCTCGCGTCTTTCATCTCGGCGGTGTCGCTTTCGCGTGTCTTCCTGCTCGCCGTCGTCCCCGAAGAGAACGAGGGGCCGTGGCATTTCTTAATGGGCTCGGGCGGCCGTAATTCGTAACGTATGTATATTATCCACCATCGCGGGCTCTTCTTCTGGATCACGGGACTCCTCCTCGCGGCGGCGGTCGGCGCCATCCTTGTCTTCGGCCTGCCGCTCGGCATTGATTTCACCGGCGGCTCCCTTATGCAGGTGAGCTATCCGGGCGGCGTACCGCCGCTCGCGACCATCCAGAAGCAGGTTGCCGTCGTCCCGCTCGGGGCGGTGGATGTCCGCTCCGCCGGCACCAATGCGGTTGACATCCGTATGCGCACGATGACGCCGGCGGAACACGATGCCGTGCTCGCCGCCATTTCACAAAACGCGTCAACGACCGAGCTCGCGTACACCAGCGTCGGGCCCGCGCTCGGGAGCCAGTTCACCGACAAGGCGCTGTGGGCGCTCTTCGCGGTCGTGCTCGTCATCGTGTTTTACATCGCCTTCGCATTCCGCAAGGTGTCGCGTCCGGTGCCGAGCTGGGGCTACGGGCTCACCGTCGTCGCGATGCTCGCGATTGACCTCATCGTCCCGACCGGCTTCTATGCGGCCTTGTGCCACTACACCGGCGCACAGGTGGACTCGCTTTTCATCGTTGGCCTCCTCGCCCTCCTCGGCTACGTCGTGAATGACGTCATCGTCATCTTTGACCGCATCCGCGAGCACCTCGCCCGCAATGAGAAGACCGGCCTCAAAGAATCGTTTGAGGACACTATCGGGAAGTCCATCAACGAGACGATGACCCGTTCCATCAATACGGCGCTCACCGTGGTGCTCGCCCTCCTCGCGCTCATTTACTTCGGCGCACCCGCAACCCGCGACTTCGCGCTCGTGATGCTTGTCGGCGTTGCCGCCGGCACGTTCTCGTCCATCGCCCGCTCCGCACCGCTTCTCATTCCTATCGCAGGTTGGTTCACTAAAAAATAACCAAGAAACAGCCATCGCTGGGAAGTCTGACTTCCCAGAAAAGGTGTGGACAACTTTTAGGAAATAACCGTCCCGACGAACGGCTCGCCGTCCAAGTAGTGTGAAAATTCGTTCAGGTTTGCGCCGTTCATAATGGCGACCTCAAGGCCGAGCGACTCTGCCTCTTTTGCCGCGACAGGGTCAAACGGGGAAGAGAGCCCCGGGTCCCAGTGGTCGGGGATGATCTTCCTGAATTCGGTCCAGGAGATTTTCTCCACCTTCTTTGCGTCCGGATACCGTTTCGGGTCCTTGTCGTAGACGTAATCAATATTGGAAAGGTTCACGAGGCGCATCGCACCCTGATTCTTCGCCAGCAGCACGGCGCCGTAATCGGTTGAACTCCCGGGCTTCCCGCCGGCGGCAAAGAGGAGCGGTTTGTCAGTTTCAACATCAATTTCCTTGTTTGTGATGACCTCTGGATATGCATATTCGGCAAAGATATTTCGTAGAAGTTGGGCATTGAGGCGCGTGGCATGAATGCCGATCCAGTCAGTATCTTGTGCCGAGAGTGGAGTAATGGCGTTTGCGGCTTCTTGGTAGCGACGCGCGGTCTTGCCTCCGCCGGCGATGATAGAGAAGGTGAGCCCGCGCCGGACTTTTTCTAGGATCAATTCTTTGAAACGCGCGAGAAAACGGATATCAATCCGGTCGGGAACGATAAGAGAACCCCCGACCGACACGACGACGCGCTCGTTAGTAGATGACATGCAAAAAAATTACACTGCGGCAAAGCATGACGGCTTCCTCTATCATACGCTCCCTGTGCTACTGCGCAATACTCCTGACGTTCCCCTGTTGTGTAGTATAATTGCGCCCATGCAGAATCGGTTTTTCTCGTTTGTCGTTCCCGCCCACAACGAGGAGTTGATTATTGAGGATACGTTGCACCGCCTGGAGGAAATCGACTATCCCAAAGAGCGGTATGAAGTTATTGTGGTTGAAAACGGTTCAACGGATGCGACGTATGAAAAGGCGAAGCGGCACGAATCGGACAACCTGAAGGTCTACGCGGCGCCCCAGAAGGGCGTCTCGCGGGCACGAAATTTCGGGCTGACCAAATGCTCGCCGAATCTTGACTGGTGCATCTTCATGGATGCCGACGTGTTTATACACCACGGGTTTCTCACTGAACTGAACGCGTATCTGGAGGCGCATCCGGATGTCGGCTACGGGACGACGACGGTCAACTTGAACAATACTACCTTTGCCGGCAAATTCTGGTCGCGGTTCAACAATTTCTTCTACAGGCTTTTCAAGGTGCTGTTTACCATTCATATCGTACGGAAGGACCTGTTGTCTAAGGTGTCCTATGACGAAAATCTGGTCTCCGGAGAAGACATTAAGTACGGCAGGATGCTCTCAAAATACGCGAAGTTTTTTTTCATGAAAACCGACAAAGTGAGGTCCTCCGACCGGCGGTTCAGAAAGAAGGGCTACCTGAATATGTTTTTCATCAATCTCTATCACGGCATCACTATCTTCGTATTGCCGGAGCATGTGCTCAAGGAAATTGACTGGGAGGTCATCCGATAATGGAGTGAATAGGGAGGTATTGACGCCCCCTCCGTCCTCATATACTATGGCTCTACTGCCTCTTAGATAACAGGAGAAGGCAGGGGAGAGCTTCAAAGATGAGCTCGTGAGAGCTCATAGTTGGTTGCTCGTTGCTATTTGACAATTTAATACGTGAACGCCCGCCATGGAGATGGCGGGCAGAAAAGATGTGTGAATTCTTTTGTTCCGCCTATTCTTAATGAGAGTTTGATCCTAGCTCAGGGTGAATGCTGGCGGCGTGGATAAGTCATGCAAGTCAAGGGGTCCCTTACCACTTTGCACCTAAGGTTGATGATTGGAGAACAAGATTTCTTGCTCCAACAATCGATTTTAGAATGTGCGCGTAATTGGGTACAAAGTGGTAAGGGAAACCGGCAGACGAGGTAGTAACACGTAGGTAGATCCCCCGAAGTCGGGCATAGCCATCCGAAAGGATGGGTAATTCCCGATAGTCCCGCAAGGGTAAAGGTTTTTCGCTTCGGGAGTCGCCTGCGTAGTATCAGCTAGTTGGTAGGGTAACGGCCTACCAAGGCTACGACGCTTAGGGGAGCTGAGAGGCTGACCCCCACCGATGGAACTGCGACACGGTCCATACTCCTACGGGAGGCTGCAGACGAGAATATTCCGCAGTGGACGAAAGTCTGACGGAGCGACGCCGCGTGATGGATGAAGTGCCTTGGTACGTAAACATC
>DAICZA010000025.1 GCA_027311385.1 bacterium | reverse complement strand
GATATGAATGGAATAGGAATCAGTGCCCCCAACCGCACGACGACGGTGTACGTCTTCGCTGTTATTGGCTTTGTCGCGCTTGTCGGCGCGGGAATGTGGCTTGCCGTCTACTCCACGCGCTACGTCCCGAGCATCGTTAACCGCTTCGGCAGCGCGGCCGTCTACCTCGGCTCGGTCTTCACGCCGGCGCCTTCCCTCTCGGTCGTCCCGACCGCGTCAACGACGATTCCCTTCGGCGAAGCGAGCTCCAGCATTTCAACGAGCATTACCTCCCCGGCAGTACCGCCGGCAAAGCACGTACCGGTAACCGCCGGTGCAGAGACGAGTAACGTCTTCCCGCTCGGTACGACCACTACGGCAGTTGCCGTGCCGAACGGCCTTCCGGACCTCATCACGACCATTAACGCCATCGGCTACCTCGCGACGAGCTCGGCAAATTCATTTGTCGCAAGCTCTACCGTTCCCGCAGGCAGCCGTCCGGCGGTTACGTTCACTATTAAAAATGCCGGCACCGGCGTGAGCGGGCCGTGGCGCTTCAGCGCGTCCATCCCGACGCAGACCGCGTATATCTACCGGTCGCAACTCCAGCAGCCGCTTAATCCGGGTGACAGCATTGACTACACGCTCGGCTTTGACCAGGCGAATAAGGGCGCGGGTCAGACTATTTCCATCACTGCGAACTACGACCACCTCGTCACCGAATCAAATTTCAACAACAACAGCGCGTCTGCGACGACGACGATTCTCGGGAGCTAAACGTCCAGGTTCGCGAGCTTCGCGTTGGACTGGATAAACGATTTGCGCGAGGCGACATCGGTGCCCATCAGGATGTCAAAGATGCGATCGGCCGCTTCGGCGTCATCTACCGACACCTGCTTTAGCACGCGGCGCGCCGGGTCCATCGTCGTCTCCCACAGTTCGCTCGGATTCATTTCGCCGAGACCTTTGTAGCGCTGGATGTTTACCTTGGTCGCTTTCTTCGTTACAACGACTTCCTCTGCTTCCTCCGCGGGTTCCTCGCCTTCTGTAGGATTCTCGGAGACTTCTTCAGGCGCGACTCCGAGCTCTTTCAGTACCGCTTCTTTTTCTTTATCCGAATAGGCATACGCGATCGCCTTCCCTTTCGTGATTTTATACAGCGGCGGCTGGGCGATGTAGACGAACCCGCCTTCAATGATGGGCCGGAAATGGCGGTACAAAAGAGTGAGGAGGAGCGTGCGGATGTGCGCGCCGTCCACGTCGGCGTCGGTCGCGAGGATGATTTTGTGATAGCGCAGTTTGGAAATATCAAAGACGTCGCCGATGGCGGTGCCCATCGCGATGACGAGCGCGCGTATCTCTACCGACGCAAGCATACGGTCAATGCGCGCGCGTTCCACATTCAAAATCTTCCCGCGAAGCGGCAGGATGGCCTGCGTGCGGCGGTCGCGCCCCTGCTTAGAGGAGCCGCCGGCCGAGTCGCCCTCCACGATGAAGAGCTCGCTCTCCTCCGCGCTCTTGGTCTGGCAGTCCGCGAGCTTGCCCGGGAGCGTCATACCCTCCAGAGCGCCCTTGCGGAGCACGGAATCCTTTGCGGCCTTGGCCGCCTTGCGCGCTTTCAGCGCGAGGAGGACTTTGTTGATGATGGCGCGCGCATCGTCGGGATTCTCTTCAAGAAATGCGTTTAACGCTTCGCCGAAAACCGTGGAGACGGCACCCTGCGCTTCCATCGAGCCGAGTTTCGCCTTGGTCTGCCCTTCAAACTGGATTTCGGGGAGCTTCACCGAGACGACTGCCGTGATGCCCTCCAGCACGTCGTCGCCGGTGAAGTTCTCGTCCTTCTCTTTCAGGATGTTCGCGTTCCTGCCGTACGAGTTCAGCGCGCGGGTGAGCGCCGTCTTGAAACCGGTGATGTGGGTGCCGCCCTCGGCGTTGTAGGTGTTGTTTGCAAAAGCCGTAATCCGGGGCGTGATGTCGTCCACGTACTGAAGCGCGACTTCCACCTCCACCTTATCCTGCTCGCGGTCAACGTAGAAAATGTTTTTGTGCACCGGCGTCTGGTGCTTGTTCATGAACGCAACGAGCGACTTCAGTCCGCCTTCAAAATAAAATGCCATTGAGGGAACGTTGAGTCTCTGCTCGCGCAAATAGAAGCAATCATCGTCGTCTACCTCTGCGAGCGCGCGCGCATCTATGAGCGTGATGCGGACGCCCTTGACTAGGTACGCCTGCTGACGCAAATGCGTAACGAGCTTGTCCCAATCCCACGCAACGCCTTCTTTGAAAATAACCTCGTCCGGCTTGAACTTCACGATAGTGCCGTGGAGCTTGGTGGTGCCGACCTTCTTCACTTTCGCGAGCGGCTTGCCGATTTTGTATTCCTGGCGGTGAATGCCGCCGTCCTGGTGGACCGTCGCCACGGTATGGACGGAAAGCGCGTTCACCACCGACGCGCCGACGCCGTGCAAGCCGCCCGACACTTTGTATCCCGAATCCTCGCCGCCGAACTTGCCGCCGGCGTGGAGCGTGGTCATGATGGTCTCCAGTGCGGAGACCTTGGTCTTGGGGTGGATGCCGACCGGTACGCCGCGGCCGTTGTCGGCGACGCGCACGGAGCCGTCCGGCAGGAGTGCCACCTCTATATCGTCCGCATACCCGCCCATCGCCTCGTCGCGTGCGTTGTCAAAAATTTCCCACACGAGGTGGTGGAGCCCTTCGGGACCGGTCGTCCCGATGTACATCCCGGGGCGCTTCCTGACCGGCTCCAGCCCCTCCAGAACGGTGATGGACGAGGCATCGTATGCATGACCCGCGGCGCCTCCGGCGCCGCGCTTTTTATCGTCTTTTCCAGCCGTTTTTGCCATAGTCTTGATACTCCTATTCTAGCACAAAACGCCCCTATTTGCAGGGCAAAAGTGGGTAGTTAGCGTACCTCAAAACCGGCCTTTTTGAGGGCCTCCGAAACCCGCTCCATGATGCCGTTCACCTCCTCGTCGGTGAGCGTGCGCTCTACGGACTGAAATACGAGGCGGAACGCGAGCGATATTCTCCCCTCTTTCTCAAATCGGTCAAATTGGTCCAGGCGCATGAGCAATTCTCCCGCGTTTGTGCGAATCATTTCCTCTACACCTGTGCTTTCAGTACCGCCCGGAACCCACAGCGCGATGTCGCGCACGATGAACGGATAGACCGAGAACGGTTTATACGAACCGAGTTCGTATTGCTTCGGCACGTAGTCGGGCTCGTCTTTGATTTCAGAGAGACCCGGCACTGGCTCCGACGTCTTCACCTCAAGGTGCTCGCCGTCTTTTGTGAAAACCGTACCGATTTCAAACAGTTTCGGCTTCTGGTTCGGAGCGAGCACGAGCGGCGCCACGTACTTCGCCTTTTCCATCGCCTCCTTCATATTTTCATCCAGACTCGTGCGCAATGCCGGCTTCGCCTTGTCCAGCGGGTTTGCGAGTACCACCTCGCCTTTCTTCGCGAACGATTGCGTTGAAATCTCGGTGAATCCCTCCGCGACTAATGCATCTTTTATTTTTTCAATGCCGCGATACCGCGCCTGGTCCGGAGTGCCCTCCGCCGGCGGGAGCTCGGTCGCGGGGACATTGTCATAACCGATGATGCGGCCAACTTCTTCAACAAGGTCTTCGGGAATAGTTAGGTCGGTGCGCTCAAACGGCGGTGTCACCGTGAACGAGTCGCCATCTACGCTCGCCCCCAGGCCGAGCCGCTTGAATACGTCCTCCGCTTCTTTTGTATTGAAATCCGAGCCAAGGACGCCGTTTATCTTCGCGAGCGATACGGACACTCCCGAGTTCGGTGCGGGGCGGGCCGGGTATTCGTCCACGACGCACACAACTTCCCCGCCGGCGATGCTGGTGATGAGCGCGAGCACGTCGCGCATACCGTATGCCGCGAGTTCCGGCGACGGGCGGTTCTGGAAGCGCGTACTCGCGTCGGTGAAGAGTTTCAGTGCCTGCGCCGCGCGGCGCGTCGTGGTGCCGTCAAAGTTCGCCGACTCCACAACGAGGTCGGTCGTCGCTTCGGTGAGCTCAGCCGCCTGTCCGCCCTTGATGCCGGCGAGCGCAATCGGCGCATCTGCGTTCGCGTCGGTGATGAGCTGGATACTCGGTGACAATTCGTACTCGTCGCCCGTGAGCGTCGTGATGTGCTCGCCTGCTTTCGCACTGCGCACGCCGACGGCGTACGCCCCTCCCTCCTGTGTGAGCTTCCCCGCGTCAAACGCGTGGAGCGGCTGACCGATGTTCAGCATCACGTAATTGGTCGCATCCACCACATTGTTGATGGACCGCTGGCCGACCGCCTCAATCGCCTCTTTGAGCCACGCGGGCGACGGGCCGACCTTCACACCCTTCACCACCGCACCCATATACCGCGAGCATTTCTCCGGATCTTCTATGCTAACGGACAGCGCAGTACAAGGTTCCACCTTGTACTGCGGGTCGCGAAGCGGATCGGACTTGAGCGGAATATCAAGAATAGCGGAGAGCTCTTTCGCGAGCCCGCGGTGCGAAAGGCAGTCCGCCGCGCGGTTCGGCAATACCTTCATATCCATCATATCGCCCTCAGACTCTTCAATCTCAAAAGCATGGAACGTGTACGCATCGGCAATCGCCGCCGCGTCCGGCAACGGCGCGTCAAAATACGTCTGCAGCCATTTCAGCGAGATTTTCATACCCGTCACACTAAAAGGCGTCGTTCGCCTGAAAGCTGATAAATCGCAGTAACGCCCCGATGAGCACTGCGAGGATTCGACCTCTCGCACAACGCCCCCCGCACTGCAGTAGTGCGTAGGGGCAACGCCTTTTTAGTGTGTCGGGTCATACCGGCTTTTCGTCAAAGGCGTAATTGAACCGGATGTCGCCCGAATGGAAGAGACGAGCATCAGGAATGCCGTATTTAATCATCACGATGCGCTCCAATCCTGGCCCGAAAGCAAACCCTTGGTATTTTGTGGAATCAACGCCCGCGTTTTCCAAAACCTTCGGATGCACCATACCGGCGCCACCGAGCTCCAGCCATTTCTGCTGTGACTCGAACCATACGTCTACTTCAACCGACGGCTCGGTGAATGGGAAAAAGCTCGGGCGGAAACGAGTCTTAATGTCGGCGCCGAAATATTCCCTAAAGAACCGGTCGAACGTCCCCTTCAAATGCGCGAGCGTTATATCCTCTCCGACAACCAACCCTTCTACCTGGAAGAATTGTGCTTCGTGCGTTGAATCGGTTGCTTCGTTACGGAAGACCTTCCCGGGCACAATGATACGATAGGGCGGTTCAATTCCTTTTTTCATTTGTTCCTCCATATACCGAATTTGTACCGGGGAGGTGTGCGTACGCAGCACTTCCCCCGGCTGGTTCTTAATCCAGAACGTGTCCTGCATATCGCGCGCCGGATGGTCCTCGGGAACGTTCAGCGCGGTGAAGTTGTGCCAGTCGTCTTCAAGCTCGGGACCGTACGCGATACCGAAGCCCATTCGACCGAAGATAGCCGCTATCTCGCGGATGGCGATGGAAATGGGGTGGAGGCGGCCCGGCTGGTTCATTCCAGAAATATAGCAGATTATGGTACAGTGGCACTACCTATGAGTCCCGAGACGCTCGTATACCCTTTCCTCTTTCTGGCGATATTCTTTGAGTCGTTTCTGCTTGTGACCTTCCTCTCAAAGCCCGCGCGCGACCGGCGGCTCGCGAGTACGAGGCAGGCGGCAGCAACGCCCCGAGTCGCTATCGTCGTCCCGTGCTGGAACGAGGAGACCACCGTCGCCGGCACGGTTGAATCATTGCTCGCGCTTGACTACCCCGCCGACAAGCTGTCGCTCGTTCTTGTTGACGACGGCTCAACAGACCGCACGAGCGCCGTCATTGACCGCTTCGCGGAACACCCGCACATCACCGCGCTCCATAAAGAGAACGGCGGCAAATACACCGCGATGAATCTCGGCATTGCCCACGCGAAGGATGCCGAGATTATCGGCTTCCTTGACGCCGACTCCTTCGTCGCGTCTGACGCGCTTCGCGAAATCACAACCGCGTTTGCCGAACCGGAAACGATGGCGGTTACCGCGTCAATGTCAATCCACCAACCGCGCACGATACTCCAGCGCATGCAATACGCCGAGTACGCCTTCGCGATCACGCTCCGCCACGTCTTCGCGTCCATCAACGGCCTGTACGTAACACCGGGGCCGTTTTCCTTCTACCGCCGCACGGTCTTTGACCGGCTCGGTCCCTTCAAACACGCGTATCTCGCCGAAGATATGGAAATGGCGATGCGTATGCAGCGGGCGGGATTCAACATCGGCAACGCACTTCGCGCGCGCGTCTACACCAAGGGTCCGCCGACGCTCCCGAAGCTCATCACCCAGCGCGTCCGCTGGACGACCGGTTTCTTGCGCAATATCGCTTTTGACTACCGTGACCTCATCGGGGGCAAAGGGAACGCCGTACTCGGCTTGTTTGTGTTGCCGCTCGGGCTTATTGCTATCGGGGGCGGCATAGCGATCTTCGCACTTACCGTTACCGAAGTCGTTCAGCGCGCCCTCCATGCGCTCTCGGTTGTGCAAGCGGCGCCGCTTTCCTATGCCTTTACGCCGCATCCGTTTTCTTGGTTCTACCTGCCCGTCACCGCCGTTACGCTCATCGGCATAACGCTCATTCTCAGCACGCTCATATGGATGACGCTCGGCAAGCGCCTCTCAAGGACGCCGGGACGGCTTGTGCCCAATATGCTGGTCTACCTGCTCCTCTACAGTTTTGTCGCTCCGCTCTGGCTCATCCAGTCGGTGTCGCATGTCGCGCGCGGCGTGCACACGGCGTGGCGCTAATCCGGGAAGTATGTCGCTCTTCGCCCGTAATGCCCTCATCGCGCTCGCGATAACAGTCGTTCTCACGGGTACCGTCATCTACGCGGTTAATTACCTGAATAACGCGCGCGTCGCCGAGCTCTCCACCATTGAGGACCAGATTTCCATTGATACGCTCTCGCTTGATACGCAGTTCTCTCTGCTGGAATCGGCGCCCTGCGATAGCGCCGCCTCCTCAACCGTACTGACCGGCGAACTCTCCGACCTGGGCAACCGCCTTTCCTATGCCGAAGACCAGCTGGGGAGCGACAACCCGCAGGTGATACGGCTGAAACAGCAGTACTCCCTGCTTGAAATACGCGATTACCTTATCACCAAGCAGCTCGCGGCGGCGTGCGGGACGAAGCCCGTGACGGTCCTCTATTTCTACAGCAACGCCGGCGACTGCGCCGACTGCGACCGCGCCGGCTACGCGCTCTCGTACCTGCACAATACATACCCGAACCTGCGCGTCTACTCGTTTGATTACAATCTCTCTATCGGCGCCCTGCAGACCTTCATCGCTCTCACTAAAGTGAAGGATACCCTGCCCGCCTTTGTGATAAACGGCAGGCAGTCCTACGGCTTCACGTCGCTTCCCGACCTTGAAAAGCAGTTCCCGAAGGGGGCACTCGCCACAACGAGTCCTAAACTCTAATGTTCTTTAGTGAGACGATTTTTGTTTAAAATATAGTTTTCTCCATGCCCTACCACTCCCTTTGTTCAGATTGCGAAATGAGTGTGTAAGCGAATGACAATTTGGACATAGAATTCTTACATTCCCGATGTAGTTGTTATTTGCATTGCCATCCAAATGATCAACCTCCAAAGGAACTCGTTTGGTGGCGGGGTTTTTCTTATTCCAACCGCAAGATGAACACTTTTCTCCATTCTTTTCCAAAAGATATCTCTTTATGTGACGAGAAATATTTTTTGTCACCACCTTTCGTTTACCACTAAGCCACTCTTCTATAAAAACTTTGTAACGAAAATCTCCTTGGCACTGATTTGAGCAAAATTTCTTCTGATGTCTTTCTTTAAGCTCTACCCCGCAAAAATGACAAGCACGATGTCCCATAGTTTTTATAATACCACCTCTTGGTGAAGGAGTGGTATTCAATGGCGGATAACTTATTTAAGAATTTTATGGAGCCGGAGGTCGGGCTCGAACCGACGAACCTGCTCATTACAAGTGAGCTGCTCTACCAACTGAGCTACTCCGGCATACGTGGAACAAAACAATACAACGATGCTTCTCTATTCTACCCCGGACACGTCGATATCGGGGTGAACCGCGTTTAT
>DAICZA010000024.1 GCA_027311385.1 bacterium | reverse complement strand
AGCGAAATCGGAAGATTCGCTGGGTCACGGACATCCTGATCGTTTTCCTGACGTTCTATGTGCCTTACCGGACGGTGGGGTATGTCGGCGGCACATTCGGTCATTCGGTCGTTGGTAGCTTCATCGGAGCCGGGATTGGTGTATACCTCCTCGGCCTTCTGATGCCGCGGATGCTCGTGGACAATGCGGAGTGGTCCGGGTACGTGACCCAAAACCCTCTCGGGAAAGGCATCATGATCCCTTACGGACCCGGTCTTCATCCGGCATTACCGTGGGAGGAACGCAATGAAGACGGGAATTACTCGCTTCGCGTAATAACCCGCCCGTTCACGCTTACCAGTCCTACCAAAACCTCTGCGGTGACGATTCAGGGCAGACTGTTCTACAACGCAAGTCTGCGCTTCCTCATAAACGCCGTCGGCGTTGATAAGGAGGTGGTTGAAGAGGGTCTCATCGCGTTTATTGATAGTGATTTGATCCCGATGCTTGCGGAATTGGACGCGGAAACTGCCGTAACGCAGACCGCCGAAATCAGCAGGAAGCTGAATAAAATCTTCAGAGACACGCCTGCGGTGACGCCGAATGCTATTGCGAAACCGGAGGAGTTTGAAGAGAAGTTCGGTTACTCAACTGCGGCAATCGTCATTGATAAGATCGCCTACGCACCAAAAGTGCAGGAGGCGCTCGATGCGGTGAGCAAAGCGCGGAAGATGAACGAAATCGCGGCGGAGTTGCTCGGCGTCACCAAGGCGGAATTGGCGGAGATGCTCAAGGAAAAGGTCATCACCGTCAAGCAAGTCAAGGAGGTGTTGGACCGCGCCCTAGTCACCTCCGGCAATGCCAAGATGCAGCTCAACGTGATTGAGGGAGACATGGCTGCCGCTGTCGCCGGCTTCCTCGGGAAAGGAGGCCAGCCATGAACTACGAAGAGGTGATGGGGGGAGCTGGAAAGGCGGGTACCGCGCGGCGTAACAAGCGTCGCAAGGTCTACCGTACGGCAACTTGGAGTATCGGCGGAGCAATTATCCTCGCTGCGCTCATCTGGTTGCCTACGGGCCCTCTGCAGACGTACGTGCAAAGCAGCGGACAGCACGCAGCAAATGCGGCGTCTACAGTGCGCGGGGTCGTCTGTCCCGAAGGAAGGGCGGACAAACCGCGTACCTGCAGAGGAGTCGGCACGGTCTGGACTGAGAAGTTCAAAGCCGACAACGAAGTGGCCAAAGGCATGTTGCTGTGCCGTACGGCCGGAGTTGAATACCAGCAAACAGAAGAAGGCGGGACGACCTTCTGGCGTTTCAGGGCTATCGGTGGGAATCCGGTAGATGTCAGTTATCAGTTCTTCCCCGGGTCTTCCTGCCCCGATAAGTTCTAAATTGCGTTCTTACGCAAAAGGCCGTCACGGATGTATTCCGCGGCGGCCTTTTTTCTTTGCCGACGACAGAGCCCTACGGCGTCGTCTGGTGAATGGGCGCGAGTACGCCTTGAACGGTCGTTGAACCGTTCGGGCTCAGCGTAAACGCTCCCAGGGCAACGTTGATGATGCCGTACGCGCCGAAGATGATAACGAGCCCGACGAGACCCCACAGAATGGCGCTCTTCCCTTCCTTGCGCTTCGTCTCGTCGCCCGCGTTCGCAATGAACTCAAACACGCCCCAGAGAAACGCGACGAACGCTACTGCCGCGAGGAGCAGGATAATCGGATTGATAATCTGGGTCACGACGTTCCCGAGGAACGTGTTGAGCTTGGCCATTTACTACTGGCCGACCTGGACGCCTGCCGTCGGCGTGCCGCCAGTCACGTTTGCGTTATTGCCGAAACTGATGGTGCCGGTCAGAAGGTTCACGAGGCCCCAGATGGAGACCATGACGAAGAAGCCGATGAGACCGTAGAGCATGAGGTTCTTTCCCTTTTGCTTCACCTCGTCGGAACCGGAACCGAGAATAAAGACGTCAAATGCGCCCCAGAGGAATACGATGAACGCGAGCGCGAAGAGGACCGGCACGAGGACGTTGTTGATGGTATTGATGATGAACGAACCGGCGTCCGAGACGTTATTTATCGCGGCGAACGAGACGAGCGGCAGAGCAAATACGGCAAGCGTTCCGGTAGTAAGGGCAAGGGCTTTTTTCATAATGTAGGTAAGTGAATAACGAGTTAATTGTAGCGTTCCTGCAACTTCGGTCAATACGCTCCGGCGCGGCGTGTGGATAGCATTTAGAGCGTCGGGTACGCCGGATGAATACTGCTTGCCGTTGAGGGAATCAGCGTCTGGCCGACAATGTTTACCAGACCCCAGATGGAACTGATAATAACGAACCCGATAATGCCCCAGAAGACAAACTGCCGCCCGTCAGTACGATTCTTCTCATCGGCCGCTCCCTGGATAAAATACTTGTACACGCCCCAGAGGAAGACAATGAATGCGATAGCCATCAGTACCGGCACGAGGACGGAATTCACCGCCCAGACGATGGTGTCCCGGTAGTATTGCGCCCACTGCTGGTTCACCGTGCCGGCCGCGAGGGAGGAGAGCGGGGCGAAGAACACTACAGCAAGCGCGAGCGGAACGGCAATCCGGGAAAGATTTTTCATGCGATTGGATTATTGGTACGGATAGGAGACCGGGGTCGGCGGCGCGGACACGCCGTAGAGGCCGAATGTGTTTGCGACGACATTTACCAGCCCCCAGATGGATATCATCACCACAAACGCGATGATGCCCCAGAGAAGCAGTTTATGCCCTTTTGAAACCTCTACCGGGTCGCCGCCGGAAAAGATGTACGCCTTGGCGATGCCCCAGAGGAAGACGATAAATGCGAGCGCGAAGAGGACCGGAACGAGAACGCCGTTAATGATATAGAGGATATTGCTTGCGACCGCGCAAATGGAGGTGGTGCAAGTGTTCCCCACTGATACGCCGAACGTGAAATTTATAGGCATACGACAAGTATAGCTGATTACGCGGCCTACACGAGGCCGAGCGTGGATAACAGGATATTCACGAATCCCCAGACTGAGAAAAGCAGGACGAGGCCGAGGAGACCCCAGAGGACGAACTTCTGCCCTTCCGCGCGCTTCGTCTCGTCGCCGCCGCTGAGGAAGAAGTAATTCACCACGCCCCACACAAACACTCCAAAGGCAAGCGCGAAGATGACCGGCACGACAAGCGTATTCAGTAACCCGACGATGCCGGTCGTGCCGCCGCCGATGAAATCCTTGAAGCTCGTGCCGCCGGACAGACTCATACCTAGCCGCCAAGCGCCGTCACGGTCGCCTGGATGCCCATCGCAATCGCCTGCGCGCCGAGCAGGATAAGGGCGCCGACGACCGTCCAGAGAAGCGCGCCGCGCGCCGCCTCTATCTTTGACGGATTCCCCTGCGCGACGACGAAGAGGTAACCGACGTAGACCAGCATCAGGACGACGACAATGGAACCGATTTCTATGACGAACTTGAGGATATTGGTCATAAACGAGCTCAAGCTCATTCCCGAGCCGAGCGGGTTGATGAGGGTGACGCTGGTGTTTGCAGTATTGTTTGTATTATTTGTACCTGTGGGCTGGAGTCCCCCTGCGTTATTTGTGCCGGTGGGTTGAAGACCCCCTTGGGCAGGCGTGACGCTGGGCTGGCAAATGTTATTTGTATCGCAGGTACCAGCCGCTCCGGAAGCAGTGGTGCATCCGGTCCCCGGACCGTATGCCAGACAAGTGGCATCACCCGTGGCCGCAACACAATAATACGTCGTGAGATAATTGCTAGGATTTACCGCACACGTATGGCCGCAATCTTTACCGCACGCAACAGAATCTGAATAATTAAGACTTGTGGCGGCGGCCGTGGGCATACACTCCGGTATCGGCTGACTGTTGATGTTCTGGTTCTGCATCACACAGCTCTGGCCCGTAGGACACCCGGTCGTACCCCCTAACCACGATGTAGTGAACCCATACGGAGCAGTCGTACAGTTGTTCTGACTAATTATCTGAAACGTATAGGTATCCGCTTTGGCGAGAAGAGGCGAGAACATACCGGCCAGTATGAAAAGCGGGGCGAGAAGAGATACGAGTGAGGGACTTTTCATAGGTTAAGCGACGTAGAAATTCATTGCTGGAGAAGCGCGCTCAAGGACTGCCCGGCGGAGACGAGTGCGGTATCAACCGAGGAGCGGCCGCTTATCACATTCCCAATCATACCCGAGAACACGGTATCCGTGTCAGCGGGCGCTGGGGACAGCCAGCCGCTCGCGTAGAGCGCCTCGCTGTACGCGACGGCCGCGGTCGGGTCGGAGGGCGGAGCCGCGAGCAGATTGAGCGTCGCGGGTGCGAGGCCGGTAGCAGCGGCGGCTGTCGCCTGCTCGGCGGAACCGGTCAGGGTCGCGGCCGCTTGGTAGGCACCGGACGGGTTCTTCGCCCCGCGCGGAATCAGGAATGAGTACAGGAGGCCGTAGACGTTTTTCGCCGTCGCGGTTGCCGGCTGCGGGAGCGGCGTCACGCCGAAGCTCAAGTTCGGATTCGCGCTCGTGAGAAACGATGCTTCGGACACGTAGCCGATGTAGAGCGCGAGGTTCCCCGCGAGAAACGCCTGTTCGGAATCAGGCAGGGACGCATTCCAGGTGTACGAGACCTTGGAGGGGTCGGCGAACTGGGTATAGAAGCTCAGCACCGCGTGCCCGGGCGCCACACCGCTTGCCGCGGAGGTGCCGAGATTCGCGACGAGGCCGCCGGCCGAGGAATACTGCGCGAGCGGCACGCCCGTCTGGAGGAAGAGCGACGAGAGTATCCCGCGCGCGTTATGCACGTTGTTGTACGTGCCGAGCGCGATGAGGCCGCGCGTAATCTGGCGCGACGGCGAGAGGACGGCGACGTTGGGCACCAGCCCGGTCAGCGCCTCCCAGGTCGCGGGCGGCCGCGCGATGCCGTCGGAAGCGAGGATGGCGTGATTTGAGAAGAGGACGAGCGGGTCAATCAGAAACGGGACGCCGTAGTAACCGGCGCCGCCCGGCGCCGCGAGGATATTTCCCTCCCCGACGAACGTATTGGAAAACGTGCTCGCCGGAAGCGTCGCGAGCGGTATCGGCATGATGAACTTGGAAAGCGCGTGGAGCTCCTCCTGCGACGCGAGAACGAGGTCGGGCGCGGCGCCGGTCGCTATCGCGGAGGCGAGGTCGCTCACGAGCGTCGCCGGGTCTTTCTGCACATAGGAAACGCTCTTGAGAGTGGCATCCGTCTGCGCCACGGTGGTGAGCGTCTTCTGCATATCCGCGCGCGGGAGCGTGCCCCAGATGACGACCGTGCCGACACCGGCGTTGGTGCTCTTGGACGTGTAAGTGGAGAAAACGAAGAGCCCGATGAGCGCCGCGATGCCGAAGATGCCGAAGAGGATGCCCTGAAAGAGAGAGATTTTCATCCCGTTAGAGGTAGGAAATCACAGATTTCCGTACGATTATTGATAATGATTTTTCTCGTACCAACATCCCGTTTAGCATAGCATCAATTATTCCAAGGTTTTGACCTCTAACGGGATTCATACATTAGGGCGCGGTAAAGATGACACCGTAATGATGCGGTCCCGCACGGAATGATTTTACCTTATGGAAACCGCCGTTGATGAAAAACGCCTCGGTCTCGTGCTCGGGTACGATCTTCTCGGGCACGGGACCCATTCCGCCGTAACTGCCCGCCCAGTCCACGACCAGCAACTTGCCGCCGGACTTCAGGACGCGCTTTATCTCTGCGAGGAGCCCGAAGCGGTTCTCAATTTGGAAAAAGGTGTTGGCGAGCATCACGGCGTCAAGCGACGCATCGCGCAAGTGGCTGCCGCCCGGCTTCTCAACGTCGCCCCAGACGGTCTCAATGATGCTCTGATGGTGCGCGTGCGTGTTGAGCTTCAAATGCTTCAGGATGTCTTCCTGAATATCAACGGCGTAGACCTTCCCGTCGCGCCCGACGACCGCCGCCGCCGCGCGCGCGTAGTGCCCCGAGCCGGCGCCGAAGTCGCCGACCCGCATTCCGTCGCGAAGCCCAAGCTGGAGAACGTTCTCGTGCGGACTGCTGAACGATGCGCTCATCCCGTTAGAAATAGGACGCGGACGCGATTGACGCGAGTCCGCTTCCTACTTGATTATTGTTCGTAAAATCGACCATAAGTTATTTTCATGTTTCGAGTCCGCTATTTCTAACGGGACTCATGCCTATAAAATAGCACGCCGGACACTAGATTCGGCCTTGCCGCAGGCGTGTTTGTGAACAGGTCCCGCGAGATACATCAACGAGACTTTCAGAGTCATCCAGACACGAAGCACGCGACAAATAAATACGAGGCCGAAACTAGTGTACGGGCACGCGGCTGCCTCCGGCAGCCGCGCAATCAACACTCGCGGAAACAATCAGGCCGCCCTCCTCCGGGGGCGGCCATTGCGCATCCATGGCGCTTGAACTACCTGCGCCTCCTTCTTCTCTTTTTTTTCAGCAGCCTCCCTTGGCCCTGCCTGGAACGCGGCGGCGCGTCTCGCACCGGGGGAAGCGGCAGACCGTTTTTTGTCGCTTTGGTTCCGAGTGCCAGAAAGGCGAGGTACAGCAAGATAAACTCGTTCATTTCTTCTTCCCTCCAAGTTACACAACCCACAAGATATTACTACGAAATTCGCTCTGCGAAAACAATCAGACCGCCCTCCTCCGGGGGCGGCCATTGATCAATGACTACTGCATAAGCGGCTTCCTGTCCGCGCTGAAGTTCACGGAGAGTGTCGTCTTACTCGCTGAAATGCGGTAGCTGACACAGGCGTCTTTGAGCGCCTCGTCCACGTTCTCTCCCTTCCCGACAATGTCCGATGTCTCGGAGTCGGGCCGGTAGTCAAGAAACGCGGTGCTCGGCGCCGGCAACCGGACTTCCACCTCCCCTTCAATACGGTCAATGACGAATGGGAGTTTTGATGATTCGGGGAGACCAAGTTCCCGCGCAATCTCCTGTTGAATGAGTTGGTCAAGTATACCGGCGCTCATGGATATTCTCCCAAAAGGTTCTTCGGAACTACTAACTTAAAAGGTACGCCCATCTCCCCTCCCGCGCAACAAAAAAGAAAAGCCGCGAGGCAGGATTGGGAATCCTGTGTTGGCGTTCTCCGTAGAAGAACGGAGTGCGTTGCCCCAAACGCGGTTGCAGTGGGGCCCGGCAATTCACCAACGTCCTCGCGACTTTGTGGCCGAGTGTATTTCGGAGACCGGCCACCTGTCCCCAGCGCGACTATATCACGACCTGCAGGACCTTATCCGCGCTCGCTACCGGCACCGTGACGACGGTCTTTTTCTGCCACGACCCTGAGTGATACACTGACGGAATGGAGAATTTGAATGCCGGGATAGAGCGACCCCCTTCTCTCACTCTCGAACGGGCTACTGAAAAAGATGTTGACGCGTTTCTGGATCTTGAGCGGAGTGTTGCAAACCTCCGGACGTATTCGGCAGTAACGGACCGTGGTGAAGCGCTTGCAGAAATTGAGGGGAACATTCTGTATCTCATACGCGAGGATGATGAGATTGTCGGGAGCGTCGCGTACGAGATGAAAGCTCCGGACCATGCGTACATCAGTGGGCTTGTTATCCGGCCAGGTTCCCAGGGCAGTGGCATCGGGAAAGCTGCAATGGTGCAGATACTTGAGAAACTAAAGGGTATCCCGACCATCGACCTCGTCACGCACCCGCATAATGTGCGCGCGATAAAGTTGTATGAGTCGCTCGGTTTTGTTATAGGCGAACAGAAAGAAAATCACTTCGGCGACGGCGAGCCGCGCATTGTGATGACTCTCAAACATTAGGGCTTATCGCCTGGCGGAGTTTGTCTGCGCTCGCTACCGGCACCGTGACGACGAGCTTTTTCATGATTTACGAAACGGTGGGTGGCATGTGAGTCTGGCCTTGCTGTTCCAGTGAAGCTAATTGATTTGCTTCAAGCTTGTCCGACAATTTTTTCTGCCGAGCCTTGTATTCCTCTTCTGTTACACAACGTTCCTCGTATAAGCTCTGATACAACGCAAACGCGTTCGCTTGGACAGACCAAATAGTATTGCAGACATCGTTAGTGCTCGAATAACGTCCCGCGAGATTGTCCGAAACAATTCGGCTCAATGATTGACTAACCCCATTGGCATCCTGCATCCACACCTTCACCTGTGCCTTCGTTTTTTCTCTTTCATTGCGTGCGGTTAAATACTGCCATATTG
>DAICZA010000023.1:259-9261 GCA_027311385.1 bacterium | reverse complement strand
CAAGAAATCAGGATATATATCCTGATTTCTTGACAGAAATAGTCGCTCTGACCTTGAAAAGGTCTTGCATAAGAGCTTGGACATATTGCACATAAGGAAGCTCCTTCGTTCCTAACGTTACGATAGTTTGAAAGTGCGATACGTGTCCATCACCAAGCATGATGCCTAAGAATTCTGAAAGTTGAACAGACTGCCGTGGAAGTTTTATATCATTTCTTCGGTTGCGGTATTTCAGTTTTCGTTCCGGCGCAGTTTTAATACCAAGTCGACATAATCGGTCGAACACCGTTTGATATGCAACACCAAGTTCTTTCCCAATAGCTCCTATAGACTTATTTTGAGAGACATACAGCGAATGTAGCTCTTTTCTAAACTCATTCTCCTCTTCTTTTGTCCACCGTCGAGCCATTTGTTCATACTATCATTGACCACTCCGATATAAGTATCAAGCTGAGACGGGTAGTGAATAACTATTTCAAAACGAGGACGAGGACGCCCTGCTTGCCTTTGCGCACGAGCGCGTAGCCCTTCGGGAGGTCGCCCGGGTAGATTTTCTGGTCCGGATTCTCAATCGTCTGGCCGGAGAGTGTGATGCCCTTCCCTTCTATGAGACGGCGCGCGTCGCTCTTGGAGGACGCGAGGCCGCCGGCGACGAGCGCTTCGGCGAGCGGGAAACCGTCTGTAAGGTCTTTATGGGAAAACTTCACCGACGGCGCTTCGCCGAGCGCGACCGCGAGCGCGTCGCGCGAAAGCTGGTCAAACGGCGTATCGCCGAAGAGTGCGTCGGTCGCGGCGGCCGCCTGCGCCGTCGCGGCGGCACCGTGCACAATCTCGGTCACGAGCCGCGCGAGCGTCTCCTGGGCCTGGCGCTCGCCCGGGTTGCGCTTGTGGAGCTCCATCAGCGCGCCGATCTCGGCGACGGGCAGGAAGGTGTACACCTTCAGATAATTCTCAATACCCGCGTCGGGGAGGTTCATCCAGAACTGGTAGAAACGAAACGGCGACGTCTTCTTCGGGTCCAGCCAGATGGCGTTTCCCTCCGACTTGCCGAACTTCTTACCGGCGGCGTCGGTGGTCAGCGGGAAGCCGAGCGCGTAGACATCTTCGCCAAGGCGTTTGTGAATAAGGTCAACGCCGGAAAGGACGTTGGTCCACTGGTCAGAGCCGCCGATTTGCAGGTCACAGCCGTATTTCTCGTGGAGCGTAAAATAGTCGAGCCCTTGCAGGAGTGCATAGGTGAACTCAGTATACGAGATGCTTTCGTCCGGTGCCGCGAGGCGTTTTGCGATGAGCTCGCGCTTCACCAAATCATTCACGGTGAAATATTTCCCGACATCGCGGAGAAACGGAACGAGCTTCACGCTCAGAAGCCAGTCGGCATTATCAACCATACGGAAAGAGAGATTCCCGAGAATCTTTTTCAGTTGTGCCTTGAGCGCGCGGGTATTTGCGGCGACGGTCTTCTCGTCCAGCATCACGCGCTCGCCTTTCTCCTTCGGGTCGCCGATCATACCGGTGCCGCCGCCAACGAGGAAGATAAGCGTGTTCCCCGCATCGCCGAGGCGCTTCATCAGAAGAATCCAAGTGAGATGGCCGACGTGGAGCGAGTCGGCGGTCGGGTCAACGCCGACGTAGACCGTTCGCGGCTTGCTCAAAATCTCCTCAATCGGTTTCGAACTCAATTCTACCAACCCGCGCGTTTTCAGCTCCTCGGCAAATGTCATACGAAGACTATAGCACCGCTAGCGCGCCAGGAAAAAGAGGCCGATGGCGGGGGCGACGAACCACCACCAGAAGTATGCTTTTGGAGCGAAGAGGAGGTCAATTGCCGGCGTGAAGCGGTAGACGTCCGCGACCGGGAACACGTGGTACGCAAGCGTGAGCAGGAACGCGGCGCCGAGGAACGAGAGCGCGATGAGTCCGAAGACGCCGATATAGAGGAAGTCAGAGACGACGACGCGCCGCAGGATGATGTAGAACACGAGCGCCAGGCCCGCGTACAGCCCGACCTGCGCGAGAAGCGCGGTCATCGCCGGTGCCGTGGGCAGGTACGACTTGTAGGGGAAAATCACGTAGAGCGCGTAGGCCGAGTAGAACGAGAGAAGCACGGCGACAAACGGCCCGCGCCCGACATACCACGCGAAGAGGAAAAAGAGTGAGAGCAGAACAAGGATGATGAGGAAATCGCTCATCCCGTTCCACACCGTAAATGCGTAATGTGTGGCGAGCGTGTTCACCTGCCCTATCGCGTCAGTGGCCGAAGTGGCGGTCATAGAGATAGTATAACCGAATTAATTAGTATATTGTCCCTGTACCCAGCTGAACTCGCTTTGCCAATTCCGGCTCGGGCAACTCCACCCCGGACTTGTCGGGTACTTGCCCGTCCCGTATCCGTCCGTTGAGCGGATGCCAAACACGTAGAATGAGCCGGTGCACCCGGTATAATTCGGCGGATAAAAATAGTAGGCGTAATTGCCGCAGGTGCTTTCTAGGCCCGGAGTCGGGTCTTTCATACCGCTTGATAAATCACCGTCATTTACCAGTGCCGCAACGAAATTGATACCGCGCGCCGCATCCGAACCGGTAGACTCCCAGCCGCCACAACCCGAGCCGTTTGAGCTTGGATACGTATTGTGCTTCGTATAGTACAGCTCAAGAGCAACCTGAATAGCGTGCATGTCGGAAAGCCGTGCCGCGTCATCGGCTTTTCCACGCGCGGCGTTCAGCGAAGCGAGCACCACGGAAGAAAGAACCCCTATGATTGCGATGACGACCAGCAATTCAATGAGGGTGAATCCGCGTTTCATACGTATTATGGTGCCGTCGGCGGTATGCCCTGCTGCAGTTGCGTGATGCGTTGAATATCCGCGTTGGACAGACTTTTTGCCCCATTTCCCGAAAACGAAAGCATACCGGCGATGATGAAACCGGCAACGACTATGCCCAATAAAACGTAGTTGGCGTTCTCGTCAGTGGACACCATGCCGGTCCTGAGCACAAGCCGGACGAGGAGCGGCTTCCGTCCGGGCTGTGCGTAGCGCTTATACTGGTTGTCTTCGTTAAACTGGATGTCTGACATACCTAGTGACCGAAGTGGCGGTCATAGAGAATAGTATACGGTAAAAAAATCAATGCCCGCTCCCGTTCATGCCGACCGTGATTATACTCGGATCGTTAGAACCATAGTCGAAATTGGTACCATTGCAAGCCGTCACACTCTGGTTAGTTCTGGTTGAAGATTCCAGGTGGTAGACGATCATATACCAGTGCTGGGAACAGCCGTAACCGAGAGAAAAATAGGAAAATACGTTGCCGGTCGCTCCCCATCCGCTCGGGGATTGTGCCGGATCTGTCGGGAGTTTTGATATATATGGCGCGAGTTTTGTCTGAAGCATTGCCCAACTGCTGTCATTACTACTACTCCATCCACCATTCGGCGATGCCGCCCCTCCGGACGCCGGGTAGTAGCCATTTTCGGTGAAATACAATTCCAGCGCGTTTTGGATTGAATGAATCTCCTCCTCTCGCGCCGCATCGCGCCCTTTTAAGCGAGCAGTATTGAGGGAGACGAGGACGATTGACGATAGGACTCCGATGATAGCAACAACCACTAACAGCTCTATGAGAGTAAAACCTGATGGTCGTCGGCGAGTCATTTTGTATACGTCGCGCTTCCGTTTGGACCGGGAATGAGTGTCCCCGGAGGAAGCGGGACGGGAGGATGTGGAGAACTCGCGAATGACCATATAAGAATCGCAATAAGTATCACAACGGAGGCAACACCAAGCAGTACATACTCAGCCTGCCTATCGGTTTGTACGAGCCTTGTTGAGAGTACCAGTCGAACGAGGAGAGACTTCTCCGCGGCCGCCGCTGGACGCCGGCCCTGCTCATCTTCAAACTGAACATCCTCTGTCATCCCCTCCAGTGTAATCCCCAAGATTCGCGGTACCTGGGTTTTCAACAGGGATATAAAAGCCCTCTAGCATTAAATGGAAACGAGGCGGTATTTCACCGCCTCGCGAAGTGGTTGAGGTCGTTTCGCCGTTTGGAAGTCTGTCGGGCGCGCCGTACTCTTTGATGCGAAATGCACCGGCGCCGGCGTACTCCCACGATCGGACGGTACGGTCCTGACAGGCGGCAATCCAGTTGCATCGGAAGACAAGAGCGTCACCCCCTACGAAGCTACGGTACACGGCATATACCGGACCCCGGTAGATGACGTCGCCAATATGGAACTCCGCATCCACCATGTAGCACTGGAGGAGTAATTCGGCATTCCACCGAAACGCCCCGTCTTCGCCGAGTGAGACGAGGGTTCTTCCCAGCGACTTGAAGAATTCACCCGTACGGACAGACAGCCGTTTTGCGGTCCGTAGTGCGACTATGACAACCAGACCACCATACACAAACACTAGCCGACGTATGAACACTATTGCACCCCCTTTTGAGAACGTTAATAAGGACACCTAAAGCACTAGTATAGCACTGGAATTTCTACAGCCCCTCGGTTTTCAACTGCTCAATGGACTTCTTGGCGGAGCCGGAGAGCTTGTGCGGGAGGGCGACTTCAAGCCGAATGATGAGGTCGCCGCGGCTGCCGTCCACGGGAATGCCTTTTCCGGCGACGCGCAGAAGTTCTTCGGCACGCTTCATCGGCGGGATTTTTACCTCCAAAGTCTTCCCTTCCAGCGATTCTATGGAAACGGTGGTGCCAAGCAGGGCGTCGGTGAGCTTGACCGGCAAATGCATAATGAGATTCGCGCCGTCACGGCGGAACGTCGCGTGCGGCTTCACGTGTATCTTCACGTACAGGTCGCCCGCGGTACCGGCCTTAATCGCTTCGCCCTGCCCCGGCATGCGAATCATCTCGCCGTTATCAATACCGGCGGGAATGTTGACCTTGATCTCTTCCTGCTTGCGATGGACGCCGTGGCCCTTGCACTCCGGGCACTTCTCCTTCGGGATTTTGCCGGTGCCCTCGCACGCCGTGCAGGTGCGCACGCTCGTGAATTGGCCGAGGATGGAGTTGCGCGTCTCGTGTACGCGGCCGCTGCCGTTGCAGGTCTTGCAGGTCTCGAGCTCGGTGCCCGGCTTCGCGCCCGAACCGCTGCAGAGACTGCATGTGGAGACTTTTGCGAGGAGCACGGTGCGCGTAGTGCCGAATGCCGCGTCCTTGAACGGGATTTCCAAATCAATGGAAATGTCGCGGCCGCGCGGTGCGCGCTCCCGTGCCCCTCGTCCGCCAAACATATCGCCGAAGAGGTCGCCGAAATCAAAGTCAGCGCCGCCCTGGCCGAAACCTGCCCCGAAGGGGGACCCTTGGCCCTGGAACTGAGAGAAATCAAAACCCCCGAAGGGACCCCCTTGGGGCGCCGAACCGGGCTGTCCCCCCTGAAACGCCTGCCCGTATGCGTCGTATTCGCGGCGCTTCTTGTCGTCGGAAAGCACCGAGTACGCCTCGGTGATTTCCTTGAACTTGGACTCGTCGGTGCCTCCCTTGTCGGGGTGGTACTTGTGCGCGAGTTTGCGGAACGCTTTCTTGATGTCGTCCTGGGTCGCGTTCTTCGGGACGCCGAGCACGCTGTAGTAATCCTTTGTCGTTGCCATTGTAGTCCGATTATACGCTGGAGTGATTTTGTATGCAAAAAAAGCAACGCGGCACGTGGCCGCGTTGGGTGAATGGTCATTGTTGGGACGATTCGGCGTGCGCGGCCGACGTCGCGCTCGTGTGGTCAAAGGCGCCGCCGATAATCGCAATACCGAAACATATCACCGCGGCGACGGCCGCTGTTATGTAGCCACGACGATTGCTACTAAACCACAACTTTTTCCTCATTTCTTCTTTCCTCCTTGGAAGTGAACTGCTGTCGGGAAATCCTATGCAGCTGGCGTCCGTTATACACGCGGTCTCGGGAGCGCGCAAGCCCCGCGATGCGGAGCATCGCGGGGCTTGGTGCTAGCCGCCTGGATGACTACTCTTTCTCTTTGAACTCGGCGTCGGTTGGGCCGGCGGGAGGCGCGTCAGGCGGGGGTGTTTGCCCGCCTGCGTCAGCGGCTGGCGGGGCATCGCCTGCGGGCGGCGTCTGCTTCGCCATCGCTTCGCCGATCTTGGAGAGCGCTGCCGAGAGCGTCTCGGTCGCGGTCTTGATGAGGGCAGAGTCCTCGCTCTTGTGAGCCGTCTTGAGCGCATCTACTTTGTCCTGCACGTCTTTCACCACTTCGACGCCGGCCTTCTCGCCGTGGTCTTTGATTGCCTTTTCGGCGGCGTAGATGGCCTGGTCGGCAATGTTGCGCGCCTCCACGAGTTCTTGGCGCTTCTTGTCATCTTCCGCATGCGCTTCTGCGTCGGCCTGCATCTTCGCGATGTCGTCCTTGGAAAGGCCGGTGGAGCCCTCAATGCGGATTGACTGCTCCTTGCCGGTGGTCTTCTCCTTGGCTTTCACGGTGAGGATGCCGGACGCGTCCACGTCAAACGTGACTTCCACTTGCGGCATACCGCGCGGCGCGGGCGGAATCCCGTCCAGCATAAATTTGCCGAGCGACTTGTTGTCGGCGCTCATCGCGCGTTCGCCCTGCGTGATGTGGATTTCTACCGACGGCTGATTGTCGGCGGCGGTTGAGAAGGTCTGCGAACGGCTGGTCGGAATCGCCGTATTGCGCTCAATGAGCTTGGTCGCAACGCCGCCCATCGTCTCAATCGCGAGCGAGAGCGGGATGACGTCCACGAGCAGGATGTCCTTCACGTCGCCCTGCAGGATGCCGGCCTGAATCGCCGCGCCGATGGCGACGACCTCGTCCGGGTTCACGGTCATATTCGGCTTCTTGCCGAAGAATTTCTCTACCGCCGCTTGTATCGCCGGCATGCGCGTTTGACCGCCCACGAGGATGACTTCGTTGATGTCGGGAATCTTAAACGGCGATGCCTCCATCGCGCGCTTCGTGATGTCCATCGCGCGCTCAATGAATTCTGCTGAAAGTTCCTCCAACTTCGCACGGCTCATCTTGATGAGCAGGTGGCGCGGACCGGAGGCGTCCGAGGTGAGGAACGGGATGTTAATCTCCGTCTCCATCGCGCTGGAGAGCTCTATCTTCGCCTTCTCGGCCGCCTCGTCCAGGCGCTGGCGCGCGAGCGCATCAGAGCGCACGTCAATGCCGCTTTCCTTTTTAAACTCGTCCGCGAGCCAGTTGATAATCTTCTGGTCAATGTCTTTGCCGCCCAGGTGCGCGTCGCCGTCGGTGCTCTTCACCTCTATCACGTCGCCGCCCACTTCCAGCACCGAGATGTCAAACGTGCCGCCGCCGAAGTCAAAGACCGCGATTTTCTCATCCTTCTTCTTGTTAAATCCGTACGCGAGCGCGGCCGCAGTCGGCTCGTTGATGATGCGCTTCACGTCCAGCCCGGCGATTTGGCCCGCCGCCTTGGTCGCAGAGCGCTGGTCGTCGTTGAAATACGCGGGGACGGTGATGACCGCCTCGGTAATCTTCTCGCCGAGCTTCGCTTCGGCGTCGGCCTTCATCTTGCCGAGTATCATCGCCGAAAGTTCCTCCGGGCGGTACCACTTGTCGTTCATCTTTACTTCAATGCCGCCGGTCTCGCCTTTGCGCATTTCAAACGGGACCGCCGCTTTATCCTTCTGCACCTCCGGCTCATCAAAGGAATGGCCGATGAAGCGCTTGATTTGGAAAATGGTGTTGAGCGGGTTCGTCACCGACTGACGCTTCGCGAGCGTGCCGACGATGCGTTCGCCGTTCTTCCCCACCGCGACGATAGATGGCGTCGTGCGCGCGCCCTCAGCGTTCTCCAAGACGCGCGGTTCGCCGCCCTCCACGATAGCCATCGCGGAATTTGTGGTGCCCAAATCAATGCCGAGAATTTTTGCCATATGTTTATTAAAGTTAGAGATACTATTGTACGCTCCCCGCTACTCGCTTGCAAAGTGCGCGACGCGCACTTTCGCCGGACGGATGACTGCGTCGCCGACTTTCCATCCTTTTTCCAATACCGCGGTGACGGTGTCATCGGCCTCTTCGTCATCGGTCGGGTCCTGGCCGAGCGCATCGTGATGCGCCGGGTCAAACTTCTCGCCGACTTCGCCGAGCGGGACGAGGCCGAGCGAAGCGAATGCGCCCTCCAGCTGCTTCGCGATGGCGAGGAAGCCCTCGGGCACTTCGCCGTGCTCCTTTGCGCGTTCCAGGGCGTCAAACGCCGGCAGGAGCGTCTCCACGGCGCCGACCTTCCCCTTCAGCTCCGATGCCTTGCCGTCGGTCTCAATCCGCTTGAGCAAGTTCACGTAATCGGCTTTGGCCCTCTGCCAGCCGTCCAGATTTTCCTGTTTCTCGTGCCGGCACGCGGAAAGTTCGTCACGGAGCTTCTTCACTGTATCTTCCGCGCGCTCTTCTCCGCGCTCTTCCGATTCCGGCTCAATGACGGCCTCCTGTTCTATATCGTCTCCGTGCCATTTCTTCATACGCCTACTATGCCCGAAATGTGTGCGCGGGTCAATAAAAACAGCCGCCGCCCTTCGGGCGGCGTTTACAAAAATACAGAATCGTACGGTGGAGTATTGAGTCCGCGGAGAAGCTCAAAGATGGATATGTTCTCATTCACCGAGTTGCTCCGTAGGTCCCAATACACCCTCCAGATGGTGCGCTCATCCATACCCTGAATGTTTTTGAATGCCTCAGGATTAAGGGAATCAAGTATTCCCCGGATGATAAACGCGCCTCTTTTTTCAAGTATTTTCGGTAATTGGTCCTGCCGGACCCAACTCTTCCCAGCAAGCTTCAATCCCAACCGAACCACTCTCTCCTCGAGCATCACGCTGAGCTGTGTGACGAGGAATTCACTGACTTCGTCCCTAAAGACTTTTGTCACGATTACCCCCGTACTGTGGATTGAAAAAATCTCCTTGCGAGAGATCGCCCGAACCTTCTGCGGGACACACTACAACAACTCCACCGTCTTGACTACCAAGCCGTGGATGGGGTGAAAAGGAAAA
>DAICZA010000023.1:0-249 GCA_027311385.1 bacterium | reverse complement strand
GCATAACGCTTGCACTTCCGACAGTAAAACTTGTAACCCTTTTTCTCCCTAAGCCACGGGAGAATTTTCGTGAGTACGGACACGTATCTCCATGTCCACCATGCCCACCCATCAGTATGCTCGCAATAGTGCGGGAATGGCAGACCGCCACATACAGCACAGACAATGAACGGGATCCCGAGTAACAACCAGTAATAACTCATATTGAAGCCCCCAAGAAAGACCAAAAGAAAACGTGCGCTCAAAAGC
>DAICZA010000022.1 GCA_027311385.1 bacterium | reverse complement strand
CCGCGCTTGATTCGTCGGTACACCTCCCGATTTCGGGCGGCCTCCAGACGATCTCGGCGGCAAACCTCGCGTCCGTTGTCTTCAACGGCACGACGCTTCCGGCTCAGAACTCCAGCTTGACTCCGCAGGCGGACTACACGGTGTGGCAGAACACGGTCTCCGTGTCTACCAACCCGGTGAAGTTCACCTCGCTTCGGCTCACGAACCTCGGTTCTATTGACGCGACGAACGTGCAGAACCTCCGCCTCTATGTGGACGGCACGATGGTCGGCTCGGCGATTCCTCAGCTCAGTGCAGACCGGACGGTCACCTTTGACCTCTCGGCCAGCCCGGTCCTGCTCTCAACCGCAGACCACATCATCAAGGTGATCGCGAACGTCACGGGCGGTTCAACCCGCACGCTTGAGCTCTCGGTACAGCGCTCCTCGGACGCGATGTTCGTGGACAGCCAGCTGAATCAGCCGGTAACGCTCCACACGACGAGCTCAACGACGAACTTCACGGCGGCAAACTCTGGTCTCCAGACGATTGCCGGCGTGTCGGCGACGGGTGGCGTCTCGGTCAGCAAGGCAGCTGCCTCGCCGACGAGCGATGTCTCGGTCGGCGCGACGGGCGTGAAGCTCGCCTCCTTCAACTTCCTCGCCTCGGGTGAGGCGGTGAAGGTGAGCGACCTCTACGTCTACGCGGCGACGACGACACCGTGGGGCGTATCGGGCGAACTTGCCAACGGTAAGATAATGGTGAACGGCGTGCAGGTCGGCTCTACCAAGACCCTTGGGTATTCCAACGGTACGGCGACCGACTTCTCGCTTGGCTCATCGCTTATCATCCCGGCGGGTACCGTTACGGTTGTTGACATCTATGCCGACACCAAGACGGCCGGCGGCGTCAACGTCAACAACGGCGATTCCATCACGGTCTCGCTCGCGGCAGAGACGTCCAACGCGCAGGGTCAGTCCTCGCTTACGTCAACAGGCGCACCGTACGGCACTACCTCTGCCGCTGATGTCTCGGGCAATGCGTTTCAGGTGACGAGCTCGGCTCTCACCGCGACGGCATACTCGGGCTACAGTAGCCAGACGATGCTCGCCGGTACCCAGAATGCCCGCCTCGGCGCGTTCACGCTCTCGGCGGGTGCAACCGAAGGTATCAACGTCAACACTATCTCGCTTGACCTCGCTGGTTATGCAGGGGTGACGAACCTGACGCTGAAGGATGATGCGACCGGCACGCAATACGGCACGATCATCACGACGCCGTCGGCTACCGGGAACAACTTCTCGGTGAACTTCACCATCCCGGCCTCGGGCACGCAGACGATTGACATCTATGGCAACATCCTGTCAACGGCCGCGACCAGTATCATCGCGACCCTCCAGACTGGCACGACGGGTACGGGTGCGGTCACCTCAACCTCCGCAAGCGTAGCGGCAAGCGAGGCGCTCCAGACCATGACGGTCGGCTCCGGCTCGCTCTCTATCGCGGTTGGTGCGGGTAACCCGGCCAATTCCAACGTGATCGCGGGTGCCTCCAGCGTCCAGGTTGCTGACTACAGCTTCTCGGCGCAGAACTCCGCGTACACGGTGCAGAAGCTTGAGATCCAGATTCCGGATGGTGCGGCGACGTCCACCACGGGCGTGACGCTCCAGTATCCGGATGTCAACGGCACGACGCAGACAGTGACGAGCGCCCTCGCGGTCTCGTCCACAGCGTCGTCCACGGCGACCTTCAGCGGTCTCGCGTTCTACGTTCCGCAGAACGACTCGGCTGACCTTAAGGTCTTCGTCGGTACGCCGACCGTCTCAAACGGTGCGGCTTCGGGCGCGGCGATCAACACCACGCTCTTGCACGCGACCGGCTTCCAGGCCATTGACTCTACGGGCAATGCCACGACGTCAGTCGGCACGACTGAAATCAGCGGCTACACGGCCGGTTACGGCACGATGTACGTCCGCAAGACAGTTCCGACCTTTGCGGGTCAGAGCTACACGACGACAGCAATGCCGAACGCAGGTACGGACCTCTTCCGCTTCACCGTTACGGCCGACCCGGCCGGCTCGGTTGAGCTTGACCAGGTCGCGTTCACTGTGTCCACGTCAACGAGCGGGCAGTCTCTCACGAACTTCTCGCTCTACGACGCGGCAAACACGTCCACGGCACTCAACACGGCGGTGACAGCAGCTGACCTGAACGGTCTCGTTAAGATTCCGTTGACGAACGTCATCCAGGTCGGTGCTGGCCAGAGCAAGACCTTCTACCTGCGCGCTGCTAACTTCACCGGATCGTGGACTACCCACAACTCCGTGACGGTCCAGTTCGCATCGGCAGACGGTACCGTTGCAGCGAATGCCGCAGCAAGCGGTCTCTTGACAGGCAACAACTATGTCTGGTCTGACCGCTCGGCTCCGAGCCACACGACCTCAACGCTTGACTGGACGAACGGCTTCCTCCTTAAGGACTTGACGACAGGAGTCTACAGCTTCTCCAACTAAGTCCTGCCTCGGGAAGACTAAATTAAATGTTAAACATTTAATTTAACCTCAACCCGCGGATCGGAATTCCGAAAGGAATAACCTAAGTTCACAGGCCCTCGGCCACCGGCTAGGAAATTGGCCTAGCAACAAACCAGCTAGAGAATCGGTCTAGCGAAAGAAAAGAACCCCTTGCGGGGTTCTTTTCTTTTTCTCCCGGCTGTTAATTAAATGTTAAACATTTAAAAACAAGTTGAGAGTTGCGTATACACGTATATATTAAATGTTTAACATTTAAATGGAGCTAAATGATGTAGGATATGAATAATGCGCGTGGAACCTTTCGGTGTCGGCTCAATCGTCCACATCACTCAGAGGGGAACGCGCGGCACTGACATCATGCGCGATGTCGCGGATGGTATGCGAATAGTCCGGACATTCCGATACCTGAATGACACGCATACTGACCAGTTCTGGCACCATTCTGTTGCTGATCTTCCCGCACTTGCTCGTCCGGACAGCTGGCCCAAACGCGATCCGCTCGTGCGGATTCTCGCATGGACGTTGCTCTCAAATCATTTTCATCTCCTCGTGCAGGAGATTCGCGAGGGCGGTATCGCGAAGTTCATGCAACGAACAGGAGGGAGTATGTCAAAATACTTCAGCGCAAAATATAACGAGAAAGGGAGTCTCTTTCAGGGGTCATATCATGCACGTACCGTCGCCGAGGATGAGCATTATCGGTATCTCGCGTTTTATATCCTCGTGAAGAACGTGCTTGAGATGTACCCGGGCGGACTTGCTGCAGCCGCAGGTAATTTTGACGATGCGTGGGAATGGGCGAAACGGTATCCATATGCAAGCTTCCGCGACATTGTTTCGGGTACCGCGTCGCCCATTCTTGATGATGAGGACAGTCTCATTGCGGGTATCATCGGAATGGGCGATGCCTACAAGCAAGAGGCGCGCGAGCTGCTCGATTTCCACATGGCAACTCGCGGCAAAGAGTTCAAAGAGCTGATGCTCGAGCCCTGGTAGTTGAGGATGTTTAACATTCCCAACCACGACCGGACGAAATTATATGTCTGACATTTAAAAGCAATATTCTTTGCAATTTTTTCAAATCATCGGCAGTCATGTGCATAAGCATATCGCCGTACCCGTGTGTGGGTACTATTATTAGTAGCAATGTACGTTGACAGAATCGCCCAGCTTGTCTTGGCGGCTGGTGTTGTTTCTCTTTTTCCGCACTTGGCGTATGCGAGTGCCGCGTTCTCGCAGACGGGCGGCATTCCTGGCGTCGTGGTTGGTGTCGGTTCTCACTTTCAGGTGACCGACAGCGAGTATCTCAATGTCAGCGTGAGCAGCACAGAAGCTATCAAACTGCGATTAACCTCGGTGCCGAAAGTGCTGACGATGCGGCTTGAATCTTCGTCGGGTTCGGCCACCTCTACGCAGATCACAATAGCCGGACTCGCACCGGATACGACGTACTACCAATACGAAGACAATCTCCACAACCTCACGCAGATTGTCTCCAGTGATGACGGTACGTACACGTACACGCAGGATATTTCAGAGGCGCACATTGTCTTCATACAGGAGAGGCATAGCACGAAGTTCATCTTTGATGACGCGACCGGTGGAGACTGCATATCGTTTGGTACGTGGGACGCCGCGACGCTCACCTGCACGCTCACCTCCGATATTTCTGAAACCATTGAAATCGACAGCGATGGCGTGACCATCGACGGCGCCGGACACACGATGGACGGCAGTCAGGGCGTGACCATGGGCGTCTACCTTGACGCAAGAAACGGCATCACCGTGAAGGACCTCACCATCAAGAACTTCTCCTACGGCGTCTTCCTCAACGCATCTTCACACATCACGGTCGCCGGCACAGCGATCTCGGACGCCGGCATAATCTCTTTTGACTCATCTGAGGATGCCTTCACCGGCGATACGTTCTCGGGCAACGACCGCACCTTCATCTCTTTCAATTCGAGCGGCGACATCATGCGCGACGACACTATCAGCGGGTCGGCCGACGCCGACGGCGTCTTCCTATTCACCTCTACGGGCGGCACGATCGCGAGCAGTACCTTCTCCGGACTTGGCCAGGCGCTCTTCCTCTACGACGGAAGCGACGACATCGCAATCTCAGGTAACACCTTTACCGGCTTGGGCGACGCTCTCTTCCTCTACGATTCTTACGACAACACGATTACGGAGAACACGCTTTCTGATTCGCAGAGGGCGCTGTTTGTGTACGGGTCCAGTCACGGGAATACGATGTATCACAACAATTTCTTGCGCAACGGCACGAACGCACTTGACTACAGCGATACGCTAAATAACAACTTCAGTCTGCCGAATCCTGTGGGCGGCAATTACTTTGACTCATTCGACGAGCCGTCTGAAGGATGTAATGATGCCGGTGGCGAAGGCCTGTGCGATGCTCCCAATGTCTTCGCTCAATATTACGATGCCGGACAGGACGCTTTCCCGTGGACGACGCAAGACGGGTGGGACAAACCATCCAGTCCTAAGGTCTCAAACGTCCTCTTCCTGCCCGGCATTGAGGGCAGCCGCCTCTACGAAGGGACCGGGTGCGGTAAGACGGTTGAAGAGAAACTCTGGGAGCCGCTCGCGGATTCTTTCATACAAATATTGTTCGGCGCGGGTGATAAAAAGGTGAAAGACCTTTTCCTTGACCCGGCGGGCGAGAGTGTGTGCGGGGATATTTACGCGAAAGCGGATGACGTCATTGACTCGGTCGGTGGTAGCGACATCTATAAATCATTCATTGGCGAGATGGATGGACTCAAAGCCGACGGCACCATCACCGACTGGAAACCGGTCGCGTACGACTGGCGGCTTTCTCTGAATGATCTTTTGACCAAGGGTACGGAGCGGGACGGGAAGATATATTACGAAGAATCCACGAGCACGCCGTATATTGAGCAGACGCTCCGCGCACTCGCCGCGAGTTCTAAGTCGGGGAAGGTGGACATCGTCGCACACAGCAACGGCGGTCTCGTCGCTAAGGCGCTTCTGAACCAACTCGGGAGTGAAACCCCCGCATTGGTGGATAAGGTGATACTGGTGGGCGCGCCGCAGAGCGGCGCGCCCGTTGACGTCGGCGCGCTTCTCTACGGGCTGGACCAGGGCATTTCTTCATGGGGGATTCCCATCCTGCACAGCTCCGTTGCGCGCTCGCTCGCCCTGAACTCGCCGATGGCGTATCACCTGCTCCCGTCGGAAGACTACCTGGAGAGCACGATGGGGGACGCGGCCCACCCCGTCGCCCGCTTCGCGGGCGACGGCTACGCCGCAGAAATCGCGGCATACGGCGCCACCATCGCGAACCGCGTCGCGCTTGACGACTTCCTCCTCGCCAAAGACGGCGGGCGAGAGAAGCCGGGAGCGAATGATGTCAGTTCCGCGGAAGTATTGAATGCGCCGCTCATTGACTATGCGAACAACGCGCACGCCGCACTTGACGCGTGGGCACCGCCCGACGGCGTTGAAGTAGACCAGATTGCCGGCTGGGGAGCCGACACGGTCGCGGGAATAGACTTCTACACTATGCGGCCAACGAGCGTTCTCGCCGCGCTCGGGCCGATGCGCATGTACCGGCCGATCTTTGTGGAAGACGGCGACGGCACCGTCCCCATCCCGAGCGCGCTGATGATGGCCTCAAGCACAAATGTGAAAAGGTATTGGGTTGATCTAGATTCCTATCGTATCGCGACATCAATAAAGCGTAGTCATCGCGACCTTTTTGAAATACCTTCGCTTGAAGATTTCATAAAAAATATCATTAAGAACAGCAACACGCTCACGCCATACATCACGTCAAGCCAGCCATCGCCGACATCCGATACTAAGAAACTCATCTTCTTCCTCCATTCATCAATCACTCCTCCGGCCTCAACAACACCCGAGTCGGAGAGCCTGTCAGACAGTGTCGCCGCTCTCCAGCTCAAAGACCCTTCCGGCAAGACAGTCGGTCTCGCAGAAGACGGCTCAATGACGGAAGATATTCCTGGTTCATCCTATGGCGAGTTCGGCGAGGTGAAATACGCCATCATCCCGGAGCCGCAGGGCAATCAGTATCAGCTTATGCTCTACGGGCGGAAGAGCGGCAGGCAGACAGACAGCGGACAAACGGGCACATTCTCGCTGGATATTCAAGAGAGCTCGGGCGGCATCATCACCGCGTCAAGCACTATCGCAAACGTTCCCGTGACGGCGAGCACTACGGCAAGCCTCACCATCTCGGGCGACGTAGGCACCGCTTCGCCGCTCACGGTTGATGAAAATGGCGATAGTGGAAACATCATCACTATTACGCCGGTGGTTGGAGAGACGGTGAGTTATGAGCCTCCGGTACCGGATCCTGATACCGAACCGGTAACCGACGATACTACCGACACGAGTAATACGGGCGGCGCAAGCGATTCTGATTATCCGCCTCAGACGCCTGCTAATGTTGCCGCCGCTCCGGTACGGACCTCGCCGGGCTCCATATCAATTCCCATAATTACAACGGTTGCCGTTCCGATACCTGCGGCTACGACGACACCCGTCGCGACGACGACTAGACCGCAACTCGCAGTGGCGATTCCGCGTGCTCGTAAGCATTCGGCTCCGGCAAAGGCTCCGCCGCTAACCATCGCAAATACCGTTCCTAATTTCCCGCAAACCGCTTCGGTGTACGACGCTTCTCAACAGCCGATGGTAGAGAGAATAGGCACAGCCATCTATAATAGTATTCACGGACTCTGGACTGCTTTACAGAGACTCTTTTAAAATGAAAACAAAAATCATCCAATTCGTTCCGGCAGTGCTTGCTCTAGCGATAGTTGGATTTCGTTACTTTAGTCAGTGGTGCATTATTACGAGTTCGTCATGCTATGGCACATGGGTACATTGGATATATCTGGGTGTCATTAATCCGGCATTTTATTTCGCATCCTCTTTCTTACTAATTGCTCTTATTCTCATTTTCATCTCGCGAAGTGTTTTCAACTCCTGGTTTAAATTCGCTGTGTGGGCGATACCACTTTCAATTGTTTTCATAGCGCTTATACCCGATAGTAATCCGGGGGCATACATGGATTTCTTCCCCTTCTATCGTGATGACGCCGCACGCCTCGCGGGCGAGGTCTTCGCCGCCGCCAGTCTCATCCTCATCATCTGGAAGTGGTTCGCCGCCCGCCGCCGCCCAGCGCACCAATAACCCCCCTCGATAGTTATCCCCACATTCAGGATTAAATGTTTAACATTTAATCCTGAAGTTTTGGTGGAGGGGATTTTGTGGTGTGCCTGCCCCGTGAGATGTTGCTCGTAGACGACTATCTCACTGGGGTGGTATTCTGGGCGTATATGCAGGTGACAAAAAGGAGCTGGATGGCGGCGGGTATCGGGTTCGTGGTGGCGGTGCTCGCGTTTCTCGCGTGGTCGCACCGAGCGCAGGCGCCGGTCGTGACGCCGCCGGGGAGTGCGCTTGACCTCAATCTCGCGTCGTCTACCGAGAGCGCGTCAACGCCGACAACCGTGACCGTAGAACCGGTCACCCAGCCGGTCGTCCGGCCGTTCCCGATTAATCCGGCCGACACGATTGCCTCGTGGAGCTTCGCGGGCACCGACACCGGCAACGCCACGCTCACCGCGCAGGCGAACGCCGACATCGCGAAGCTCACCGGCCTCATCGGTAAGGGGCAGTATGATGAGTACGACCTCTACAACGGCATCGCGAACGACTATGGGGCGCTCGGCAATGGCAAAGAAGCGTACCAGTACTACAACCGTTCTATCGCCATCCATCCGAATAAGGGTCTCGCGTATTCAAACCTCGGGCACCTGATGGACGGGCTCGGCGCGTACCACACCGCAGCCGATGCGTATGCAAAGGCGGTTGCCGTGGAGCCGACGGTGGCCGAGTACCGGGTGGACCAGCTCACATTCCTCACGAGACAATTCCCGAAAGACACTGCGCTCGTTACCGCGGCGTTTGCCGGCGCGACGGCGCGCCTCGGACAGAACGCCTCCATCTATTCGCTTGAAGCCCAGTGGCTTACCGGCCAAGGCCGCTACGCCGACGCCGTCACCGCGTGGAAGACGGTAAAGACGCTGTCGCCCGGAAGTGATTCCACCGCGATTGATGCCGAAATTGCGCGACTCCAGGCGAAACTATGACCCCTGCCTCCGACAAGAGCCGGCGAGACGCTGAGCGGCGCATGCTCCCGTTTGTCGTGGAGTTTGTGAAGTTCGCCACCGGCTTCGCCGTTATCGTCGCGGTCGCACTCCTCACGCTCCACGTCGCGAGCGCCGCGATGGGCTGATTGCATTTCGCCAGCATTCTGGTAGAGTGCTTTTTGTACGAACCGAAGACCGTAAGTATCCTAAGCATGGCGAGGGAATGAATCTTGCGTAGGGAGACCAACTGCTCAAATCATTTGATGCGAGCCGAGGTCGAACTCTCCTTTATTTCGTTCGTGCAGTACAACGTATGGCAATATCAAAAGATAAAAAGCGCGATATCGTTGCGAAACTGAGCGACGCGTTCAAGGAAGCGTCGTCCGTCGCGTTTGTCGGCTTTTCCAAGCTGACGGTGAAAGACGCGTCTCACTTGCGCACGGAACTCTCGCAGAGGGGCGTGCGCTACTACGTCGCGAAGAAGACACTCGTTCGGCGCGCGCTCGCAGAGCGCGGGTACGACGGGCAGGTCCCGGAGTTGCCGGGGGAAATCGCCGTCGCATGGACGAGCACTGATGACCTCACTGCGCCGGCAAGCGGCGTATACGAATTCGGCAAGAAGCTGAAGGGCGCTCTGGTGCTGCTCGGCGGGGTATTTGAAGGGGCGTTTTTGGATGCGCAGGGCATGACTGCCATTGCGACCATCCCGCCGCTTCCGGTCTTGCGCGGTATGTTCGTGAACGTCATCAACAGCCCTATCCAGGGACTGGTTGTCGCGCTCGATAAGATTCGCGAGAAGAAAGCAGTGTAATTATCCGGGTAAATTAACTACTATGGCAGATGAAACGAATCAGGCGGCCGCTCCGGCGGAAGCCGAAGTGAAGAAGGAGGCGGCTCCGGCCGCCGCCGCTCCGGCAACGGAAGCGCCGACTCCGGCAGCGGCTCCGGCCGCTGAGGAAGTGGTAGAAGTACCGAGCAAGTTCAAGAAGCTCGTTGAGGAAGTGGAGGCGATGAGCGTCCTGGAACTCTCCGAGCTCGTGAAGGTGCTTGAAAAGAAGTTCGGCGTGAGCGCGGCGGCGGTTGCCGTCGCGGGTCCGGCCGCGGCGGGTGCCGCGGAAGAGGAGGGGAAGTCCACGGCAGACGTGGAACTCACCGACGCAGGCGCAAGCAAGATCGCCGTCATCAAGGCGGTGAAGGAAGCGCTCGCACTCGGCCTCAAGGAGGCGAAGGACCTCGTGGACGGCGCGCCGTCCATGCTGAAAACCGGTATGAAGAAGGAAGACGCCGCCGAGCTCGTAAAGAAGCTCACGGACGCCGGAGCAAAGGTGACCCTTAAGTAAATCAATTTACTTGTGTTCACCCAAGAAAACCGCTGTGAGGCGGTTTTCTTGTTGCGGGTTTCGGTCACCTTTGCTCCGGCGTGGGAAGGGGTCGGGGAACGGGAGTTCCCCGTGTCGGAGAGCAGGGCGAAGCCCGCTGAGAACCGAGGGTTCTCAGGGAGGAGTCTGCGACGACCGCTGGTGCAAAGGTGACCCTCAAATAAATAAGGACACAAAAACGGCGCCCCGCCTACGGCGGGGCGCCGTTTTGCGTTTTATGCCCCCACCATTTACACTAGCGGCAACGCTATGGAACCGCTCGCAAAACTCTTCGGCTCGGGTGCCCGCCTCAAGACCCTCCGCCTATTTATGTTTAACAAGGACGCCGCGTTCACCGCCGCCGAGGTCGCCAGCCGGACGAAGCTCTCCAAGGAGATTGCGCGCCACGAAGTCGCCGAACTTCTCGCCGCCGGCCTCGTGCGCAAGAAGGGTACTCAGGTCCCGGCGCAGTACCAGACCAACCCGCGATTTGAACATCTTGATGCGCTCAATATGTTTATCCGCGAGACGACGTCGGTGCGCCCGCAGGATATGCTCAAGGCGCTCAAGCGCGCCGGTACGCTCCGGCTCGTCGCGCTCTCCGGGCTCTTCACTGGTATCCTAGAGGCGCAGATTGACTTGCTCGTCGTCGGCGACACGCTCGACGAGCGCGTGCTGGCAAATGCCGTGCACTCGCTTGAAGCGGAGCTCGGGCGTGAAATCCGTTACGCCTCGTTCCCGACCGCGGATTTCCGCTACCGTTTCGGGGTCTATGACCGCCTTTTGCGGGACGTTTTTGACTATCCACATCGCATCCTGGTAGACAAAATAGGGCTCTAAAAATGCTACACTAAAGGGTAGAAGCTCTCTAAAGGTGAGAGCTATTAATCGCATAATCAACGCGTTATATTCTTATGGTTTTCAACACTTGGGCGGATGTGCTTAGCCAGTCGTTCCAGAGTCTCTTCTACGGCATGGTGACGTTCATTCCCAACTTAGTCGTCGCTATCATCATCTTCATCGTCGGCTGGCTCGTCGGCGTCGGCCTCGGCCGTGTCGTTGAGCAAATCGTCAATGCGCTGCGCATTGACCAGGCGCTCAAGTCTACCGGTCTTGAACGGGTGCTCTCACGTGCGGGATTTGGACTCTCGTCCGGCCGGTTCCTCGGCTTCCTCGTTGAATGGTTCTTCATTATCGTCTTCCTGCTCGCGTCCTTGGACGTGCTGCACCTGACGACGGTGAATACGTTCATCAGCGATGTCGTGCTCGGCTACCTCCCGCAGGTGATTGTCGCGGTCCTCATCCTGCTTGTCGCGGCGGTTGTCGCGGAAGCGGCGGAACGCGTGGTTGCGGGCTCGGCTCGTGCGGCGGAACTGCATTCAGCCGGCTTCCTCGGCAAGGTTGCGCGCTATGCGATTTGGATTTTCGCGATTCTCGCGGCGCTTACACAGCTCAATGTGGCAACCGGCCTCATTCAGGCACTGGTGCAGGGCGTCATCATCGCCGTAGCGCTTGCGGTCGGCCTCGCCTTCGGGCTCGGCGGCCAGGCCTCCGCTGCTCGCTATCTCGAGCATCTG
>DAICZA010000021.1:12418-12733 GCA_027311385.1 bacterium | reverse complement strand
GGGCGGTTATCATTTCAATGATAACCGCCCGATCGCTCCCAGACTCGTTCCTGCCAGTTATCATGCAATCAAGACGTTTAGATGTCTGAGGAAGTTGGTATTCGAGAATCACCCCATGATCATTGAGTCCTGAGTAATCGAAAACCTGGGAAACCGCGCGAAGCGAATTCCTCCAAGACTGAACTTCGTTTGGGGAAGGATAATAGCGGAAATATCGAAAAAAAGATTCTTTAAGCTTATCGCCTATCTCATTGTGAATGGTGTCATCCAGAAATTGCGTTGATGAGCCTGAATAAAGTCTCATAATTTATTGTA
>DAICZA010000021.1:0-12408 GCA_027311385.1 bacterium | reverse complement strand
TTGTATGCCTCCCTTTCGCTTTTTCGACGGGATATTTTGCTTCGTTCTTTTTCATTTTCTTATCAAGCGCGTCGAGTACGTCAATATCCAGATCGTGACTCATCAACAGAACCCAGTAGAGGACGTCGGCGAGTTCCTCGCCTATCTCCCCTTTCGCTTCCACAACGTACTCCTCTATCTCCTCTTTGCTCTTCCACTGGAAATGCTCCATGACCTCCGTCGCCTCGAGCACAAGCGAGAGCGCGACGTCTTTGGGATTATGGAATTGCTTCCAGTCGCGCGCATCGCGGAACGCGACGATTCTTTTGGTCAGTTCATTGGTGCTTTTCATACGTGCGTTTCTTTCGCCCATTGTACGATATCCTCGATGTCCGCCGGGTTCTTCGGGTAGAAGATTTTCATCCCGTTCTGCTTCGCCCACTCCACTTCCTTCTTCGCCCCCTTGGATTTCTCCCAGTTTGGCATTGCGAGGACTGCATCAGCCGCGCGCATGAGGAACTGGAAATCCAAATCGTAATAAAACTGCTCCGGCGGAAGCGCGCCCTTCGAGCTACTGAAATGCTCCGTGTGGTTGTGCGCACAGAAGAACCCCACCTCGCGATTTGCGAGCGCAATCTGATACTTCTCCACTTCGCGGATGTTGCGCTCAATTGATTCAAACGTCCCGTCGCCCGTGTACGGCCCCGCAATAAAGACTATTTTCATACCGTGGTACTCACCATACTACTCCTCCCTACCCCAAAAACCACCGGGCGGGGTGAGGGCGGGATGGCGAGGATGCAGGCGGGGTGCAAAGAATCAGGCGGTTTCGGGAAATAAAAAAGCGCCGGGAACAATCTCCGGCGCCGCGGGTGAGAACGAATGGACCCTAGTACTGCCAATCGTTCTCACCCGTTTCTCCTCTGCTTACCCGCGACTAGGAGGCGGGTTGCGTGCCTGGGAACCAATCAATGGTCCTCCCCAGGCACTCTACCGGGTGTGCTGCGTCGCCGCAGCCAGCGCGCGCACTACCCGGACTTGCGCTCCGCACCCTCTGCCGCTCTGGCACGAGGGGGAGCATCACTTCTGCGGCCTGTCCCGAGGCTCCCGTTGGAGGGGACGAGGGCGCACAAGCTAAGTGGGAGTATACACGACCGAATTTATTTGTCAATAGCTACCGATTCAGGGCTTGATGGCGAGGATGTAGCGCGGAACCATACCGGAGGCGCGGTAGGCATCGCGCAATGCGCGGGGCAGGTCCGTAAATCGCCGTACCGTCTTCCGGCAGGCGCGCGCGCCGCAGGTGCACCGCATTTCCCACACATCATCTGCGGCGAGGATGGTGGAATAATCCAGCACGACCTCGTCCCCTTTTCGCACCGGCCGCGCGGCGGCGAGAAGGAGCGTGCGCCCCTCCTTCACGATTTTTGCGTTCGGCGCGCACGAGTGATTCAAGAAATCGCCGAGGCGGCCGGCGGGGCTCAAGAACCGGTCCTCGTCGTAGCGGTAGGTGTTGGCGCGCGTCGTGTCGTCAACGGCGTCGTCTTCGTCGCAGGTGATAAGCGTGCCCATCACGCGGAACAGCGTCTCCCCCGCCGCGAAGTCCCGCTTCGCGAAAATGCCGCGCCCGTTCCGCGATTTCTTTACGGCAAAGTCACGCGCTTCGCGCTTTGTGAGCACGGTCATTTATTGAGAACCGTTATGGTGAGCTGGAGGACGGTCGCAAACGAGACCCAGAGGAGGTACGGGATGTTAGCGAGCGCGACCCACTTCAGGTACGGGTACACGGCGACGAGCGCCCAGACGAGCGTGCCGAGCACGAGGATGATGTCTACCGACGCGAGCGTGTAATTCTTCAGTCCGAACTGGAGCCAGGTATACGAAAAATTGAACACGAGGTTGAGTGCAAACGGGAGCGCAACCGCCCACGGCACTTCCCCGGCGTACGACTTGTAGAACACGGTGCCGAACGTGACCGCGATAATCGCGTACAGCACCGTCCACACGGGGCCGAACACCCAGGCGGGCGGCGACCAGCTCGGCTTCACGAACGTCTGATACGAGGTGTACGAGTTCATAGCCCTAGTGTAGCAAACGGAAAGCCGAGGGGACATAAAAAAGTGCTCAGCCGGGGCGGGCTGAGCAAGGGGGTGTAGCGCCAGGGAGGGGAACGCTACACGCGGAAAAATGGATGAGAAAGAGCGGCGGTTCTTTAAAGTCTGGCAGCCGTAGGCCTATGATTCGTACACCGCGCCAAGACTTGGGAAACTGACCGGGGTCAATTTCCCGAAAGAGCTGTGTAAATCATCGTTGCCGAAGATCTACACCTGTAGTGTACGCTCTGCGCGCGGCGCGTCAAGATGGCGTTTGACAACTGGTGCGCGGGAGCTAGAGTACGCGCTGGAGTTCCGATTAACCAACCAGAGGGGGTGCCTGCCATGAAGTTCTTTCCTGCGGTTCTTTTGTCCGCTGTCGTCACGCTGTCGGCCACGGTAGGCGGCAATGCGAATCGGGTCGTTGCATTCCCGCCGAACATGCAGACGATGCTGAGCGGTGAGCCGGGTGTAACGCTCTGCGGCAACTACTTTGCCGTAAAGGAGGTGGACGGACAGCGGTTTGACTATTTTCTCATCGGAAACGCAGCGCCGTATGTCGTCTCATCTCTGGAGCCCGTGCTCACCCCGAATGACAACGTCGCCGTCTTGGTGGAGGAAAAGGAGATGTCTGTTCCCCTCGTCATGGGAGTGAAAGACGGGTGGAATATGGATTACAGAATCATCATAGGGCCGCAGGAATATGAAAACGCACGTTTCTGCCTCGCGCACGGTGCCGGCACCTAGCGGCGCGCAAACGGGTCGCAGTTCCACGAAGTGGAACTGCGACCTTCATCATTCCAGAAGGGCCTATGGCTGAACCTCTACCAGCTGACCGTTCTCCACTTTCAGATATTTGCTCACGCCGACGGACGGCTGTGCGGTCATCGGCTCCCCTGCTTTGCGCTCGGCGTAATTGACGATGAGTTCCCCGTTCCGTATCTCGGTGGTCTGCGGCGCGATGCGGTCGCCGAGCAGAACCGCGTTCGTACCCTCGTACCCGCCGTCCGGGGTGATGAGCGTCGCGACGACGTAGTAGAAGGTCCCGCTCCCGCCGGTGCTCTGCGTGATGAGGAACGCGACATCGGGTTTGCCGTCGCCGTTGAGGTCTCCCGTCGCAACGTTGCCGAAGTACTGCGTCACCACGCTTGACGCCGAGCCCGGCGCTGCAGGCGTCTCCGCACGGCCGTTCACAAGCGTCACCGGCTGGCCATTGACGAGATAGGTCGGCAGCGCGGGCCCCCTGCTCGTCCAGTACCACGCGCCGGCGCCGATGCCGAGTGCGATGGCGATGCCGACAATGGTGTAGAAGTATTTTGTTTTCATAATTCTCATAGTACTCGCTTTTATAAAAAGATAATAGGCAGTCCCCTCTCGGAGAACTGCCTATCGTTGCCGGCGGCTACGCCGCGCGGCGTTTTTGCACAACCGGAAGAGCGACCACCTTTTGGTCTACTTCTCCCGCAGAGGGAACGTTTGCGGATTTCATCCGTTCAGCTCTCAAACCCTTTCTAAGAGCCTCAATGTCAAACGTCGGGTCGTCTACCGTCCCCAAGAGACGCCAAGGGACGCGCACCTCCGATTCTTCGTTGTTACTACCCATCGCAAACCCTCCTAAAGACCAAATTGTGTGCACCCTTCAAAAGGGCGCGCCAGAAAACGAAAACGGCTCCTTGTGGAGTCGATACGAGGATACTACACGACTATCGGGATACTGTCAAACTCGCCGGCGGCGAAGCCGCCGGGCTATTCGCCCTTATGGATGACGCGCTGGGGGAACGGAATCTCAATGCCGTTTTTATCAAATGCGATTTTCAGCCGCTTGCGCAGCTCGCCGGTCACGTCCCACTGCATAATCGGCTGGGTGTCGGCAACGATCTTGATGACGACGGACGAATCGCCGAAATCGTCCACACGCAGGAAGTGCGGCGCCGTGATGACCTTGTCCTTCCAGAGCGGGTCGGCGGCGAGCGCCGCGCCGACCTCGTCTACCACACTGATGACCTTCTCCAGGTCTGCGGCATAGGAGACGCCGAGGTTGAGGTTCACGCGCGAAAACTTCTTGGAGAGATTGGACACGGTCTTCACTTCCCCGTGCGGGACGTGATGCACGGTTCCGTCCATATCGCGCAGTGTCGTCATACGCAGACTCAGCGTCTCCACCTGCCCGCAGATGGCGTCAAAGCACACGACGTCGCCGACACGGTACTGATTCTCCATCAGCATAAAGATGCCGGCGATGAGGTCGCGAATGAGGTACTGCGCGCCGAAGCCGACCGCGACGCCGGCGACGCCGGCGGCCGCGAGCAAGGGGCCGATGGCGATACCGAACTCCGAGAGCACCATCAGGAGCGCGACGACGGCGATGAATACGTCAATAAATCCGTTCGCGACGGTGATGAGCGTATTCTCGCGCTTCTCCTCCGCCTCCTTCGTGCCGCTCCCCTGCCGCACCAGCCTGCGGATAAGGCGCGCGACGATACCGCCGGCGAAGAGGTCAATGATAAACGCGACGAGGACGATGGCGAGCACCCGCACGCCGTGGAGGGCGACCCACGCCGCAAGCGCGCTCTGCACAGACTGCGTATCAAATGCCATACCCCTACCCTACGTGCCTGTAGGAAATGCGCAACCCGCGCCAATCCACAGCCGCGCCGGCGGCTACGCCGCCGGCGGTTTCTGCTCCTCTTTCTTGATGACTTTGTCCTCCTCCTTGATTGCCACTTCCGCCACGGTCTTTTTGACCGAGAACCGCAAGAGCGCGAACACAATCATCGCCGAGAAGACAATGCCGATGATGTTGACCAGAAAGAGCAGGAGCGAACTGCTGAACAGCGCCCAATCAAACGATGAGAGCGCGACGCCCGCCTCGGCCAACGGCGGCACGAGCGCGACCGATATCGCAACGCCCGGCAAACTCTCGTTCAAGTACGGTTTCGTCATCGCGAAGGCGCCGGCGAACCCGGCGATGGCGGCGACGACGGCGTACATGAGCGATGACGCCGGCGAACCGGCAATGGTAAACGGCACAATGACGGACGTATCATGCGCCGAGAAGAAGAAACCGATGATAAACGCGGCGGCGAGCGCATAGACCACCGATTTCAGGAGCGTGTAGAACGAACGGCCGATGAGTTTGTCGTCGGCGACGATGACGCCGAGCGCGAACGAGAGGATAGGATACAGAAGCGGCGCAATGAGCATACTCCCGACGAGGATGACCATATTATTCAAGAGGAGGCCGAACGCGGCCATAGAAACCGAGAGTATGAGCATCAGGAAGAAGTCCTGGCGCGGCGTCGCATGCTGGATGATGCCCTCAACGGCGGTATTTTTCTCGGCTTCGGAGACGTTATGAAAAAGCCCTTGCCACATAGTGTCCGTATACTACCACGCCGCTACGGCGCGAGAGTAAGGGTGCGGCGGATGGCATCAAAGGTTGCGAGGAGCGCCGGCTCGTTGAACGCCTGCACTGCGCCCGGCGGATAATTCTCAAAAACGCCGTAGTGGATGAAGTAGCGCACTGCGGTGCACGGATTCGTACCCGGAAGCGCGTACACCGTTTCAAAGTAGCGGTTGCCCGCGCCCGCGCCGGTAGAAGAGGCGACCGAGTACGTCGTGCCGTCATCGGTGAGCATCTGCGTTGCTAGTGCTCTCGACTGACCCAAAAACGTTCCCGGCTGGTCTAAGAAAAGATTCGCAGAGCACTCTTGCACCTGCGGGATCTGCTCAACGCTCACGTAAGAGTCGGCGGCGAGATTCGTCCCCGTCGCGACCGACGGCGCGATGGTGAACTTGATACCGGAAATATCTTTGCCCGGGCCGAATTCTTGGTAGAGGTACGGCTTTGGAACATAGCCGTCCGGCAGGCGGATGGAGAATCCCGCCGTACTGCTGGCAAAGATTTGTGGGAGACGCTCCCCCGTCGGAGGCGGCGCGACAACGATGCAGCCGGTGTAGGAACCCGGATGGCCGTCTTCAAGCACGATTGCGCCGTTGCCCTTGCTCCAGAAAATGAAAGACTCGTCGCGGTTCGCGTAGCGCGTCCCGTCTGCGGAAATAGTCTGCGCGAGCGTGAGCCCGCGCCCGTCGGAGAGCGCGAGTGCGACGCTCCCCGTGGGCGTGGGCGGCTCGCCGGGCTTCGGCGCGGGCGCGGGTGCGCCCGCGTAGTACGCGGCGGTGATGGTCTTCCCGCCGTCGCAGGCGTAGGTCGCGGTCGCGATTGCCGCCGGCGGCTCCGCCGCCGGCGGGGCCTTACGCATCCACACGCCCGCGACGAGCAGTACGAGCGCGACGATGATGAGGATGGAAACCTTGGTGCGAAAGCTCATACGCCAACTATACACCACGACCTCGCCGGCCGCCCGAATGTAAAACAGCCGCCGGCCCCTGGCCGGCGGCTGTTTTTTGAGAAATTCCTACTTCACCGACACGTCGCGGAAGACGGATGCAGTGATTGATGCGCCCGCACTGCCCGTTGCCGGCGTCACTGTGCCGTACACGCGGACCGTGTCGCCGTTGTTCACCTTGGTGAAATCAAGCGTCGCGCGATTCACCGCGAGAAGCAGCGCGCCCGAGGAAAGCGAGACGGAATACGCGGTCCCGTCTGCGGTCGTGAGCGTGAAGGTCTGCGCCGTTGCGTCAAGATTGCTCAGAGTGCCCTGCGTGTTCCGCGGTGCTGTCGTTCGTACCTGCTGTAGCGCCTGCGTGTTGGCCTTGATCTGCTGGGTTTCCACCCGGCGTGCCGTCCAATCGCGAACGAGCTTCGCGGTCACGGTCCATCCGGAAGTCTGGTCAATCGTGCCCGCAACGCCGACAAAGTCGCCTGTCTTGTAATCAGTCAGCACCGTGCCCTGCGGGAGCACTTCCGCGGTCGTCGGGACGTTGACCGTCCAGTCGCCGCCCCAGCTCTGCACCGTGACCGAGCTCGCGGTGGCCGCGGTGACGGTCCCGCGCAGGAGCACTTCGCCCTTCGGACCGACCTGGAGCACCATCGGCTGTGCCGCCGCTGCCGTCGGGGCAGCGGTGGCGGTGGTTGTCGTTTGTGCAAATGCCGCACCGGCGGACGCGAGGAAACCGACAATTCCCAGCGCCGCAGCTAGCTTCTTTGTCATAATGAACAGATAAAATTATTATAAAGATGCGCCAAGCATCTCTGCTGCTATATACCCCGCAGCCGACGTTTTAGTTTCATCCGCACGGGACGTACCGCGGGAACTCAAGCGGTTACACCGCCGGCGTAGAGGTCGCGATGAGAATCCGGACGTCCGCCGCCGCGCGCAGCTGCGCGACATAGGCGCTGATGCTGTCCTGCTGTTTCTGCTGTACCACCATCTGCGCCACCTGATCGCGCACCCGGGCGAGCGGCGGAGTGCTCGTGCCCGACTGCTGCGCCGCCACCTGATCGTAGGCGGCCTTGATTTCTGCCGGGGTCGCGGTCGCGGTAGAGAGATTGAGCTTTTGCTCGAGATACGCATTGAGGACGAGATTCTGGCTGATTTTCTCGCGCAAAATGTCTTCCGTCATCCCCTGCGCGGCGAGCGCCGCTTCGTACGCACTCGGGGTGCTGAACTGTGCCTTGGTTGCGGCGAGCTGCGCGTCCACTTCCGTTGACGATGCCGTAATGCCCGCCTGCGCCGCGGCCTGACCGAGAAGCGTCTGCCCGATGAGCATATCAAGCGCATCCGATTGGAACTGCGCTTGTGCCGCAGTTGAGGTTGCCGACAGACCTTGCCCCGAGGCGATCTGCGACTCCGCCTGCGTGAGCTGGCCGCGCGTGATAGCGGTACCGTTGACGGTTGCCACGGTGTCATTCGCTCCGGCCGCCCCGTTTCCCGCATGTCCGGAAATGAGATACCAACCGGCTCCTACGACGACAATACCCACTGCGACCCAAACAGCTGTTTTATTCATACCGATTTTATTGTTTATATTATGCCGCTCCCCCCGCCCGCCGCGGCCGAGTATGTGCACCACAGTACCAGAACAAAAGAGATCCACAATCGCATCGGCCGGCCGGGACGACGCCGGAACGATTCAGACCTTCACTTCAGCGCAGCAGGAGCCAGAGCCACACCGCGACAATGCCGAGTACGATACCGATGCTCACCAGCTGTTGCCAGCGCGGCTCTTTGATATGCGTCTTGAAGCGCTCGTCGGTATCAGCCATTATTGTTTGACGGGGCGGATGGTGACTGCCGTGCCATAGGCCGCAACTTCGTTCATAGATCTGCCGATGTCGCCCGTGTCAAAGCGCATCATCAAGACCGCATTCGCTCCCTTCTCGGCCGCCGCCTTTTTCATCCGCTCAGTCGCCTCAATGCGGCTGTCGCTGAGCAGCTTGGTGTACGCGCCTATTTCTCCGCCGATGAGGGACTTGAAGCCGGCACCGATATTACTCAAGAGGTTGCGGCTTCTCACCAACACGCCAAACACTTCGCCGTACACTTCCACGACCTCGTACCCCGGTACATCGTTGGTGGTGACCACTAGAATGGAATCGTTCATATGTTCTTATTCGCTTTTATAGCTTGAAGGCAAAAGCCAACAGCACGATAGTTAACGCGTTAAGAACCACCAATAGGGACGCCATTTGCCATTTTGTTGGAAGCGGATTCCACAAAATATAGACCGTGTAGATGATTGCAACAATCGCCGCACCAATAAAGTTTCCCCGTATCATATTTCATTGAGGTTAATTGAGTACAGCACCCTTCCGGCGATTATACCATTTTTGCCGGCGCCGGCGGTTGCCGGCATTACAGTACGACGCGGGAACCTTTTCAAGCAATTCTGCTAAAGACTGAGTGGTGTTAATTGTATCTGCTTTGCAAGGCCGTAGGCGGCAGAAATATCGCCGTCGTTCTCGACAAATACACGCCCGAGAACGAGCACTGAATTGTTCGGCGAAGAAATCTGTTTCATTCCCTGCGGCACGGTTCCTTTCCAGCCGGGACCGCTGATGAGATAGTCACCGGCCGCTGTGCCCGTGGCGCGTTTGCCGACGTAGGCAAAGTTGATGTTCTTCGACGGGTCGGTGAACTGCACGCTGTAGTAGCGACCGGCCATGTCCGGCACATGCAAAACTTGTGCACCTTCCCCGAGATCTAACCAGCCAACCGTAACGAGCGTGTCGTGGTTCACGCCGGTAGTGAACAATTTTGATGCTGAGGCGGGTGGATGGACGGGATCGGCAAAAAGCGCTTGGGGCTCCGTGTAGAGCTGATTCACCGGGATGGGGCCGTCGCCTCCTCCTGTAACGAGGATCGCTCTCTTGTACACGATAAACAACATGCGCGGCCAAAGGTAGGTGATTAAGAGAAACGCCGCCGTACAAACTCCGCCGAATATGAGCAAATGTTGGTATTCCATAGATATCATTTGGTTTTGACGACCGGCGGCACCGCGTAGGTGCGGTCGAGAATAGTCGCTCCGGGCAGATATACGCGCAGCCAGAGAATGAACTTGCCCGAGGGCGCGGGCAGCCAGTTTGATTCACGACCCGTCGGTGCAGTGTTCTGGATGTACATATCAACCGAACCATCAGTATTTTGGACAAGACCGGAGCGATCGCTCACGCTGTATCGATTGATCGGATTCGGCACAAAGTGATTTTTCGCATCGCCCATGGTAAGCGACCAGAATGCATTGTTGGGAGGAAGACCGCCTGCCGGGAAGCGCATGACGTAGTCGTACCGGCCGTCGAGCGCGCCGCCCGCGCCATCTGTGTTCGTCCACCAATACATCGCCTCTTCCGGTACGACTACCGGCCCCGGAAATAGTTGGGCGTGCGCGGCTCGCAGGAACATTCCGTTGCCGGGTACACCGAGACCGAACATAGTGATCCAGCCGCCCGACTTCGTGGCCTTTATCCTCGCATACGCATTGGCCGAGACAACCGCCAGTCCGAAGCCGATGAGGAGACCTTGCAGCACATCGCTCTGCACGGTTCTCGTACTCAAATCGGTGAAGAGGAATAAACGGATGATGAAATAGGCGCATACTACGCCGATGAGCGCTATGAAATAGGTGTAGGTTTTGCTCACGTTGTCAGTTTACCGCTTTGCCCTCAAATAGCCATCGTCTCGGAATCTTCCCAACGCGGCACGCTTTCACTTCATGCTGGCAGTCATCGACGATGTTCGCACCTTTTTGAACAGCGACGACGAGAATGTTAGACGTACAGTAGCAAACATTCGCGCGCTTAAGAAGCGCTTCGAAGAGGACGACCTGAAACAGGCGGCCTAGCCTTTCTTGGGAGCGTCGGTCGTTCCAAGCGGTTCCGGCGGCAACGGACGAGAAATGAGTTGATAGAACTCAACCAGTTGGTGGAGCCGTATGCTCGCTTCACCGGTCGTCAGTTCTTCCCCAAACTCCTCCTTGTATGCCTTCTGAAATTCCCGGACGTGCTGTGCCTCTTTGTCGTCCATCGCGACAGCATAGGTATAGCGAGAAGGGCATCAAAGGGGTGAGAATGTGTCAGTAAGGCACGTGGTCCTGCACTCGTTACTACCTGTGTACAACCTTGCCGAGCCGCCGCCATCGTGTATACTTTCTATACCTGCCCGTGGATACGGGTTAACGATTCGCGGAACCTGGCCTTGCGCCAGGTTTTCGCTTTTTGACCTGGACGATGTGTCTCTTTATGTTCTGGGCATTAACGACTTTGTCGGTTTCCCTTCTGAGATCCGAAGTGATGTGTCCACCTTTGAACAGAATTACCTTCTTGCCATTTTTTCTCAGATACCGAGCAAGACTAAGAAAATCTGCATCGCCGGAGAAAAGCGCCAACGTATCGTAGTTGTCCTTCAATCGTATTGCATCGACTGCTATCTCGACATCGAAATTGCATTTTGGAAGCTGTATGTAAATACCGTCAGAGTCCACAAAGGTAGTCCTGGTATTGGTAGGTATCTCCTCGGCTCTAAGATGGTGGCGGACCTTTTGGATCGGTTTTGTGAAGACGCGGCTTTTACCGAAAATATTCTTCGCAGCGATGATGAACTTCAATGAATCATTTTGCGGATCATGGCCATAATAGAAGCGGACATGGTCTGAGAAAAGAGACGCGAAGTCTTTTAGTTTTTGAAGGTCTATAGCGAGCTTCTCATCGTCTGGGATGGCAGTGTTGTCGGCATCTTGCCTATCCTCCTCAAACCAATAGTCAACATTGCCGAAATCGATGATCGTTAGTATGCGTCCGTAACTTGCGTCAATGCCAAGCTCTTGCGCGATGAGATATTCTTTTTTGAGTTCAGATAGATCCACCCTGAAATACTAGCATCTCAGTTAGGCGCGTAAACCCACCCTACTCAGGGCGCATATTTATCGCCGCAGCGATATAGCGGCGCAGGGCCTCACGAATGAGCTCGGAGCGCGTGCGGTGCTCTTTCTTCCGGATTTCCTCGAGCTCTGCCGCCATTTCTGGAGGAAGAGAGATCGAGAAGGTGACGGTGACGCGGGCCATGCGACCAGTCTCTCTCGCGAGACTGGCCCGGTAAAGACGTGGAAACGTGCCTGCGAGGCAACGACGTTAGCAGGGACTCTTCATGCGGACAAGAAAACTGAGCAGTCGAACATTACGAGACAACGATCACAACAGGCTTGCCATCGCCTATAGAGGACACTGATTGAGCGACAAGAGGTTGTTGTTCCAATCACCGTCTGCGTACGTCTGAATATAAGCTCGCCGTCCAGCGGGTCGCTGCACTCCAACATAGGCAGTCTTCCCGTTTCGTGGGTCGACATTGCTGTCGATGTTCTGTATCACTTGTTCCACAGTGAGCTTCCAAGGAACGCTCGGGTTGCCGACGTGAGTGATGTGCTCATGCGAGCTATTCACGTTGGGCTTGGTAATGCACGTAATTTGACAGTTAGCCATAGCAATAGATTTAATCTCCGTTCTGCTTTCTCAACGCCTTGCGCACTGCGTCGAGCGAATCGACACCAAACTTCTCCCTGAGAGTGCCTAGCTTGGTGTTGCCATTAACGTTTTCGAACTCCGGGTATTCCTGCTTCAGGTTCTTCACGAGCGAATCCGAACGCTCACGACGAAAGGTACCCTGACCCGTTCTTGTGTGTTTTCCAAGTGCCATAATTATTTCCTTAATGGAGGTCGGGAGGAAGCACTGTGACGACGACCCCCTGAATCTCACAGTTTTCTGTTAATACGATCGGCTTGTGCTCCGGGTCTGTAGATTTAGGACGGAGGATCACAGCATTTGAAGTCTTCTCGAAAATCTTGACGGTCGCTTCGTCGTTGATAAGCGCAACAACTTTGTCTCCGTTCTGAGCGTTGTTCTGCTGTCGTACCAAAACGATGCTTCCGTCCTCAATA
>DAICZA010000020.1 GCA_027311385.1 bacterium | reverse complement strand
GTGTAACATTTGTAACATTTCAGTCCGCAACCGCGAGGTTCGTTTGGGACATGAGTGGAACACACTCAAAACACTAGAATAGCTTGTAACTGCTTGATGGAATCGCTAAAATGGGACACGCGTGCACTATGCGTAAAAGTGTCCCAAGTGTCCCATTCTGATCGTGACCGCGAGGGGTCGAATTAATGCGATGATAATCGCTCAAAGCACCCTTACAGTGCCTCACTTGGCACAGTCCGCAACAGCGAGGGGGCACAAAGTGCGAATTGACGGCACCGCTTGACCTGTGGATAACTCCGCGTGCTATACTCACCGCATAACTTAAAAAGACATGAAAAACGTCACCATTTACAGCACCCCGACTTGCCATTTCTGCCAGATGACCAAGGATTTCCTCAAGGAGAAGGGCATCGGCTACACCGACTTTGACGTCGCACACGACCTGGAGAAGCGCCAGGAAATGATTCAGAAGTCCGGTCAGATGGGCGTCCCCGTCATCTTTGTCGGCGACGAGATGATCATCGGCTTTGACCAGGAAAGGCTCGTGTCCTCGCTCGGCATCGCCGCGTAATGGCCTGCAAAACGCGCGCCGCGGAGCGGCGCGCGTTTTGTGTTACGCTCCAAGAAGTCCGCTATAACTTCGCCCTTATAGTTCAATGGATAGAACAGCCCCGTCCTAAGGGGTAGATGCTGGTCCGATTCCGGCTAAGGGCACTAGACCTGGTATACTAGAAACACATGGACCCCGAGATAAAGCGTCAGCTTGAGGAGATACACGCGCTCGCCAAGGATAATCATCAAATGCTCCGTGCCATTCGGCGTCATCAGTGGTACGGCGTCATCAGTACGGTCATCTTCTGGGCGGTTTTGCTTGTGGCTCCGCTGTATCTCTACCAGCAATATCTCCAGCCGATTGTCGATAAGTTTTCGGTGTCGGCCGGCGTACCCGCCACAGGCCCCTTCGGTTTGCCGACTTTCGCCGAATTGCAAAAGCTCCTTAATCCGTTCCAGAGCAAATAGTTTCCCACAAAAGTCGATTTGTATATCGTACCAGCGAGACTATAATGTATGTATGAATACAGTACGAGCAAAGGCGCTCAAGGCTCGGATTGCAGGCAAGAGCTACAACGAGATTCAAAAAGAATTCGGTGTGCCGAAGTCAACGCTCTCGGGCTGGCTTAAGCATGTCGTGTTATCGGACACTGCACAAGCACGCATTGCATCACGCGCTCGTCTTGGAAGCGCAATTCTGATAAAGCGCAATAAGATGCAGACACAGAAGGCAGAACAGCGAGCGCGTGAGACGCGAGCGTCTGCAAAAGAGGAGATACCAACGCTGGTAAAACGCGACTTGTTGATACTGGGCACGGTTTTGTATTGGGCGGAGGGATACAAACGCTTGCACATACGAGACGGGAAGGAACGAATGAGCCATACGATTAGTTTTGTAAATTCAGACCCCGCCATGATCAAGGCATTTTTGCGTTTTTTGCGGGAAGTACTTTCGGTGTCAGCCGACGCAATACATCTCACGATGCGTCTCTATCCGCACATCAATGAGGAGCAGGCACGCACCTATTGGATTGGTATCACGAAATTACCCCGAATTCGTTTTCGGCCAACTACCAATATGGTGAGCATCGCAAGCAAAGGAAAACGTCCGTATAATCGATTGCCGTACGGGACGCTTCAGGTCGCAGTGTATGACACTGCAAAATTCCACTATCTTTTGGGGCTTATTGAAGGGGTGCAAGCAAGAATGTAAGTGTGGTATATTCTCTTGTATTGCTTGGGTAGCTCAGTTAGTTAGAGCGCTGCTCTGAAGAAGCAGAGGTCCCCGGCGCACTTCCGGGCCCAAGCACCCGCTATGCTACGAAAGCTCTTTACGTGGATGAACAGATATGAACGGCATCTCTCCGCGCTCGCGATGCTCGCGGGCTTCGTTGCGGACAACCTTTTTTTCACCCGCATTGACCTCGTGCGGACGCAACTACTCCTCGGCATCTACACCGTTGCGTGCTTTATTGCCATTCCGCTTCTGCACTGGATAGAGGCGCGCGCGACGCGCCGGGGCGCGCCCCTGCCGCACTGGCGCATCGTCCTGCCGTTTATCACCCAGTTCGCGCTCGGCGGATTCTGGAGCGCCTTCGTCATCTTCTACGGGCGTTCGGCGGTGCTCGGCGCGTCGTGGCCGTTTATGCTCTTCGTGTTTCTCATCTTCCTCGGGAGCGAGTATTTCCACAAGTATCACGCGCGGCTCGTGTTCACGAGCGTGCTGTTCTTCTTCGCGCTCTACTCTACTGCGATTTTTGCCGTGCCGATGTACACGCTCTCGCTCGGAACGCTCACCTTCCTCGGGAGCGGGCTTGTGGCGGTGTGCGTCTTCGCCGTATTCACCATTCTCTTGCGCGTCCTTGCGCGCGAGCGCTTCCTCGCCGATGTCTGGCGCATTCGTGTCGGTGCATTCGCGGTGCTGGTCATTATGAACGTGTTCTACTTCACCAATATCCTGCCGCCCCTGCCGCTCTCGGCGGAAGCGGCGGGCGTCTATCACAGCGTCTGGCGCGTTCCGGGCGCGTATCTGGCGACAAGTGAGGAGGGGCAGTCGTGGCAGGTGCGCTATCTCGGCCTTCCGCCGACCTTGCACGTGACGCCGGGCGAATGGCTCTCCGCGTACAGTTCCGTCTTTGCACCGACGACGCTCACGACGACCATCGTGCACCGCTGGCAATGGTATGACCCGAGTACAAAAACGTGGGTGACGAAAGCCACCATCGCGTACCCCATCGTCGGCGGCAACGACGGCGGTTACCGCGGGTATTCCTCGGTGCCCGTCTCCGCGGCGGGGCAGTGGCGCGTCACTATAGAAACGGACGACGGCAGGACCATCGCGAGCCTGCCGTTTACGGCGGTGCCGGTATCAGAGCCGCCGCCCGAGGAGACAGTGACGCTCCGTTAGCCCGCCTTTACGCGCAGTTTTGTCTGCTTCGCCTTGTCCAGTTTCGGGAGAATGATGGTCACGAGGCCGTCTTTGGCGTTTGCGGACGACGCTTCCACGTCAACCTCCTGCGGGAGCATAATCGTGCGGGAGAACGAGCCCCAGAAGAGTTCGCGGGTGAAGTAATCGGAAGCGGCGACTTGTTCGCGCTCCATACGGGAGCCCTCTATCTCAACCATATCGCGGCTTATGGAAATATTGAGCTCATCGGGACGCACGCCGGCGACGAAGGCGCGGATGATGATGTCGCCGGCAGTCTGGTGCACGTCCACCGGGAGCTGACCCTCGCTCGCGGAGGCGTCATCGTCCAGCGGCGCCGGATGGCCCGCGGCGTGGTGGTTCCCGCGCGCGTGCGATTCCTTGCGCGGGGCGGGCGCGACCGGCAGTTCCTCCTCAAAGGATTCCAATTCGTCGCCGGAGACGGTGTTGCCGGAGAGGCGGTCAAAGAACGATGGCTTCATGTTCATAGGGAATGATTAAGGTGAAGGGTTAGGGAACGTGTGGTACTGGAAATATTTGAGCACCTCAAACGCCGCGAAGAACACGACGGCCACGGTCCAGACGAGGAAGAACGCGGTCAGCGTGGTTGAAGTACCTTGGCTAATAATAAGCAGGTTAAAGGCAGTATGCAATGCGACGGCGAGGATAAGTCCGAATGCCGCCGCGATAGTGCGGGTGAGCGGCTGCTTCCGCGAAGAGAAGGCGAGTGCGAAGCCGATGGCAGCGGAGGCGATGACGTGGAGCAATGTTGAGCCGAGGAAGCGCACGTTGTCGGTGAAGAGCGTCGTTGCGATCTGTCCGCCCATAAGCGGCGTAAGCAGGAAAAGCATATTCTCCGCCGCCGCGAAGCCGAGCGCCACCGTGATCATATAAATGACATAGTCGGGCGCCTCGTCTACGGCCCTCCGCCAGAGGAGGAATATGGCCGCCGCGAGGTACTTCAGCACCTCTTCAATGAGCGCCCACGCGACCATCACCGGCATCGTCCCGGCCAGGTTCGCTTTGACGTATTGCTCAAGCGGGAGCGCAATCGGCACGGCGACCATACCGACGATAAACGCGAGCGTGATGAGCGATTTCGGTTCGGGGTGCGAGGCGTCTTCCTTGAGCAGGAAATAGAGCCAGATGAGCGACGGCAAAAGCCCGCCGAGAAACGCGTAGCCGAGCGTGGTGGGAGTCACGCACTCATTCTAGCGCACATCCGAAGGCCATTTTGCCGTCATCAACATTGTTGAATCTTTCTGCGGGAGCGACTGCCAAATCTCTTCGGTTACAAACGGCATAAAGGGGTGGAGGAGCCGGAGCGTGCGGTCGAGGAGTGTGAGGAGGAGGCGCGCGCGCGAAGCGCGCGCGTCCGCATCATCGGCCGCAAAAATCGGCTTGGATTCCTCCAGTATCTTGTCCGCGAGTTCGTGCCAGGCGTAATGGTAGATTTTCTCGGCAGCCAAATATACCCGGTACTGTTCCATATCGTCGGTGACTTCTTTTGCCAAGGCATCAAACTGTGCGGCAATTTGCGCGTCGCCGGGAGTCAGCGGGGCATCGATTGACGCGCCGTGCGTATTTTCCAATATGAACCGCGCGATGTTCCAGAGCTTATTCGCGAAGTGCTTATAGCCCTTGACGCGGCTCTCGTCGAAGCTGATGTCGCTGCCGATTGCCGCGCCGACAAGCAGCCCCATCCGCAGCGCGTCGGCGCCGTACTTGTCAATGATACTGAGCGGGTCAATGCCGTTGTTGAGCGACTTGCTAAACTTGCGCCCCTGCTTGTCGCGGACGAGACCGTGAATCAGCACCGTCTTGAACGGGACTTGTCCGATATGGAATCCGCTCATCAGTATCATGCGCGAGACCCAGAGATTAAGGATTTCGTACGCGGGCGACATAAAGGCAGTGGGGTGGAACACGCGGAGGTCGTCCGTCTGCTCCGGCCAGCCGAGCGTGGAGAAGGTCCAGAGCGCCGAGGAGAACCACGTGTCAAGCACGTCCGGGTCCTGCATCCAGCCCTCGCTTGCGGGCGCCTCGTCGCCTATGTGCACCTGCTCGCCGCCGTACCAGACCGGAATGCGGTGGCCGAACCATATCTGCCGGCTGATGCACCAGTCGCGCAGGTTATCTATCCAGTGGAAATAGGCCTTCCTGAATCCCTCCTGCGGCATCGCCACACCCCCGTGCTCAACGGCGGCGCGCATCAGCGATTTAAGCGTCATGGAACTGCCGACTTCCACGCCCGGGATTTCCGAGTGCTCAATGACAAAGGGTCGGGTGACGCTCACGAACCACTGGAGTTTCACCTGCGGTTCAATGACGCCGCCCGTGCGCTCGGCGGTGGCGATGTTGTGGACGTACGGCTCCTCTTTGACGAGCAGTCCTTTGGCGCGCAGTTTCTCCACAATCTTCTCGCGCGCATCGCTGATCTTCATGCCGGCAAATTCGCCGGCGATAGGGAGGAGCTTGCCGTACTCGTCAATAATCTGCTCCTTGTCCAGGTTGTGATGCTCGGCGATGTCGAAGTCAACCATGCTGTGCCACGGCGTAATGGTCATCACGCCCGTGCCGAACTCTCTGTCTATGGAGTCATCTTTGATGACGGTGGCCGTGATGGGACCGTTTATCCACTCGGTTTCAAAGGTCTGCCCGTGCTTCCACTCCTTGTAGCGCGGGTCGTCCGGGTGCATCACCACATACTTGTCGCCGAATTTCGTCTCCGGGCGGGCGGTGCCGATGGTGAACGGGCCGTACTTGAAATAGTAGAACTTCGTCTGCTCCTCTTTGTACACGATTTCGTCGTCGGAAATGGTGGTCTGGCCTTTCGGGTCCCAGTTGACGATGCGGTGGCCGCGGTAGATAAGTCCGGCGTCGTACATGCGCTTGAATGCGGCTACGACAGCCTTGTTGCGCGCGTCATCAAGCGTATACGCGTAGCGCGACCAATCAAGCGATGCGCCCATTCTGCGTATCTGGGAGAGAATCGTGCCCTCGCTCTCCTTTGCAAACGCGGCGACGCGCTTGACCATCTCCTCGCGGCCGAGGTCGTGGCGGCTTTTGCCTTCCTCTTTCTGGATGTTTTTCTCTACGCGCGATTGCGTCGCGATGGCGGCCGAATCGGTGCCCGGCACCCAGAGCGTGCGCTTGCCGCGCATGCGCTGGTAGCGCACGACCGCATCCTGGAGCGAATCTTCGTAGGCGTGGCCGATATGAAGGACGCCGGTGACGTTTGGCGGGGGGAGTGTGACGGCGTAGGCGGGCGCATCCGCTTTTGTGGCGCCCTGCTTGACGCACTCGTCCGGGTTAAACAGGCCGCTCTTTTCCCACGCGGCATAAATGCGCGACTCGGTCGCGCTGGGGTCGTAGGGCGAGAGGTATTTCTCACTTGCCCCGTTTGAACGTGAGTCCTCGAGCTTTCTAATGGGGTCCATTGCCTAGAATATAGCAAAATAAGGGTTTTATGCGAGCGAGAGATTCCCATTCGCGGTGATGTCGGGAACTGCCATTTTGCGCCGCGCACGATAGAAGCCGGCAAGCGCAATCATAATGGCGTTGTCGGTGGTGAGTGCCGCGGAGGGGATGCGCAGCGATATACTCGGGTAGTCGCTTTTCATTTTGTGCGTAAAAATGCGTCGGATATGCGCGTTGGCCGAGACGCCGCCACCGATGACGAGTGTCTGTGCACCGGTTTCTTCCAGCGCGCGCGCGGTCTTCTTCCAGAGGACATCGGCGACGGCGTCTTCAAATTCGCGCGCGAGATGCTTTCTCTCCTCGCCGGTAAGCTCGGGTCTGTTTTTAAGCAGGTACAGCACGGCGGTTTTCAGTCCGGCAAACGAGAAGTCGCAGGTGCCGTCATGCATCATCGGCCGCGGCAGCGTGAATGGGGAAGCTAGGACATCCGATGTCCTAGCTTCTTCGGCGAGGCGCGAAATCTCGGGGCCGCCCGGGTAGGGGAGGGCGAGCATCCGCGCGACTTTATCAAATGCCTCGCCCACGGCGTCGTCGCGCGTTTGCCCGACGAGTTTGTATTCCAGCCAGTCGTTCATCGCCACGAGTTCCGTATGCCCGCCGGAAATGAGGAGCGCAAGCACCGGCAGTTCAACGTTCTTAATTTCAAGAGTCTCGCTATTATTCTCAGCGAGTGCCGAGAGAATATGCCCCTCCATATGATTGACGGCGACAATCGGCTTTTCCCAGAGGAGCGCGAGCGCCTTGGCGAAGTTGATGCCGACCCAGAGCGCGGGTTCCAGGCCTGGGCCGGCGGTGACCGCAATCGCGTCTATCGCCGGCGGCTCGCACTCGGAAACGAAATCAAAAAACTGCTCGGCGAGGCCGGGCTCGCGCGCCAACAGTTCGGAAATGGCGGCGCGCGTCTCCTCCGGCATCGCCTGCGTGTCCTCGCGCAGGAGCTCCGCTTCTTCCAGCGCCGCTTCCAGAATCGGCACGAGATTTTTCGCGTGTTCGCGCTTCGCGAGGGCGGGGAAGACGCCGCCGTATTCGCGGTGGATGTCTATCTGCGAGAGGAGCGCGTTCCCGAGTACGCGGAATTGCGCGCTCTGCTCGTCGCCCTCCGCCTCAACGATCGCGATAGCAGTTTCATCACACGACGTTTCTATGGCCAGTACTTTCATACGCAGGAGGTTCGTGCCCCGTAGCCAGCCGAGCGGAGCGAGGATGTGGTACCGGGGTCAATCGCAAGGATTCTCATGTTGGTGTAGTATAGCGTTTATGCAGCGGAATGACCTCCTCGTCTGGGTGGACCTTGAAATGACGTCCATCCAAGATGTCTTGACGGACCGTATCACCGAAATAGCCGTCATCCTTACGGACAAGGACCTGAACACGGTTGCCGAATTGCCCAGTATCGTCATCCACACGGACCGCGCGTTCTACGAATCGCGCGAACGGCCCGGGCTTGAGGAAGATCAGTCGCAGAAAGACCTGCGGGCGGCGGCGGCGGCGAGCACGGTCACGATGGAAGAAGCCGATGACCGCGTTCTCGCCTTTCTTCAGGAGCACGTCGTGCCAAACTCGGCGCCCCTGTGCGGCAACTCAATCCACATGGACCGGCACTTCCTCCGGCTCCAGATGCCGCGATTTGAGAAGCACCTCTTCTATCGGTGCATTGACGTTTCCTCAATAAAAGAGTTGGCGCGGCGCTGGGCGCCGGAGGTATACGCGGAAGCGGAACGGATGAAAGAGCACAAGACGCACCGCGCGATGGATGACATTCGCCAATCAATAGACGAATTGCGCTTCTATCGGCGCACGCTTTTTAAGAACCCGGCGTAATCGGCTTCCACGGGAGAGGAGTTCCCCAGGGGATTGAAAAAGCCGACGCATTCGGGTGGCCGTTGCCGCCATATTTTTGTGCCAAAACCGCGGCGTTTGCCGTGTCATCGCTTCGGATGGATACTCGCAAGCCGGTCGCGCCTGCACGGACAACGAGCGCCAATGGCGGGCGCTTCTTCCGTAACTGGCTGCCGAGCTCGGTGATAAACATTTTCTCTCCCGAAACGAGGTAGCATTCGTACCCTTCAAACAGGACGAGTTCGGCGTTTCCAATGAGCTGATGCGCGATGAGGAGGAAGTACTCCTGGTAGGCGCCGCCGCGCTCAACCATCTTTGCGCGCTCGGCGGGGTCGTCAACGCGGCGGATGTGCTCGTCCCACAGGTCAAAGTGCCATGGCTGTGCGTACGCGTAGGTGATGATGGCGCGCTCGTCGTCGGACACCATACGGAAGAGGTCGGCATCCTCCACGTAGGTGAGAAACGTCGGCACCGGCGTCTCTGGGTGGAAATAGCTCCAGGCAATCGTCGCGCCGGAGCGCTGAGAATCGTATATATGGTTCGGCATTGATTCAACAACGTCGCGCACGCCCTCGTGGTGGTCAAGAACGACAAGCGACTTTGCGTTCTTGAGAAGTCCGTCCATGATGCCTTGCTCGTAGCAGAAGTCCACCATATACAACTCCTTGCCCTCAATATGTTTCGGTACGGGCTGTTCATATTTGACCGGTATGTAATCGGCCGAATCGCCAAACTTTTTCCATGCGGCGTACGCGCCGCCGAAACCGTCGGGACAGCCGCCGTGGTAGAGAATCGCGATATCTTTGTGGTGCTCGTGCATATCGAAGAGTTTACCGCACAAAGCGCACGTAGATGCCCGCGGGGACGACGCGCTCGGAAGAAGATTCTTGTATGAAAAGCTCGCCGCACTCGCCGTCCACATCGCCGAAGGCGCTCGCGACCGCCTGCGCGAAGGCGCGCGGAGCGTAGCCGGCGGCGTAGCCGTTCAGTAGGAAGAACGAGCCGGGCTTCTCCGAGAGGATTCCTTTCAGCGCTTCAAGCAGTTTCGGCAAATCTTCTTCTATCTTCCACACCTCGCCTTTGGCGCCGCGGCCGAACGCGGGCGGGTCCAGGACGATGCCGTCGTACGAGGCGCCGCGGCGCGCTTCGCGCTTCGCAAATGCGAGCGCGTCGTCCAGTATCCAGCGGATGCGGTCTTCGCCGATGCCGGAAGTCCTCGCATTTTCGTGCGCCCAGTCCAGTGACTGTTTGGAAGCGTCCACGTGGGTGACCGACGCGCCGGCGCGCGCGGCGACTACCGTCGCGGCGCCCGTGTAGCCGAAGAGGTTCAGCACCTTCATCTCGGGGCGCACCGCCGCCGCGATCCATTCCCAGTTGGGCGCCTGCTCGGGGAAGATGCCGGTGTGCTTGAAACCGGTGAGGCGCGCGATGAGGGGGACGCCTGTGCGCACCACCGGCCAGGATTCCGGAACCGGCTTCCGTATATCCCACGCGCCTTTCTTGTCGCGGAACGCGAACACCGCGTGCGCGGAGTCCCAGCGTTCCGGCTTCTGCTTCTGCCACAGCGCCTGCGTCTCGGGGCGCGCGACGATGACCGCGCCGAATCGCTCCAATTTCATATTGTCGCCCGAGTCCAGGAGTTCGTAGTCGCCACACGACTTCGCAATGAGATGCTGGTCGTACTTCATATTCATGCAAGCGCCTCCGGATGCTTCTTGCTCCACTCGTAGAACACGACCGCGGCGGAGACGGCGGCGTTCAGCGATTCGGTGCGCGGGTGCATCGGGATGGCGAGCGTGACGTCGCAGGCGGCGAGCGTCATCTGCCGGATGCCCGCGCCCTCGTTGCCGACGACGAACGCCGCCGGCGCGTCAAAGGCGTCCGTGCCGAGCGCCGCTTTCCCGTCCATCGCGAGCCCGTAGGTCCAGAATCCTTTCTCTTTGAGCACGCCGAGCGTGTGGTTCACGTTCCCGATGGAGACGAGCGGGATGCGGAACGCCATACCGGCGGAGGCCTTCACGACCGCGCCGGTGATGCCCGCCTGGTTGTGCTGCGGAATGAGGACGGCAGAAAGGCCGAACGCCGCCGCGCTCCGGATAATGGCGCCCACGTTGTGCGGGTCCTGCACTTCGCCAAGCACCGCGACGGCCGGATTTTTCGCGGTGTCCAGCGTAGCGAGAAACGCATCAAACGAGACGAGCAGGGAAGACGGGTCCATCGTGAATATGACGCCCTGATGCGCGGTATCTTTCCCCACGAGCTCTTTGCCTTTGCCGGCGGCGAGTTCGGCGCTCGGTATCTGGTGCTTCTCCAGGAGTGCGCGAATCTCTGTGTCGCGCAGGTCGCGCGCGAGGAAGACTTTGCGGATGACGCGCGGCGCGTTCTCTAGCGCCTCCATGAGCGCGTGCTTGCCGTATATGTAGACCTTCTCCCGCGAGGTCGTGTGCCGTTTCGGTCGCATTAGGTAATGTTATAGCACGAAATCAAGTTTCTTTCAGTTTCAAATGTGGGGTGCGCGGTGTAGGGATCGGACCTACGACCTCATCCACGTCAAGGAAGCGCTCTACCAACTGAGCTAACCGCGCATGTGCGGACTATATCATACATCAGTTTCATTTTCCGCCGCACGAGCTATACTCAACCCATGGCACCAGACCACCTCACCAAGATGGCGATTCAGCACACGCTCCACTGCCTTCTCGGCTGCTCAATCGGGGAGATCACCGGTATGACGATAACCACGCTCCTCGGCTGGGAGGTGTTCGCGAAGGTGCTCTTCTCAATCCCACTCGCGTTTTTCTTCGGATTCCTGCTGGCCTCGTGGTCTATCGTGCGAAGCGGCAAATCGTGGCGCGAGGCAATCGGGGCTGCCGCCGGCACGGAGACCGCTTCAATTACCTCTATGGAAGTTGTGGACAGCGCATTCCTGCTCCTCATCCCCGGCGCGATGAGCGCATATATCGGCGACCCGCTCTACTGGCTCAAACTGCTCGCTTCGCTCGCGGTCGCGTTCGTCATCACCGTGCCGGTCAACCGCTACCTCATCTCCCGCAATCCGCACGCATATCATCATCACCACTAATGCCTCTCGTGCGCGCGCAAATCGCGGAAAGAATGAGGGCTGGATGGTCCTCTGGTAAGTCCTTGGAGTTACCGAGTCCCTATTACTTTACATACAGCTCGATCAGGCAAAGTTTATGGTGGATTTCTAATTTCGCCGTTATTTCTGGGAAAGAGGTACCGTTTTGGAGATCCAGAGCGAGGTAATCGAGGCTCGCAAAGCCAGGATACGGGAAGAGTGTGTAGGCGGTACCATCAAGCTCCAATCCGTTAATGAGAACGGGCAGCTCATTGATTATATAGAGAGCCAGCTTCTTGTGGTCAGTCTCACTCAACCCCAGGCTTTTTATGTGGGGCGTATCTGCCACCATATCCACGACGGTCTTACGAAAAGCGGGATTTTCCTCAAAGGATTCTTTGATGACCGTAAGGTTCCACTTATAATCCGCGTCTTTCAGCTCCTCCCAATGGATAATCCGGACTTTCTCTTCTGGGACGCGGAGCTCCTCGGTAAGGCGCTTAATAAGAACCTCCAGCTCTTCTCCCTTACGCATCGCGACCGATAAGGCACGTTTTGGCGAGTAGCCATTTTTGACCTCGTAATTGATAGCCTGAATAGTGTCCGGGATAATAATTCCGAGCTTTTCTTTTGTGTGATTGAGCCCCCAGCTGATATACGCGCGAATATGTTCCGGAGTGAAGTACTTGTTGCCAAGACTAAATCCAAAAACTACATTGTGTAGCTTGCGCTCTATTTCTTCTTCAGAGGTATTTAGATATTTCGCAAGACGCATCACCAGCACAGTAGCGCAGGGCGATTCCAAAGTCTAATCGTCCGGGTTCGATCTCCTTAGGGTTGGATGACCTCCAGCAAGTCCCTGAAGTCCCCAAGTCCACCTAAATCTCATCATGGGTCCACCACCCATCGTACTCTGGCTCGATACCGAGCTCTTGCATCCGTTCTTCATCACCGGAAATGTTTACAAAGCCCTCTGTGGTGCGGAGCTCCATTTCAATGTTCTCGTCTATCCATTCCCGGCCGTTTGCAACTATATTCACAAGCCACTTCTTCGTTAGCCGACCATCGGCTCCGAACAGTCGTCCCTCATCTTCATCAATTTTTCCGGAAAACTCCAAAGGACCATTGCTTTTCATTTTCAGATAACGCATGGCCCATTTCTCAAACAATTCGCGATAGCGTGGATGATCGCGCAGCACTCCTTCGTTATGCTTTACCGTCGAGTCATCAAGATTCCATTGAGTTCTTGTATCCCGCATCATCTCTAGGAAATTCGCATCTCGGCGTTCCCGTTCCGGGGCATTTCGGATATCGAGCGGTGTTAGTCGCGGCAATAATACTTGTTGCCATCGGCCGTCTACTTTCTCATAGCACCAGTCGCCTCTGCCCTCTGTTAACTCATGCTGACCCGGGTTACTTTCACCACCGGCACGGAATCGTTCCATTACTTAAACTATACGATATTCCTTTGCAATAGGAAAATGGAGAGAACTAGGGCTAGATGGTCCTCCAGCAAGTCCCTAAGTCCCCAAGTCCCTGTCGCTTGACTTAAAGGATTTGGAGCGTAGTTTATGGCTAGAAGTTACTCCTCTGTACTTGATGCTGCTTGAATGGTTCGAGCTGCGTCAACGTGGAGAGGAGAGTCACATGAGTAGAAAGATAAACTCGCTTGAGCTCTTCAAGCGTCTTCAACCGAAATTTCGTGAGATTACCTGGCACGCAAATGGGTTTACCACGGAGGAGCCCTATAAGTTCGTAGTCGAGGGTCTCATCCTTCGAAACGAGAACCTGCTACTGGTTCCCGGATTTCTCGGAAAGGATGAGCCAATCCCTAGTACCGGTCACACACCAGGAGGACAGATGTACAGTACATGGTGGTCGGACTATGGGACGGGACAAAAGGACTGCCGCCCGTCATTTCAATTTCGGGAGGGCAATCTTGCATTTAATTTTGCCTTCGACCCTTCCGTGGGGAAAGCGATGAAGTACCAACTAGAAAAAGCTGCTGAACGAGCGCTTCTTAATGGGCCTTTCAAGGGACGGCGTTTCTTCATGGACCCAAAACTCAGGTTCCATCATCGCGGCCTCATCGATGTAGAATTTCACACCGATGGACACGGTCCGATATCTGGTCTCTACCTCGGAGAAGCGACGGCTCATGACTGGACGTTCTTCATCCCCGAAGGTCCAGAACGGAGAGCAATCCAAGCTGCGATAGACCTCGAGCACGCGCAAGATGAGCAAGTGAAGTACCACGAACAAGATCCTGTACGAAGCACTGTACAGGAATTGCAGATACGGTTTGAAAAATCTCTGTCGGCAATCGCAATGTGATGCAAGAACATCACATACGTTTTCCGAGACGCCTCGATACCGGGGCGTTTTCTTTTTCGTTAAGGCGTGAAAACATGCCAAATTGGCAACTTTGTGACCCCACGGGGACCGCGAGTACGCTTATCGGTCATTACATGACCAGTACACCTTGCGGATACTTTGCTTCAGGAAATCGCAAAGTATGCTCGCAAGGTCTTCGATTCCCCGACGCAGACGCCCCGCGTCTGCTTGGGGTCACAACGCAAAAGCCGCCCGAAGGCGGCTCCTGCTTTGCGTTGTGACCCCACGGGGAATCGAACCCCGATTTACGCCGTGAAAGGGCGCTGTCCTAACCGTTAGACGATGGGGCCTTGATAAGTGTTATAGCACAAATATGGTTCGATTCCGGGGAATCGGTCACGCATAATTTCCTGCTGGAAATTTGCGCGACCCCGCCTCGCGCCGTCGCGCTCCGGCCCTGAAGCGCTGCGCACCCTCGCGCTTCAGCCCCTCTTACGCCGTGAAAGGGCGCTGTCCTAACCGTTAGACGATGGGGCCGTCTGACGTACGAATCCTAGCATTTTCCTCGTTAAATGCTAAATTGTTGCTACGGAGAGGTGGCAGAGTGGATGGAACAGCAACTGCTTGCTGTTCTATCCGGTGCCGAAGGCACGTGCCGATGCCGAGCTACGCGAGGCAGGCGCGAGGAGGACGAACTTGTTCGACCACCACCTCTCCAGTAATGTGCGGTAGCACCTGGAGAGGTGGCAGAGTGGTCGAATGCACTGGTTTCGAAAACCAGCAGGGGGGGAAACCTCCTCGTGGGTTCAAATCCCACCCTCTCCGCAGCTGAAACGCAGTGAAAGACTGCGGAGAGGAGTGAAGCGCCTGCGCGCTTCGCGTGTGGGATTTGAAAAGCGGAGCGATGTTTTGCCAGCGGGCAAAACCGCGAGCCAGGGTCGTGAAATTTTGCGAGCGGCGGCGAGCGAAATATTCCTGACCAAATCCCACCCTCTCCGCAGCTGAAACGCAGTGAAAGACTGCGGAGAGGAGTGAAGCGCCTGCGCGCTTCGCGTGT
>DAICZA010000001.1 GCA_027311385.1 bacterium | reverse complement strand
TCTCTATAAAACACTCCCGGCTCCGTCACCGCGTAGCCGTCCATGTGGGACATGGTACGTCCAACATACCCTTTAGTAACTTCACCCATGTGATTCATATGCTCAGTGAAGGAGACGACGACGCCGGTGGTGAGCGGGCCACCCGACATATCTGTCCCTGCGGCTCGCGCCGCGAGAGCCACGGTCGCGCCGCCTTCTGCGGCGGCGCGGACTTCCTTCACGAGCGCGCTCACATCCGCGGTATCTTCCGGATACGCGACGAGCTCCGGCATCCGCATGAAAGAGCGACGTATCGCGACTGAGCGTTTTTAGCGTCGCCGCGTCGTCTGATACTTCTCCCCGCACCGCGCTCGCAAGCGCGTTCTTCAATTCTTCAGTAGTCATATGTGTAAGAGTATACAGCACTGCCGCTCGTCCACGGTGTGGGTTTCGTTGTAGGCTTGCTATTACATAATTCCGGAGTATTGTGCCGGCAGGAATTGCATGCCCGCGGCGTATCTGCGGGTCCGGAAGTCAAACGAACGAAGGAGGTCGCATGGCAAAGCGAACGGGTACTGTTCTTGAGTGTGTCAGGCAGAGCAGGCACCACACGTCTACGGCAGTAATCAATTTGATGGCCGGCGCGGGAGAACTCACCGCGGAAACCGTTGGCTATCGTATGGAACTGATCGACAGCAACCTCGAGCCGGTCGAGGGGCAGCTGGTCAAAATCCGTGCCGCAGCCGAAAAGGGCGGCTGCGCAGAAGTCCTGCGGTTGCTGGACGAGAAGTTCGAATACGGCCACGACCTTTAGTCCGCCGACGAGGAAACTCGCTTCGGCGGGCTTCCTTATTTTTACAAACACCTTTCTCCACCATCCCCAGTCCCAAACACCCCAGCCCGTCTGGGGCGTTTGGCGCGACCCATTCCCAGGCGATTTTGAGTCGGTCAGATTGCCCTCCGATTAACTCAACCTGGTTGAGTTAATCACGCGACTTGATATTTCTCACTTTCAGAGTATTGTGCCGGCAGGAATTGCATGCCTACAGCGCAGCTGTGGGTCCGAAAACCAAACGCAAGAAGGAGGTCGCGATGCCAAGAAAGAGTAAGAGGAATATAGACTTCGAGATGGAAGGGTATGAGCGGGAAGCCCGCTTCAATGCCGCTTGGGGTCAATACGGGGCGACCATGCGGGCGCAGAATTTCGACCGAGAGGTCGCCAGACATGACGAAGCAATCAAGCGAGCGCCGACATCCGAGGCGAAAGCCGAGGCTAAGAAAAAGAAGGAAGAGTTCCTGAAGAAGTGCTCGGGGAACACGACCCTTCATGTCGGCTATTACTGAATGGGGATCGGCAGTCAGTCGCCCACGATGAGCCCATGCGCTCCATCGTGGGCTTTTCGTTTTCATACCACACCCGATTTCTCTCCATCCCCAAGCTCTTGCCGCTCGAGCAGGAACTATTTCGGAATTTGACTTGGTATCAGCCAAAGCGTATAACAGACCCGTTCATTGAAATTAGAGAGAGGTGCGGAAATGAAAGATACTGACGAGGATTTTATGCAACTCGCGTTGGAACAGGCGGGACTGGCGTTGAACAATAGCTGGATCCCCGTCGGGGCGGTATTCGTCAGAAACGGACAGGTCGTTGCTCACGGCCGAAAGACCGGCATCAACCACCCGTTGTTTGACCACGCCGAGCATAACGGCTGTTACCAAGCGTTGTGGAGCAGGGAAGGACCGCGGAATCTGGACGGATTTACGGTATATACGACGCTGGAACCGTGCATCATGTGCCTTAGTATGCTCATGACCGCACGTGTCTCGCGCATCGTCTACGCGCTTGACGACCCGTACGGCGGCGGTGGCTTCCTGCTCAAGAATCCTTCCATGCTCTGCCCGAGATTCCAGGAAGAGCGGCCGGTGATCACGGGAGGAGTTTTGCAGGAGGCATCAAAAGACTTGCTAAGGCAGTTCTTTTCAAAGCAGGTCGGGGCCAAGAACTGGTCCGACAAGAACAATCCGCTTGTGAAGCTCGTTATGGGATAAAACATCCCATGGCCCACGATTAGCCCACGCGCTCCATCGTGGGCTTTTCGTTTCTGTAGCAAACCAAATTGTATTGTAGGGAGTACACTCGGCGTGTGATTTTATGTATACTGGCCGCGTATGGAACAGATAACCGTTGCAGAACTGAATAATCGTCGCGCCGGAGGCGCGACGATTATTGATGTGCGTTCGCCGGCCGAATATGCCGACGCGCACGTAGAGGGGTCGGAAAACATTCCGCTCCAGATGGTGCCTCACGCGGTTGACCGCTTGCGAGCGATGCCGAATCTCTGTCTCATCTGTGCGAGCGGGAACCGGAGCGGGATGGCGTGCCAATTCCTCGCCTCGGCAGGTGTGAGGGCAGCGAACGTCGTTGGCGGCGTCATCTCCTGGCACAGCGCCGGCTTCCCACTGGTGTAAGGTCTGTGGACTTCGCGCCGCGGTGTCTGTGGCGGTGATACGATGAAAGGCATATGGCGACCAAAAACAAGACATTCAAACCCGGCCAGAAAGTCCCCGTGTCCGCCCAGTATGCCAAAATCGGCCCGTCGCGGCACAAGACCAAGAAAGAGATAACGAGCGTCAAAGGAAAGAAATTTCCTCCCGCGCCGAAGGCCGGAATGAAATATAAACTCACCGACCGGACGAAGCACAAGAAATGACGATGAAGGAATACACTTCCATCATTGTCATTGTCGCGGTGACGGTTCTCATAGCGCTCTGGGTCGTGGACACGCGCACCGCACCGGCCCCGGCGGGTCAGGCGTGCTCGCTGGAGGCGAAACTCTGCCCCGACGGCTCCGCCGTCGGGCGCGTCGGGCCGGACTGCGAATTCGCCCCGTGTCCGACGGCGACGACCACGCCGAGCGGCACTCCTCCCGGCACATCCGGCGTGCGCGGGACGGTCTCACTCGGGCCGACCTGCCCGGTGATGCGGAATCCGCCCGACCCGCAGTGCGCCGACAAGCCGTACGCGACGGCGATAGCGGTGTACCGCACCGGCTCTGCAAAGCCGCTTCTCATCGGGAACTCGGACGCGACCGGTGCGTTCGCACTCCCGCTTGCGCCCGGTTCCTACACGCTCAACGCAGGCGGCGGCGCCGCGCTCCCGCGCTGCGCGCCGGTCGTCGTCACTGTCGCGGCGGGCGCGTACGCGACGACGAGCATTTCCTGCGACAGCGGCATCCGCTAACAACACGCTATGAAAACAACCGACACAAAAAATATCCTCCTCGTCCAGACGCTTCTCCTGTTCGGAGGCACCGTCTTCGCCTGGTCAGCGACGCTTTCCCAATTCAGCACCTTTCATTCACTCTATGGGACGCTCTTTCGCTTCACTGATTGCACCGTCCCGAATCCGCTCACGACCGCCTGCTTTTACGGCTCCACGGCATTTCTCGTCGCGCTGTTCTGGTCGGTGCGCGCGTACCAGAGGCCGCACCCGGTGAACCAGCGCCGGCTGCGCAATTTCCTCCTCTTCTGTGTCGTGTTCGCCGCGTCGGTAGTCGCGTACGAGGCGGTGGAGTATTACAAGCTCTTCGGCCCTCCTACCTCCGCCTTTATCTGCACGCCCGGCGTGTCGCCGGTCCAAAGCCCGTGCTTCACCGGCCTGCTGTTCTTCATCGCCGCGTTCGTCACCGCCGTTTTCGCCGCCCGCCGCTTGAAAAGCGCATAAGCCCGTTTGCTATACTTCGGCTGTATGAAGATTGAATGGAACAAAGTGACCTGGTACTCAAAGCTTGCGGCGGTTATCGTGTTCCTCGCCACGTTCCTCATTGCGTTCGACCTGGGCATTTTCTGGGAACAGGTGCACATTGAGACGGCGGTACTGCCGGCCCCGGTCGGAGCTGATACACTGCACTAGTGAACTGGTACGCAACAGCAATTCCGGAGATTTTTGCGGAACTGGAGACGAATGAGCACGGACTTTCCGCCGCCGTTGCGAAACGGCGCCTGCAGGAGTTCGGCGCCAACGAACTGCCGAAAGGGAAGACGCCGAGCCTGTTCACCCTCTTCCTACGGCAGTTTGCGAGCCCGCTCATCTATATCCTCCTCGCGGCCGCGGCCGCGGTTCTCCTGCTCGGCGAAGTGACCGACGGCGTCATCATCTTCGCCGTACTTCTTTTTAATGCGATTGTCGGCCTGATTCAGGAGGGACGGGCGCAGAACACGCTCCGCGCGCTCACGGCGTTTAGCGAGACGACGGCGACAGTGATGCGCGACGGCACCGAAGTCATCATCCCCGACCGCGAGGTCGTTCCCGGCGATATCGTGCTCCTGAACGAGGGAGAAAAAGTCCCCGCCGACGCGCGTATCCGCACCGCGCACACGCTGAAGATTGACGAAGCCTCTATGACCGGAGAGTCGGAGCCGGTCGGGAAAACGGCGGATACGATTTCGCGCGAGAACGTCCCGGTGGCGGAGCAGGTGAATATGGTGTTCAAGGGCACGAGCATCGTCTCGGGCAACGGCGAAGCCGTCGTGGTCGCAACCGGCAGTGCGACCGCCCTCGGCCGGATAGCGCATTCCATCCATACCATCACATCGGAGATACCGCTCAAAGCGGATATCCGTTCGCTGTCGCGCGCTATCATCAGTGTCGTCACTGTGGTGAGCGTCACGATTCTTCTGCTCGGTCTTGCCGAAGGGCAGGCGCTCTCCGTCATTTTCGCGACCGTCGTATCGCTCGCGGTGTCCATCATCCCCGAAGGATTGCCGGTCGTCATTACGCTCGTGCTTGCGACCGGCGTATGGCGGATGAGCAAGCGCAATGCGCTCGTGAAGCGGCTCCAAGCGGTGGAAGCGCTCGGGCAGGCGCGCGTCATCGCGGTGGATAAGACGGGCACGCTTACCAAGAACGAACTCGTCGTGCGCGAGATATACGCCGAGGGTACGACGTACCGCGTCGGCGGCGTCGGTTACGAGCCGACCGGCGCGGTGGAGCAGGACGGAGCGGCCGTGGTGCCGGCGGACCACGAGGCGCTCTTTTTTGCGGGGAAAGTCGCGGCGCTTCTCGCGAATGCGCGCGTCTCGTATACCGAAGCCGATAAGCGCTGGCGCGTCGCCGGCGACCCGACCGAAGCGGCATTGCTTGTCCTCGGCGAGAAAATGGGATTCCGCAAAGACGACCTCATCGCCGAATCGCCGCTCCTCTTTGAAGTGCCGTTTGATTACCGGCTGAAGTACCACGCGACGACGCACGCGGTGGACGGCACAGCGCTGGTGAGCGTCATCGGCGCGCCCGAGGCGGTCATCGCGCTGTGCACACGCGTGCGCACCGGGGGGACGACGCGCGCCCTAAGCGCCGCGGAGCGCACCTATGTGACGGAGATTTCCGACGATATGTCCGGACGGGGATTGCGCACAGTCGCGTACGCGGTGCGGGAAGACGCGCATCCGGCGCACGACGCCGAGCCGATACAACACCTCGTGTTCGGCGGATTCTTCGGCATTCAAGACACGCTCCGGCCCGGCGTCGCCGAGACGGTGCGGCGGGCGGAAGGCGCCGGCATCAGGGTCGTGATGATAACCGGCGACCACAAGCTCACCGCGCGCGCCATCGCGAAGGAGGCGGGTATCTTCCACCCGGGCGACCGCGTGCTTACCGGCGAGGAGATGGACGCGCTTTCGGACACGGCGCTCGCCGGACAGCTTGAGGCGGTATCGGTTTTCGCGCGCGTGACGCCGGAACATAAATTGCGCGTCATCCGCGCATACCAGAAGCGGGGCGAAATTATCGCTATGACCGGCGACGGAGTCAACGACGCGCCGTCGCTTGTCGCGGCGGACCTCGGCGTCGCGATGGGCGTCATCGGGACGGAAGTCGCGAAGGAGGCGGCCGACATCGTTCTCCTTGACGATAATTTCGGGAGCATCATTTCGGCGGTGGAAGAGGGGAGAAGCATCTACGTTACCATCAAGAAAGTCGTGCTGTACCTGTTCTCAACCAGTCTTGGGGAAGTATCGGTGATACTCGGCGCGCTCATTCTCGGCTTCCCGCTCCCGCTCATTGCGGTGCAGATTCTCTGGCTCAACTTCGTGACCGACGGCTTTTTGGACGTGGCGCTTGCGATGGAGCCCGAGGAACGGAATCTGCTCCGGCGCCGGTTTGAGCGCCCGAAGAAATACTTGGTTGACTACCGTATGGGTCTGCGCATGATTCTGATGGCGGCGCCGATGATGGTAGGCACGCTCTCCCTCTTTGCACTGAACGTCGGCGGCGACCCGGTGAAGGCGTGGACGATTTCGCTCACCATACTCGCGGTCTTCCAGTGGATGAACGCGTGGAATTGCCGCTCGGAGACCGAGTCGGTCTTCCGGGACCCGTTCTCCAACCGCTACCTCATCGGGGCGACGTTCACGGTCGTTGCGCTGCAGCTTCTGGCGCTGTACACGCCGTTCTTGCGCGCAATCCTGCACACCGTGCCGCTCTCGTTCTCCGAGTGGCTCGGCATCATCATCATCGCCTCGTCCATCCTCATCGTAGAAGAAGCGCGGAAATTGCTCGTACGGACGGCGCATACGCTCGCGCACCGATAGAGGGTATACTGACGGTTTATGACCCAAGGCGAAGCGCTGACCATATTGAAAACGGGTGCGAACGTGTACCTCACCGGCGAGCCCGGGAGCGGGAAAACACACACCATCAACGAGTTCGTCGCGTGGCTGCGCGATTCCGGCATTGAGCCGTCGGTGACGGCGGCAACCGGCATCGCCGCGACGCACGTAAGCGGAATGACGCTCCACTCCTGGAGCGGCATCGGCATCAGCGAGTCGCTTTCTCGCGCGGACGTGGACCGCATCGCGGGCAAGGAGCATGTCGCGCGGCGCATCCAGAAAGCGAAGGTGCTCATCATTGAAGAGATTTCCATGCTCTCGGCGACGACGTTTGAAATGGCGGACGCGATTTGCCGCGAAGTGCGGCGCGTGGATAAACCCTTCGGCGGGCTCACGCTTATACTCGTGGGCGACTTCTTCCAGTTGCCGCCGGTGTCGCGCGCCCGCGACGTCCAATTCGCGTACACGTCGCCCCTGTGGCGCGACCTGAACCTCATCACTTGCTACCTCACCGAGCAGTACCGGCAGGACGACGCGGAATTCCTCGGCGTACTCTCGGCAATCCGCGCGGGGAACGTAGAGGAGCTCCACTATGAAGCATTAAACGCACGTCGCATCGGCTCGGGAGAATCCGAAGCGGGCTTGCCCAGTACCACATCGGATGTGGTACTGGGCGCGCCGAAGCTCTTCTCGCACAACGCCGACGTGGACCGCATCAACGCCGCCGAGCTCGCGAAGCTCCCGGGCAAGGTGCTGACCTTCCGTATGAGTTCCAAAGGGAAAGAGTCGCTCGTAGAGGGGCTGAAGCGCGGCTGTCTCTCGCCGGAGACATTGGAATTGAAAGAAGGCGCGGCGGTGATGTTCACCAAGAATTCGCCGCAAGGAAGGTTCGTCAACGGGACGCTCGGCGTCGTCATCGGCACCGACGCGGGCGGAATGCCTATCGTTGAGACGAAGGACGGCCTGAAAATTTCTACCGAGCCGATGGAGTGGCAGCTGGAAGAGCAGGGAAAGGTGAAGGCGAGCGTCGCGCAGGTGCCGCTGCGGCTCGCCTATGCGATGACGGTGCACAAGAGCCAGGGGATGAGTATGGACGCCGCGATTATGGACCTCTCCAAAGCGTTTGAATACGGGCAGGGATACGTCGCGCTCTCGCGCGTGCGGCGGCTCTCCGGCGTGTACCTCACCGGTCTCAACCAGCGCGCGCTTGAGGTACATCCGGAGATTTTGGAGAAGGACCGGGATTTCCGCGCCGCCAGTGAGGCGGCGCGGGACGCATTTGTGCAGATGCCGGAGGCGGAAAAGATTGGAATGCAGAAAAAATTCGTCAAAGCGATGGGCGGCGCATGGATGGAAGAGACGGCAGGTAAAAAACAAAAAACAGGAGACAGAAAAGGGAATGCAACGGCGGCGGGATTGCCGGGACGGCTTGCGGAAACGCTTTCCGCCGTGCGGGACGCAAAAAGTCTCAAGGACGCGGCGAAGGCGCGCGGGATTGTCCCGTCAACGGTCGTGCATCACTTGGAAGAGCTCGCAGACATCGGCAAGCTCACGCGCAGTGATTTCGCGCATCTCGTGCCGCTGGATATCGTCGGCGAAGTCCATGAGGCGCTCGCGGAGGCGCAGGGCGATAAACTCTCGCCCGTCTTCCACGCCCTCCACGGGCGCCACTCGTTTGAAACCATCCGCCTCGTGCGGCTTATGCGCTAGCGAGTATGTTCTCAATCACTCCCGATGAAGGGTTTCCGAAACCCATCATTCCATAGTCAGTCTCGTTATACCGTCATCGTATTCATACTCGGCGTCATGAAGATATTCCTTGAGCGAATCGCGATAGTCACCGAGCACATTCTTAAAAAGAGACGGGGTAAGAATAGAAGGGAAGTTCTTTTTGCCAGTATAATCGAGATAACTGCTCCAGCGATATGAGTCAAGATGTTCTAATGCTGCTCCCGTGCCCCGGATCCCGTTTTTACTGCGCAGACGCCATTCTTGTGCACCTGAAAGATAATCAAGCGGATTAAGGTGCAAATAATGGAGAATATAAAGAAAATGCGATTGGCGCACGATCAATATTTTCTTTGTATGTCCTTGGAAAAGGGTTCCTTTCCGTTCGTAGCGTTTGTTGAAATAATTTGCATAGCCAACATTCAGTTTGCGAAGAAATAATCTAATACCGTTTTCGATTCTTTCGGATAGCAAAAGATGATAATGGTTCTTCATCAATGTCCACCCGTGAATATCCACCAACATCTTGCGGCTTTTCCTAAATGAAGGGTTTCGGAAATCCCTCATACCAGAAGGATCAAAGAGACGCACAAGATTATCAGCTGGGGCTACGTCGTTAAATTCGTAGAGATTGTGAACAAAGCGTGCATAATCTTGAGAATCTAGAAAGAGATCTCTTCCGTCAACGCCCCGATTGAGTGCGTGCCAAAGTTCCATCTTCCTCATCATACATGATGGGTTTCGGAAACCCATCATTGATTTGTGGACAAAACAAATGAACTCACTCGTTTGAAACCATCCGCCTCGTGCGGCTTATGAAGAATTGAGTATAGAAAAATAAAAGGGGTGAAGGAGACCTGCGGTCAACCTTCACCCCGTGGATCGCCCTTGGGCGATCCGGCACAAAACGACGGAGCTCATCCCGTCCTTTCAGAGCTCCCCCGCCGCACTGGCGGAATTTCCGCGGAACGATTCGGTTCATGAGACCGAATGTTATCGGCTCCTAGGCAGCCGACCTCCTACTCTCTCTCCAGGTACATCTACCTCCTGTGCAAAGCGTGACCGAAGCCTCGCCGGCACAACGCTCGTTGGGGCAGGAATCTCCTCCCGACTAGAACGTAGTGCTATCATAGCAGGTTATAAAATCCTGTCAAGCACTTTTTATAAATCAAACACTGCAACAACCAAAAGACGCCTTAAAATATAGTTTTTGCGCGTCTGTTTTATAGACCGCTTCGTCGTTGCCGCCCGACCCCAGTTCGTCGCCGATCTGGTGTGCGCTAGCGGCTCACGGGACCGGATTGCAGGCCGGACAGATGCCGACCTCCGCGAGCCGGTCAAGATAATTCAAGACGGCGTTTACGTAGGCGGCGTGGCTCCACATAAGCGGGGCGACCGAACGCTGGGTGCCGTCTGTTGCCGATAACTGTTCGGAAAGGACGCCGGAAGACAGTGCGTGGCGGGCGACCCACTCAAAAATGTCCCGCACTTTTGCAAAATCTTCTTCGCTTTTTGCGCGCGCCGTGAGGTATTCCGCGTACCAAAGCGTCGTAATGAACCAGGGATTGCTGACGCCGTCCGCCGCGTTGTCATCATAATAGTGGTCATCCTCATAGCGCATAACGCCGCCCTGGACCGACAATCGTGCAACCGTATTCTCAAATGCTTTTGCAAGCCGGGGGTCATCCGGCGGCAGTACGCCGAAAGAAAGGACTCCGTATACGCTTGAGATATCCGTCCGGGAGTCGTACACCGTTTTCCGGTCAACGGTCTCAATCATTTTCGCGAACCTCCCCGTTTCCGGGTCAAACAGATGGGTCAGGATTCCCTCGCGAACCTCGGTGGCGGCGGCGAGGTAGAATTGCTTGCGGTCTTCCTTCCCGAGAATGCCGGCAAGGTCGGCGGTGACCGAGAGTGCACCGTACACGGCGGCGGAAGTAAACGTTGAGACGCCGTGCTTCTGTTCCCAGAGGTCGTACGACGGTTTCGGGAGTCCGGTTGCGGTGTCGCGGTACGCCGCCATAAAATTCGCCGCCTTTTCTATGAGAGAATTGTAGAGGGATTCTATGAACTCCAGGTCGTGGCTGTGCGTATAGTGTTTGGCGAGCGCCCAGATGACGAGTGACGTCTCGTCTTCCTGGATGGGTAATTGTTCTACGCCGTCCCGTATCCACGGGTGCCACGAAGAGCCGAGCGAACGGTCGGGCAGATATTTGTGCATGAAATATCCGTCTTTGCTGATGACCGCGTTGCAGAAATTGAAGAACCGTTCCGCGACATTGGTGTCGCCGGCATGGTCAAGCGCGAGCGCCGCGTAGGACGCGTCGCGCGGCCAGACATAAGCGTACGTGTCTTCTCCGAATTGCAGAACCGCCGCGTCGGCGGAAGCGATGATGCCGCCGCCGTCGTCCACGTGCGCGCGTACGAACATAAGCGATTTCTTGAAAAGTGCTACGGTCTTGGGAGACATACGATAGAAACTCCACGGGTACCGGTTAATCCACGCCTGCCAATAATTCCCGGCGGTCTTCACGAGGTGCTCGGGACTCTTCTTGAGCACATACGCGTTCAGTTCCAGCGTCCGTTCAATTGAATCGCCGACCGCAAGCCAGTAGCGGACCTGCTTTTCTGCTCCCGCCTCGTACCGGTTATACAACCCGATGACCGAGTCAACATGCCCGTGTTCAATCGGATTTTTTGAGAGCGCCCCGTCTTCCGCGTCGCGGTACGTGCCTTGCTTTCCTTCAAAGTGCGTAATGCCGATGGCATAGTCCGAGAACGGCACCCCGTCGCACTCCGCATTTATGAGAAAGGCGCGTTTACCCTTGTAGTGGATAATGACTTTGGTCGCCGGGTCAAAGTAGGCGGTTTCGCCGCCGTGGGATTGGCCGATGGTGAATTTATGCCCGAGATACAACTTAATCTCCCGCGCCCGTGCGGCGCGGTTCGTGACCGTAATCTGGCGGAGGAATATTGAACTCTCGTTGTAGACGATATCGCGGAACGCGAGTTCAACCTCAATCGCCGGATTCTTCGCGGTAATGCGGCTCTCAAGGGAGTCCTCCTCGCAGGACACCTGTATTTCCCACCGCGGGTCTTCCGAAAGCCACGAGAGCGCGCCGTCGCAATATACGCCGATTCGGTGCCGGGTATCGCCGCCGGTATGATTCTCCAGTCCGGCATGGGGGAAATAGAGGTCGCGGACCTCGCCGGTCGCATCAAGTGTGACGAGGAGCGAACCGTTGCCGAGGATAAGAGCGCGCATAGCGATTATGGTGAACCGACCGGAGCCGTCCGGAGGCGCAGTTCCATGTCTTTCAGCGCGCTCATATAGGACGAGTACGCGTCGTAGGGAGTTGAGTAGGGTGAGAAATACGCGTGCACATCGCCGTCAGCGAACCACTTCGTGCACATATAGTAGAAGTGGTCGGATGTCTGGAGGCGGCGCCAATCCTCGGTAAGTTTTTCATCATTGCGCGCGAGCACGCCCGTTTCCATACCATAGAGCGTGCCGATGGCGGAGCGCTGAAGGTCGTTGCCGACCCAGGCGGTGAGGTCGCGGTCGGTGTCCGCCCACGTGAGGATGGAGGGGACGTCAATTTCATCTTTCGGTTCGTATGCGGCGATGACTTCCGAGGGCGTCTTGAAATCAACGCGCGGATTCTTGAGGAGTTCGTTCGGCAGGTGTTCAAGGAAATTGAAAATGCCGGTTGATTCCCATTGATGTTCGCCAAAAGTTTCAAAATCCATAAAGAGGTTCACCGTATCGCCCTCCGCCGCCGCCACCCATTGGCCGAATTTCTCGGTCGTCAGCGGCCACCCCGCCCAGGATTGCGATGAGAATCTGAATGCGATGTCGTCCGAGAGACGATAGTTTTTGAGGAGGAGCCGCGCATTTTTCGCGCCCTGCGGGCGATAGACGTAATTCGGGCTTCGCCACCCGAGAACAGGGTCCCAGCCCTCGGTGATGACACCCGCGTATCCGTGCGCATCGGCCCAGGTGCCCAGGTCGTTACGGTACGCCAGTTCGGTGTTGCGGAAGACACGCGGACTAACGCCGAAAAGCCGCCGGATGAGTTCGCGGTGCAGTGCCACCTGCCGCTCAAACTCCGCGCGCGAGTAGAAGAAGGAGAGCGAGTGATAGTACGTTTCGCCGAGCACTTCAACGCGGCCGGTCGCGACCAGCCGCGTGAAGAGTGCAAGCACCTCCGGAGCGTCGCGTTCCATCTGTTCCAGGACGACGCCGGAGAAGGAGAGAGAGACCTTGAACTCGGGATGCGCCTCCAGAAGCCGGAGCAGGAGCGCAGCGGTCGGCAGATAGGATTTCTCGGCGACTTTGCGCATCAGGCGGCGGTTGTTGAGATCGTTCTCGCCGTTCTCATTGAAATAGTCGCGGTCATGACCGATGTCAAAGACCGTGTACCGCTTCAGGCGGTAGGGTTGATGTATTTGCAGATAGAGGCAGACCGACGTCATATTAAGCAGGTACGAGTTGATCTATAAGCGTTCGCACCTCGTCTGCCGAACGGTCCCAGGTCAGGCCGGCGGCCTCGGCGATACCCTTTTTTGAGAGTGCATCGCGCAGTGCGGGAGATTCAAGCACGGAGAGTATGAGGTCCGCCATCTTCTCAACGTCCCAGAAGTCCACCTGGAGGGCATTGCTGACTGCCTCGGCGACGCCGGATTGTTTTGAGACGATAACCGGCGTCCCGATCCGCATAGCTTCCAGAGCCGCGAGCCCGAACGGTTCGGAGACCGACGGCATCACGAACAGGTCGGCGAGCGCGTAGGCCTCGTGCTGCTCCGCCCCGCGCAAAAATCCCGGGAACAACATTTTGTCGGCGATCCCAAGCGACGCGGCAAGGTGCATCATTTGCCGCTCCATATTGCCGGAGCCGGCAAGGATGAAGAGCACGTTCGGGTCGCGGTCAATGACGCGCCGCGCCGCGCGTACAAAATAATCCGGGCCTTTTTGGATGGTGATGCGCCCCATGAAGAGGACAATCTTGTACCCGGCTTTCTTCAGCGCCGAAAGCCGTGCCGGAACGGAAGGATCGGGGGCGGGCGCCGTCGTGCCGTCAATGCCGTTCCACACCGCCTGCACTTTGTTTTTCGGTACGCCGTAGCGCCCGACGACGATGTCTTTTGTCCTGCCCGACACGGTGACAACACGGTCGGCTTCGTGCATTCCGGCGCGTTCAAGGTCGTAAATGTTTTGGTCTACAGTATCGCCGCCTACCCGGTCAAACTCGGTGGAGTGTACGTGGGCGATGAACGGTTTCTTGGAGACGCGTTTCGCGGCTCTTCCGGCGCCGAAGGAGAGCCAATCGTGCGCGTAGATAATGTCGTGCGGTTCCTGCGCCGCTATTTTTGCGCCAAACTGCGCATAGCGCCTCGCCTCGCTCACGAGGTCCGAACCGTACACCGGCGTGCCGTCCGTATATTTTGCGTACGATTCGCTGGAAACATAGGGAGTAACGGGGGAATTAACCGAATAACTAACCGAAGAGCCGGTTATTTTTTCTATTTCAGCCGAAACCATTTTCGCGTAGGGGACTGCGTCGGGCAGGCGCTTCGGCATAACGAAGGTGATGTCCAGATTTTTGCCGGAGAGCGCGCGGACGAGTCCGTGGCAGGCGACACCCAAGCCGCCGCTATTAAAGGGCGGGAATTCCCACCCGAACATAAGCACGCGAAGCCGCCGCGCGGTCTCCGTGAGGAGTGTTTTCCTCGTCTCCGGTTTTGAAAAAACGGCACCGAGAATTGCTCCAACGACAAAGAAGGAAAAAAGCAGCGCGACAATGTTCGCTATAAAAATCGGGTCCATAGAAGCGCGAGCACTTTCATAGTAGCATCACGCGCCGTATGTCGGCGCCGTAATGCACAGATGAACGGCTAGCGCGGGATGGCGACGAACTTTGAGGAGCCGAGATTCCGTATTACCGGCTTCGGTACCCCGAGTTCCTTTTCCCAGAACGCCGCATCGCCGAGGAGTTCAATAATCCAGGGGAAGTGCGCGTCCTGCGAGAAAATCACGCCGCCCGCGCTCGTGAGCGGATACAAATATTTCAAACAGTCTTTGGTGGACTGGGCGAGGTCCACGTTCATACACGCGGCGGCGACCGGCTCGGTGAAGTCTTTCAGAGTGTCGCTCAGCCACCCTTTATGGAAACTCACGCGGGAGCTGTCGCCGTACGTCGCGACGTTGTGCCGGACTTCTTCCAGGCCGACGGCGTGGCTTCCTTTCGGGAAGTGGTGCTCGCGCCCGTAGATGCTCGCGCCGCCCGCCTCGGTGTTTTCCGGCATCCCCTCAAAGGAATCAAAGACCGCGAGTTTCCGCTTGGCGAGCTTCGCGACCAGACTCAGCTTCGTTGTGCTTCCGCCGTGGTAGGCGCCCGCTTCAACGATGACACCCGGGACGTTGGTGCCGAGATTGAGGATGGCGCGCGCGATGGTGATGAGCTCGTGCTCCGTGTGCGGGCAGTCCACCCGGTAGGAAATGCGGTAGAACGCGCCGACGAGCCGCAGGCGCTCGCCGAAGGTTGTCGGCGATGCGGTTGTATGAAAGAGGAATCCGGCGATGGCGGGAAGGTCTTGCGGCGCGTAGTACAGCTTCCGGTACAGGTAGTGGAGCGGCCACGGCACGTATCGCTTTATCCTGCTGCGCAGATGCATAGTGTGTTTAGCCGGCGCGGCGGACGAGGCAGAACGGCGTCATCTTATTGCCCTGTCCGAGCGGATTGTCCAGCAAAATCTTCCGCACGGTTTTCTTATCCATACCGACGCCCGAGCTTACCCCCAGAATCTTTACGCCGATGAAATTCATATCGCCGGTGATGTTCGGTATCCCGAGGTCGCGTTCAATGCGGTCGCAATCGCCCTGCGGGTCCGGCGGCGGGAGCACGGCCCACTCGGTGTACGGATACATATCCTCGGGGATGAAGCCGTCAATCTCCGAGACGCGGTTTCCCGCGATAATCCAGAAGAGTCCGCGGATGCCGACGAGTTTGCCGAGAGCGCCGATGACCATCGCCGGGAGAATCCGCCACACGCCGGCCTCTTCTATCGCGACCTGGATTTTCGCCGGATTGTTCCACGCCGTCATATTTTTATGCTTCTTCACGCCCTTCTGGATGAAGCGCGCGAGCCACGTCACCTTCACCGTAGAGATGTGCCGGACGCGATTCTGCGAAACAGAGATAAGTTTCTCGGAGAGCGCCACCCAGTCGCCCTTTTGGTAGTGGGGCAGGAGATACGCTTTGATGACCTGTTCAAGATTCTCGCCAAACTCAATCAGGCGCGGCACCTTGATGGGAATCCGTTCATAGGTGACGCCGTCAACGGTGATGAGCTTGGCGGGCTGGGGTGTTGATGAATCCATACGGGCAGTATAGGGCATCCCGCCCATACTGCAAAAAGTGGCGTCCGCGGCGGGGAGGGAGTATGCTCCAGCCGGGAGCCCTTTACGGTTAAGAAGGGCACAACAACGCCTTCTTTTGTTTCCATTTTTCAGAGGAGAACGGAATGAACACAGTAATGGATGCAACATGGTACGACCTGAACAATGGTCGTGCTGTGCCTCGGGTGGTTGAAGTAGACCGGCAGGTGCTTCCGAGGCCGTGGGACGAATTTTGTCTTGAAAATCGGATTCGCTTGCATGCCGTCATCGGCTACGAAAACGAGGTCAAGAACATTAAGGTATGGCCGGCCGGCGGCATCATCGCACGCGGCATTGAACGCGGCGAGTACCTCAGTACGGACACCATCGTGGAGTCCACATCGGGGAACTTCGGCGAAGGGCTTGCCTGGGTAGTTGAGCGGTTGCTCGTGCTGGCGCCGGACTTCCCGATCAAGCGTGTTCTCGCCGTCGTACCGCGTTCGCTCCAGCCGGGGAAAATTGCCCGGTTGCGTGCGAACAAACGCATTGAACTTGAATTCGCCGACAATGCGGTCCACGCGATGAAATGGGCGGAAGATCTCGCGCGCCGGCACGGCTACTGGTACACACAGCAGTACTGGAATCCCGATAATCCCGATTCCTATATGGACATAGGAACTGAAATCGCGCGGCAGTTGCCGGAGCTCGGCATTCTGGTGTGCGGCGTCGGCAGCGGCGGGACTTTTTCCGGAACGGTTCTCTCGCTGAAAGAGGCATTCAAAAATCGGGCACGGCCCCACCGGTTGCATTGTGTGGCGGTTGCTGTTGAGCCTTATGGTTCCGTCGGCGGTGTCCGCACCGAAATCGGTCTCCATCTCGGCGGAAAACCCGGATTGCCGTGGCGTATGCTCGCCGACGACGTGAATTACGTCGGTCTGCACGAGTCGCTCACCTTCAGCGCGGCTCTCTGGCAACATGCTCCGGATGACCCCGGGAAAAAAATCATCGGCGGCGAAAGTACCGGATTTGCCCTCGCCGGGGGATTGCTCTCGGTCCTCTCCCTGAAGTTTCGGGGAAAGCTCGACAGCGTGCGCAATGAATCCGGCGAAGTTGTGCTGGCGTTCGTTGCTCCGGATACCTACGGACCGTATCGCGAAGACTACGAAGCCGCCGGGATCGTTTTCCCCGGTTAAGCTCCGCCTTGGAGCGACGCCCGGCCGCGCAACGCGGCCGGGTTTTCTTTTGGGGAAACAACGGTGTGGCGCATGCTATGATCCTTTTTATGAAATCGCCCGCGCTCTATCTGCGCACCATCGTGTTCGGCGTGACCGACAGTCTCGTCTCCACCGTCGGGCTCCTCGCCGGCATTGATGTCGCGGGCGCGCCGCACGCGACCTTGGCTCTGACGGGCATTGTCTACGCCTTTGTGGAAGCGTTCTCCATGGCGGTGGGGAATTTCCTCTCCGAGGAATCGGCGGAGGAGTATGCGAGCAAGGCCGACGTCGCCGACGGTCCGTCTGTCGCCGCCGGCGCGGTGATGTTCGTCACGTTCGTCGTCGCGGCGCTCATTCCGCTTCTGCCGTACCTCATCTTCGGCACGTGGGTCGCGCTCGCGACCTCCATCGGCGTCTCCATCATCGCGCTCTTCATCGTCGGGATGGCGAGCGCTCGCTTCTCGCGCCTGCCGATGGTCTGGCGCGGCGCGCGGATGGCGCTTCTGGGCGGTGCGGCTATTATTATGGGCGTCGTCGTCGGTTCCCTCGTGCCGATGCATTAATATAATAAAAAATTTGTCACTATGATGGCTCTTGATACCCAGCTCTTCTACGCCCTGAACAGTCTTGCGGGGCATTCACCCGTGCTTGATTGGCTCATTGTCTTCTGCGCGTCGTATCTGGCGTACATCGTCGGCATTCTTTTCTTCGTCACCGTCTACTTCTCAAGCTATCCGGTGCGGAAGAAGTGGGAAATATTCTGGGTGACCTCTATCGCGAGCGTCGTCTCCCGGTTCGGCGTGGCTGAGGTCATCCGTTTTTTCTACCACCGGGTGCGGCCGTTCAATGCGCTCCCCAATGTGCATAATTTGTTCACCGACAGCGCATGGTCGTTCCCCTCGGGGCATGCGACGTTCTTCTTTGCGATGGCGACGGCGCTCTATTTCTACAATAAGACGTGGGGCACGTGGTTCTTCATCGCGGCGGCGGTCATCACCATCGGCCGCGTCGCAGCGGGCGTGCACTACCCGTTGGATATTATCGGCGGGGCAGTCATCGGCATCGCGGTCGCCTGCGTCACGTTTTACCTGGCTCGCAAAATGGTAGTGAAAGAGGTTCCGGAGGCGGACGTCAATTGACGTCCGCTATCCACATTTCCGGCTATTGACCCGGTGCCCGTTTCTTGAGGAAGGGTATACTGCGAGAGTATAAAAAAGCGGCAATGAACCTCCGGCATCATCTCTCGCAAATCGCACTCGTCGTCGGCGCCGTTCTCTTGTCTATCGGCGTCCAGGCGTTCGCTTTCACCCAGCCGTCTACCTCGCCGCCAAACGGCGACGCATCCGCGCCGCTTGACACGAGCGCAAACGCGCAGGCGAAGACCGGCGGTCTCCTCCTCAACACGGGCGGCGCGACCAACGGCCTCATCGTCCAGTCCGGCAACGTGGGCATCGGGACGGTGAGCCCGGGGGCTAAACTTGAGATAGACGGTACAACTGCTCAGCCGGTGTTAAGCATCGGCGATTCGGGAATTGATAACGGTAATACTTACGGCATGGTTAACTTAACCCGTCCAGCCGATACAGCTAAAGCCCTTCTGGCATTTATTCGACAGGGTAATTATGTTTGGCAAATGGGGTATGTCCAGAATACGAATACGCTAGGCTTTTTCCCGTGGAACTTTAGCGGTTCACAAGGAACGCCGACACTGGCACTCTCCGGCGGCAACGTCGGTATTGGGACGAATAGCCCGGGAGTGAAGCTTGACGTCTCAGGCGACATATCAGTAGAGCGAAATTATCTGTATCTGGCCGGACCCGGCGACACGAATCATGCGATACATAATACAACCGGCGATGGCGAGCAGTTCCGCTTCTGGAATTTCCTTGACCTCTTCCAAGCTAACGGGGGCGCTTCACGGCTCTACATCAATGGGAGCGGTAATGTCGGTATCGGGACGACGAATCCAGCGGGGAAGCTGGACGTCGCTGGGTCTATCTGCCTCAGCGGCTCCTGCATCACGAGCTGGCCGTCCTCAAGCGGCGGCAACGCCGCAACGCTTAGCGGTGTTGATATCTCGCGCATCGTCTACGGCGACAACAGCACCAAGACGACGTCGATTAGCGATCCAAACAGTTGGTTGTCTTCCGGATTCTATAACGGCTATACCGGTACCAACGTCCCCTACACCTCCTGGTGGGCGCTCCTCAACCTCCGCCACGTCAACACGGCGAACAACTACGGCTTCCAGCTTCTCGGCAATTTCTATAACCCCAGTGATTTCTATTACCGCATCCAGAACGGCGACAGCTTCACCGGCGGTTGGCAGAGGATATGGACCTCCGGGAACCTGACGAATGTGAGTCAGCTCGCCAACAACGCCGGCTACATCACAACTCCTTACGCTGGAGAATTCGATGCTCAACGGGTCGTTGGTAACACAAACGGCGTCACGGGTATTAGTACGACCGGAGGTTATGGTGTAACCGGCACTGGCGGTCCTATCGGCGTCTATGGTAGCGGTACCGGCCAAGGTGTCTACGGTAGCGGCAGCTATGGCGTCTACGGCAATGGCACCGCCTATGGTGTCTACGGCAATATCGCTGGCAATGGTAGCGGCGGTTATGGCGTTTATGGCGAGGGCGGCTTTACCGGCACCTACGGCTGGGGCACCAGCTATGGCGTCCACGGCCAGGGCGGCCAGGACGGAGTCTACGGCGAGGGCATCGTTGGCGTCGCCGGTAGCGGTAGCAACTCCTACGGTTCCGGCGGCATCGGCGTATCCGGCTACGGCTGGACTGGCGTCCAAGGCTATGGCGCATCAGGTGTTGATTTTCAGGGAAGCCATGGTGAGTATACATCGGGTGCCAATTGGGTGAACGGTTCCAGCCGCAACTTGAAGGAAAACTTTACTCCTGTTGACGCGCAATCAATATTAGGCAAAATCGATCAACTGCCTATTACCGAATGGGTGTATAAAACGGACACAGGTGCTAAACATATCGGTCCTGTCGCCGAAGATTTCTACTCAATCTTCGGATTGGGCGACAATAATAAATCAATTTCAACCATTGACCCTGCCGGTGTCGCCTTAGTAGGCGTACAGGCGTTGGATAGTAAAATCAACGCCCAACAAAAAACAATTGACACTCTACAGAAAGAAATAGAAGCGTTACAGCAACAAGTCCAAGAGTTATTAAAGAAATGAACGGACATTTCCACAGCCCGGCCTCAGTACAAAAAATAACCACGATATACTAGCCCTATGACCAAAACATCTTTCATCAGCGTTATCATTGCGCTCATCATTGGCGGCGTCATCGGCTACGCCGGGGCGGGGTACCAATACTCGGCAATACTCACCAAAGCGAAGGAAGCGTTTCCGCCGCAGATGGCGATGACCTCCGTTTCCGGCACGATACAGGGCATCTCCGGCAACACCATCACGCTCAACACGCCGCAATCGCCGAATCCGTTTGTGACCACACCGGCCACGCGCACCGTTACGGTGACAAGCTCCACCAAGATAGTGAAGAGTACACCGGTTGACCCGACGGTCTTCCAGCAGGAGATGGCGGCATATCAGAAAGCCGTACAGAAATCCGCTACGTCCACCACCGCAACCCCGCCGCCAATGCCGATGCCCGTCACGCAGACGACAATTATGCTCTCCGACCTCAAGGCGGGCGATATGGTCACGGTTGACGCCGGCAAGGACGTCTCAACAGCGTCCTCCTTTGACGCGGCCACCGTCACGGTCACCGGTATGGCGACGACGGCCGTCCCGACTGGCATGGCAAGCACCACGGGTACTGCTCCCGTCGTGAACACCCCTCCGCCGGCGAAGAAATAGGGAACCGTTCTCCACAACATCCAAATGCCAAACCGAACCACCAGGTATACTGTATGAAAGGATAATCATATGGAAACTTCCTCCGGAAAACCGTACCTCTTAGTGCTGATGCTCGTCGTAGTTATCCTTCTCGGGTGGCTTTGGGCGAGCTGGGTCGCCGGCTGGTTCCCGTTTGTCTCGGGGCGACAGCCCGCACGGCAGGATGTGCTTAACTCACTCACCGCGACGAGTACTCCGGCTGCGCCGACGGTACTAAACGAACTCACGCCCGCTCCCGCGGCGGGGACGACGTCTGCGTCGGTGTCTCCTCCTGCGCCGACACCGGCCGACACAAACGCGGTATTGGAATCGCTGACGCCGAAAAAATAATATGTCATCTGCGCCACTGCTCCGCCGCCTCCGCTCCTCTCTGCCGGTGCTGGTCATTGTTGCGCTCGGGGTTCTCCTGACCCTGCACGGCACTGCGAACGCGTCCGCAATGTCGCTCTCCGGCTACGCGTGGTCCTCAAACACGGGCTGGATCAGCTTCAGCGGTCCGGGCTACGGCGTGTCCGAAGATAGTGTGAGCGGAGCACTCTCCGGCTACGCGTGGTCGTCAAATATCGGCTGGATAAGCTTCAATGCATCTGACGGCTCGCACCCTGCTCCCGCAGTCAATTTCGTAACCGGGAAAGTCACCGGCTGGGCGCTCGCGTGTGCGGCATTCGCCAACAAAAACGCCTGCAGTGGCGCACTTGACGGCAACAGCGGCGGCTGGGACGGCTGGATATCGCTTTCGGGCACCGCGAGCGACGGCTCTTCCTACGGTATGGTGCAGAGCCCGACCTGCGGCTGGACAGGGTATGCATGGGGCTCCACGCCGGTAGGGTGGATAAGCGCGAGCGGGACGGCGACCAACGGTTCCACGTACGGTGTGACCGGTTCCAGCCAGGCCATTTGCGCCGGCCAGATAGTCACCACGTGTACGGGTTCCCCCGCAAGCCCGTACGTCAATCAGCCGGTCACGTGGAGTTCCTCAACCGTGGGCGGGTCGGGTTCATACACCTACTCGTGGACTGGTACTGATGGTCTTTCCGGCTCCACAGCCTCGGTCCAGAAAACCTACATCACGGCCGGACAGAAGAGCGCATCGGTTACGGTAACCGATACCATCACGCACAGCAGTACGACCGCTACTTGTACTGACAGCGGCACAGGCACTCAAGGCGTTCCGGTTCAGGCCTGCACCTCCACGCTTACCGCGACGCCGAGCACAGTGAATCAGGGGCAGAACACGACGCTTACGTGGTCGGTCCCAGGCGGGTCTACTTGTGCGACATCGTGCTCCGGCGGAAGCGGTTTCAACACTGGCGGTGCAATCTCCAATTCAACGGGAGTAAGTGCTACGGTTCCTCCAAGTCCTCCCACCACCTCCTACGCGCTCACCTGCACCGGCGGCACCTACGGCCCGCCGCCGCCCGCCAATGCGACGGTGACGGTCATCGTCCCGTCAGTCACGACATTTACCGTGAACGGCCAAACCGGTACCGCGCGCGTGAATCCGGCGACACCGAATAACGTATCAATCGCGTGGTCATCCGCAGATGCGACTTCCTGCACCGTTACCAAAAACCCCACATCCACGGGATGGCCGAAGACCGGTCTTAGTTCCGCAGGCACAACTGATTCCATTACGACCCAGACCGTGTACGCGATTGACTGCGTGAACAGCTACGGCACCAGCGCTAAGGCCTCGGTCATCGTAAACGTGCTTGCGCATCTCCAGGAATTCTAGTTTTCAACCTATTGACAGCATATTGTCAATATGCTAAGATGAAAATAACGAGGTAGCTCCTAGCTATTTCGGTAACTACATCCAATGCTATCACTCACAGCCCTGATGGGGTTTTTGCTTTTGTCCGGCGGCGCCGCGCCCGCGTATGCGGCCGTGCCGGTGGTACCGAGCTATACGGTGACGCTCACCGCGTACAATGCCGTCCCGGCACAGACCGACAGCAGCCCGCTTGAGACCGCCTCCGGCGCGTATTCCAATCCGGAAGTCGTCGCGGCGCGCTCTCCGGACCTCGCCGGCACCTTGCCGTTCGGCACCATCATAGAGATTGACGGCTCGTCCGCGTCATCCACAGATACCTGCGGCTATGACGTCGTCGCGCCGCACATCGGGTATCGCGTCATCGCAGACACGATGAATGCCCACTACACCGACCGTGTTGACGTGTTGCTCCCGACGAACGCCGACTATACGACCGCCGATAAGGGGAAGCGGAACGCGGCACAAGTGCTCGGCGTCTGCAGCGGCGTCACGGTCCGCGTCGTCGGGTACGTGGCTATCAACCGCATTCCTAAGACGCAGGCCGCGCTCGCGGCGCTCGTCACCGGCGATACGAGTACCCCGCTCGCGCTTCAATACTAGGACATATAAAAAGAGCGCGCCCCGTCTCGGGGCGCGCTCTTTTTATGCGGTATCATTTCGGGATGAATCCCGTTAGAGATGACAACATGTGCTATGTGTACGTCATCAGAAGCCTCACAAGTGATTATTGGTACACCGGTGTCACGAATGATTTACGGAAACGCTTCAGCCAGCACCAGACAGCCCCACGCGGGTGGACGAAACGCCACCGCCCCTACGAACTGGTATATTACGAAGCATGCCGCAATCTAAACGACGCAACGGCTCGGGAGACGTATCTAAAAACCGGGATGGGGAAACGATATCTAAAAAACAGACTGAAGCGTTTCCTATCTCTAACGGGATGAAGCATCTCACTCGCGCCAAATCCGGATTCAATCGCGGTGAGTATGAGACGCTCTCGCGGCTCTCTACGCCGGCGAAGATTCAGGATTTCCTGGACACGCTCCCGTTCAATCTGGAGAAGAGCGGTGATACGCATATGTCCCCGCGCCGCGTCCTGCGCGAGAAGAAGGCGCACTGCATTGAGGGCGCTCTGCTTGCCGCCGCCGCGCTCTGGGTCCACGGCGAGCCGCCGATTATCATGAATCTGTCGTCGCGGATGGGGAAGGGCGACGTGGACCACGTCGTGGCGCTGTATGCGCGCGGCGGGCGCTATGGCGCCATCAGCAAGACGAATCACGCCGTGCTCCGCTTCCGCGACCCCGTGTACCGGACGCCGCGCGAGCTCGCGCTCTCGTATTTCCACGAGTGGTTTATGAACGAGACGCGGGAGAAGACACTGGAGTGCTACTCCAAGCCGCTCGATATGCGCCGCATCGGCGCCCCGTCGGGGGCAGACCGCATCGGCGCCCCGTCGGGGGCAGACCGCATCGGCGCGGCGTGGCTCACCGCCGAGACGGATCTCTGGAACGTCGCCGACGCGCTCGCCGAACGCAAGCATTATTTCCTCGTGCCGAAAGGGAACTGGCGCTACGTGCGCCGCGCCGATGCTATGGAACTCAAAGCGGGGAAGCTCATTGAGTGGAAATAGCGCCGGAGAAATGCTATACCGGAGAGACGAAACGGTATGGCGAGAAAGAAACTAACATACCCCGACGGTGTTCGGGTGGGGAGAGCGAGTGCCGGACTCGGCCTCTTCGCGACACGCCCGTACAAAAAAGGGGAGCGCATCATTGAATACGCCGGCCGGACGCTCACCACGGCCGAGGAGTACACCAGCCGGAGCAAGTATCTCTTTGAGGTGAACTCCCGCAAGACCATTGACGGCGCGGCGCGCTCAAACATCGCGCGGTACATCAATCACTCCTGCACACCCAACTGCGAACCGGAAATAGAGCGCGGGCGCATTTTCATTGACGCGATAAAAAGCATCAAAGCGGGGGAAGAGTTCACCTACGATTACGGAGAGGAATATTTTGACGAGCATATCAAGCCCTACGGCTGCCGGTGCGTGAAGCACTACACCACATAGAAATCGCCCCGCTTTCGCGGGGCGATTTCTGCTCAATCTAATTGCTTAGACCTTGCTGACGCCGAGGGCGTTCGGGCCCTTCGGGCTGTCGCCGATGGTGAACGAGACTTTGTCTCCCTCCTGGAGCTCGTCAAACGAAATGTTCTGGAGCTCGTTAGAGTGGAAGAAAAGGTCCTTCGCGCCATCCGCGGCTCCATCAACTTTGATGAAGCCGAAGCCGTTCTGGTTCTTCTTGATGACTGTACCGTTTTGCATACTGCAGTAGATAGTGTGTGTGACTAAGGTATCAAATCAGTAGCCGAAGAGAGAAGCTCGATCCCACTTCTTTGGATCCAGCGCTGGTTGATGCACACAGAATAGCAGACCTGCAGTTTCTTGTCAACAGGCCGTTCGCGTCCGCCGGTCTGCTACACTTCGTACTATCATCGGCCGCTATGGAGACACGACACACTGATGCTTTCACCCTGCGAGATATATTCGGTCCGGCGTACCGGTACTCGCTCCTCGGCGCTCTCCTCCTGCTTGCCGGCGCGTTTGTCGCCGAGCATTTCGCCAATTTGTATGAGCTCGCGTATTCGCTCCGGCCGACCTCTACCTACGTGGGAGACTTGCTCCTGGATAATTTGCCGGTGGTGAACCTGAATTTCATCATTGTGGAAGGCGCGCTCATCAGCATCCTCGCGGGGTCGCTCTTCGTGCTCCTGCGCCCGCGCCACGTCCTCTTCAGTCTCAAGGCGGTCGCGCTTTTCATCGCCATTCGCGCCTTGTTCGTCTCGCTGACGCACGTCGGCATTTACCCGGGCAATATCAACCCGGGTGCGGGCATCTTTGACGGTATCTATCTCTATCTCAATTTCCAGACCGGCTTCTTCTTTTCTGGACACACCGCCTTGCCGTTTCTGATGGCGCTTATTTTCTGGCGGGAACGGCTGGCGCGCATCATCTTCTTCGTGCTGTCGTTCGTCTTCGGCGTGGCGGTGTTGCTTGCGCACATCCATTATTCCATTGACGTGTTTGCGGCGCCGTTTATGGCGTACGGCATATTCAACATCGCCCGGCATCTTTTCCCGCGCGATTGGGAACTCATTGAGCAGGGAACCGCCGCTCAAACTGCGCCAGCGTCGTAGGCGCATTCAGCGCGCTTAGCATATAGAGCCGGTTGGAGAACTGTTTGCCGGTGTAGAAGTCGCCGCGGGCGGAGCGGTAGCCGGCCTGCCGCACGAGCGCCGTGGTCGTCGCATTGTACTGCCCGAACGGATAGGCGAATTCGTTGACCGTGATGCCGAGGTTCTGTTCCAGGAGCTTCTTGCTTCCGTCTATTTCGTTCCAGAGGACGGCGGGGTCGGTGATTTTCGTCAGGTATGGATGCGAGCGCGAATGGCTGCCGATGGTCATACCGGCCTTCACGAGCGTCCGCAAGTCGTCCCAGGTCATAAAGCCGCCCTTGCCTATCGGGTTTGTGAAGACGAAGAAGGTCGCCGTGTACTGGTACTTCTCCAGAATGGGGAAGGCGTAGTTGAACTGGTCGCCCCAGCCGTCGTCAAACGAAATGATGACCGGTTTAGCAGGGAGCGGGGTGCCGTCGCGGAAATAGTTCTCAAGCGCGCCAAACGATACGACGTGGTAGCCGGCGTCTTTCAGGTACTGCATCTGTGCGTCAAAGACTTCCGGCGTCTGGGCGAGCGCCCGCACGGCCGCGCTGTCGCTCGGGTAGCTCGGCCGGACGATGTGGTAGACCAAAATCGGCAGGGCAACCTCCGTTGTGGACGCCGTCGCGGGAGGGACCGTTTGCGTCGCGTGTATTGGGAGTTCGGCATAGAGTGTTTCGTTGCCTGGAGACGGTCGGACGGCAGGCGCCGTTCTTCCTTGAAGCACAAGGAGCATTCCCGCCAGCACGGCGAGGGCGGAAATAGTCAGGACAAGGGGAGGGCGGGCACGCGGGGTCATGGTGGTCGGCAGTATACCGTTGCGCGGGAGAAAGAGAAAATGACATCCACCTTATGCTACGATAAAAGAAAGTTATGCGTACCGTTTTCGGATGGAGTGTACTGTTTATTCTCCTCGTCTGGCGGGGGCAGTAGCGGGGGTTCAATACTCCCCACGTCTTCCAGTACCGGCGTAACCTTTAGCGGGAGAGCATACATACCCAGACAGCATCGTCATCCTCCTTAAGGATGGACAGTTGGAGCTTTATTTGATAGGCGTTCATCGTGTATACTGACCCTATATTCTGTAATACAAAGCATATGGATACGGAGACAAAAGAAATGAGAGAGGGGCGGGAAGGGTGCGGCCACTGCGGCCACTGCTGGCACGGACGCCATCACTGGGCGCATATTGCCATCAAGATTCTGGTCGCCATCTTCATCTTCTGGTGCGGCGTGCAGTTCGGCGAACTGCGCGGGATGCTCCACGGAAGTTATGGAAACGGCTACGGTGGCTACGGCTACGGGATGATGAGCGGTTGGACGCAATAGGGAATAAGAGAGAAAGAAACGCGGCCGCCCCGAGAGGGGCGGCCGCGTTTTCTGCGGGCCATCAGGCCCTATTTTCTTCGCGGCCGTAGACGCGGATGACGGAGAGGAATACTGAAAGAATGAGCGGCCCGAGTACGAACCCGACCGGCCCGAAGAAGACGATGCCGCCGAGGAGCGAGAACAGGATAAACACCGGCGATACCTGGAGTCCCCTGCTGAAGAAGTACGACGTGAGCAAGTTGTCCACAAGCACGACGATGACGATGCCAAGCAGTGCGAGGAGAACCGCGGCGGGAAGATTGCCGAGGAGGTACAGATACGCGACCGCGCCGACGAGGGCGACGGGCGTCCCGACGCCGGGAATCATTCCGAGAAGGGCGCCGACACTGCTCCAGAGGAGCGCATTCGGTATGCCGAAGAGCGTGAACGCGATGCCGAGACATATCCAGCGGGCAAGCGCCACGAACAGCGTCGCCTGCATCACCGCCTGGATGGTCCGGTACATCTTGTCCAGAATGTCGTTTGTCGTATCTTTCCCGAACGGGCTTATCCGCGCGAATGCCGCGAGGAAGCCGCGTCCGTCGCGCAGGAAGAAGAAGAGAGCGAAGAGCATCAGGAATGTTTCAAAGAGCACGTACAGCGTCTGGTAGATGAGCGACCCGAGATTATCCGAGATGAAGACAAGCGTGTTCCCGATGTACGCATTCAAGTTGAATACGAAGCCGGGGAATATCTGCTGGAGCGGATGCTCAGCCGCCGTCTGGAGCGTTTGCACGTACTGCGCTCCGTTTCCGTTCATTCCCGTGTAGAGCCCGTGCGCTTCCTGGGCGATCTGCGTTCCCAGGAAGAAGAGCGGTACGATAAAGAAGATAAGCATCACGCCGACGGTGAGCAGGGCGGCCGCGCTCTTCCATCCGCCGAAAAGGCGGACCAGTTTCTCGTACGGCGCGTGGAGGAGTATCGCAAAGACTGCGGCGAGCGACAGAGCCGCGAAGAACGGCGCGAAGACGAAAAAGAGAAGAATGGAGGCGCCGAGAAAGAGCGCGAGGAGGGAATTGCTTTCTACCCGATGGGTATCCATACCTCCAGCGTAGCACGGCCGCGGTGTGCCGCAGGCGGTATCCTCAGAGCTGTTTCAGCTGCCGTGACGTGAGCCAGTCCATCACTTTTTTGCGGTGCTGGTCAAGCGACCACAGGTTGCCTTCCTTAAAGAGCGACGCGTTCGCTTTCTTGAACTCGCGCAGGAGCGCGAGCGAGGCGCGCGGGAACGCCGCGGGGAGATTCTCGTTGTATGACTGCAAGAAGTCTGAAAAAGAAATCGGCTTCTCGCTCCGCAGTCGGTCTACATCGGGCGATTTCATCCCTTGATAGTACCACGAACTATTCATTATCGCAATGTGTCCGGTTGTTTGTGCACGAGTTTGCGCGCAGAAAGGCGAGGGAACGCTTCCCGATGGTGTATAACAGAGAGACAGCTATGAGCGGACACACGAGACAGCAAGCAGGGCCGCATCTGAAGATTGCCGACGACTTCTTGCGCGCCACGATACTGCGGCTCATTCCGCGTTCGGTCTCGCCGAACTCGGTGACGGTCGTGCGGTTCGTGTCCGTCCCTATCGTCATCACGCTCCTCTTGGTGCAGAGTTATGCGTGGGGCGCGGCGGTGTTCGCCGCCGCCGCGCTCACCGACGCGCTTGACGGGGCGATGGCGCGCACGCGCGGCCAGATAACCCGCTGGGGGAAGATTGCCGACCCCTTGGCCGACAAACTGCTCATCGGCTCTACTGCGCTCATCCTCGTCACGCGGTACATAGGCATCGGCGTGGCGGCGCTCATTATCTTCCTTGAGGTTGTCCTTAGCGCGCGGGCCGTGTACCGGTACGCATACGGCCGGAGCGCGGGGGCGAACGCGACGGGGAAGGTGAAAATGGTGCTCCAGTCGTTCGCGCTGCTGTTCTTGTTCATCTACGTTCTCGGGGGGCCAACATTTTTCCTCGTCGCGGCGACGTGGGGCCTCTACAGCGCGATACTCTTCGCACTCGTCAGCCTGCTCTTTATGCCCTCGGCTTGAGCTCATATGAAAACAATACCAAGTGATTCTAAAAGCCGTCCGCAACAAAATACGAAAAGCCGCTTCTCGCGGTTGCTCTGGAGCGGCGCGCTCGCGGTAGCCGTCACGTGTGCCGTGCTGTATGCCGTCCCGTTCTTTTTTACGCTCTCCGTTCAGTACGAACAATCTCATTCGTCCGCGTCGGCGCCGTTTCCCGTGACGGTGTATCCCAAGGACAAGCTGATTGTGGAAGACCCGCAGGTGAATGCGTTTCTTGAGAATCCCAATTCTCCGCTTGCGGCGGCGGTAGGGGACACCGGGAACGCGCTCTGGAGCGCGTTCCGGTGGCTGGCGCTGACTATCGCCGGAACGGCGGCGTACCAGGACCTCGCGGCGGCGGACGGCCGGTTCGTCACCATCGCGCCGGGGATGCGCAAGGAGCAGGCGGCGGAGATGTTCGGGAAAGCGCTCTCGTGGAACGCCGCGCAGAAGAAGAAGTTCCTCACCGCCACAGCGACTTCGTCGCTGCCGCTTGTTGAGGGCTCGTTTGCACCCGGGACGTACCTCGTCACCGTCGGGATGGCGCCGCAGGCCGTGCAGGCGCTCGTGAACGAGCGCTTTACGCAAGACGTTCTGAATCACTACGCGACGAGCACGGCCGCCGTGGTACCGCTCTCCGAAGCGCTCACTATCGCCTCGCTCATAGAGCGCGAAACCATCGGTACCACCGATATGCGGCTCGTCTCCGGCATCATTTGGAACCGCCTGTTTGCCAACATGAATCTGCAGATAGATTCCACCCTCCAGTATGCAAAAGCGAATACCGCGGCGGCCACCAGCTGGTGGCCGACGGTTGTGCCCGCAGATATGTACCGCCGCTCGCCGTACAACACCTACCTGCATTCCGGACTGCCGCCGACGCCCATCGCGAATCCTTCGGTCGCCGCGGTATTGGCCGCGCTTAACCCGCTCCAGACGTCGTGCCTCTACTATTTCAACGACCAAGCGGGGAATATCCACTGCAGCGATACGTACGCGGAGCACGTCGCGCTCCTGAAGAAATATTACGGGCAAGGGAAGTAGCGGTATAAACAAAAAGCCCCCGCCGCACTACAGCGGAGGGGGCTTTTGACGCCGGTCCTTTACGGCGTCACAAGTTCGCCGACGAAGGCCTTGTTCGTCGGGTTATACATGAACTGATACAGACCTACGGTAGGGATGCCGCTAAGATTCAGGCGGATTCCCATGTTTCCGGTTGCCCAATTGATGACTGCTCCCGGCAATCCGGCGAGGATATTCCCGCCGATTGGTTTCGGAGCTTTCGGGTTAACGACGTCAAAGGGCAGGATGACGTTTACATCGGCGGCATCCGCAAACAATGCGAATATCACCGGGTCGTCGTTCTCTGCTATGTCGAGCGACTCGGCAATTTGCACCGTTCCGTTGTGAACAGCGGTGACGAAACACGCATTGTCCCAGGTCCACTTATCGCTGGTGCAACTGCTGTCTTGCAGTTGCTTGATGCTAACGATTTGTGTCCCAACGGGGTATTTGCATGTCTCGTAGTCCGTGGACCAGGCAGTGAGCCCGGTGCAGTCCAGACCCGTGGTGCTGAAGGCTAGGTCGTCTACCTGGATCGGACGGCCGAGCGAATCGGTCAGACCTTTTACGGTAAGCACGTACGGTTGCGAGTAGTTCAACTTCCCCGTCGTGGTAACGGTGAACGACTTGCCGTCAGCGCTTACTGTGACCGTGAGGGGAACAGCATTCCCGGGGATACCGGACGCGCCGGCCCACAGGGTTATGTTTCCTGCCGCCTTCACACTCGCCGGGTCAAGGGCACCGCTGAATTGATACGTGACTCCCGAAAACGAATCCGGGGGAACGACCGCACCTTTTGCCGGTGTGGTCGAGAGTGCTTTTACTTCAGCAGTGGAAGTAGTTGAGGAAGACGGATTTTGAGCGGCCGGAGCCGCCGAATCACTACTCCCACCTCCGCCACCACCGCACCCGAATAACAACATCACGGTCGCGAGGACCGCCAAAACACGCATTTTCATGGTATGTCTCCCATCAAAGGACAACTGTCGGTGGGGCATCTCCAAAGGAGAAACCCCGGTTAGGCTTAGAAACCACCTGGCGTTGTTTATACACTCTATAAATGTGTTTGTCAATGGCTCGCGGGCTGTCAGACCGCCGCAAGCGACGTGGGGATAACCTCGTGCGGACAGAGAGCGATGGTACACTTATTCTATGGAAAATCGCCCACTGGAGGTCTCAATTCAGGACGGAGTCATACTTATGGTCATTCAAGGGGAGCTCACCGGAGAGCGCCTCCCATTACTTGAAGAAGATATTAAAAAGGCGAACGCATTCATCCGCGAGGAATCCGAGAAAGCGTCGCGACCGCTCCCGATTCTCATTGACCTGACCGAGTTGAGCGGCACCTATGACCCGAGCGCAATGCTCCTGCTCGCCAATCTTGAGAAGGTAGACCGCCCGTACGTAACAAAGACGCTCTGCTTCGGTGCGAACCCGACGATTAAATTTGCCGGCGAGATAATCTCAGCACTCTCCAGCCGCGAGAACATCACGTTTCTTAAAACAAAAGAGGAAGCGCTTGCGGCACTGAAAGAGGGCGCATAGCGCGCCAGGGAACCCGGGTGAAAATAAAAAAGCCGTATCAAAACTATATGTATATGCCAAGAGGTACCACTAGTGTGAATCAAGGGCGACCCCACGACTTTGAGTAGAGGGACGGAAGTCAATGATTCTCTTCTTCCACGCCTTGAGGAAGTTTGACTTAGAGATAGACTTCGCACCCTCCCTCGCGGCGGGATCGTTGTAGTACACAATATCGTCCTTGATGCCGTTGATGACGACGAGGTGTGGAATAGTGTTCTTGGGGTCAAATTTATAGTGCACTGAGGCGATGACCGGTCCGGCCTCTACGTGTTGTGCGAGCGCAGCGTATGCGGCTTCCGCATTGAGCGCGGTCAGATCGTAATACGCGCCGTCAAGACCGTACAGCTTCGACAAGTCAATCAACCCTTGGTATATCCAGCCGGCATTGTAGTCATAGGCACCCGCGGCGATGCCCTTTTTGAGCATGGTTTCTACCGACACGGCGTCCGGATGATAGTAATCGATGATCATCGTGAGATCCGTAATGCCACACCCCACTTTCTGCCACGTAGGCGAAGCGATGTCGGCGAACTGGGAAAAGAACGGTACGCTCGGGACGGCTGTTGTGGCGGCTGCGGACGGCGCGGCTTTTGAAATGGATGGAGACCCGGCAGTTTCGGCGTGCGCGAGTGCAACAGAAAATGCCGGCGGTGCGGTTGCTTGGTGAATAGCCGGACGAGTAGGCGCCTCGTAGAGCGTCGCGGGGAAGGCGACCCACGTGACTGTCGCTGCGATGGCGGCAAATAACGCTAACACCGAACAATCATCTCAAATGCAGGGATACTTGGCAAGCGTCTAGTCCGTCACGATGACAGGCGTTCCGAGATCGGCCCATTCGTAGAGAACCTCGGCGGCGGCGGGCGGCAAGTTCACGCATCCGTGCGACCACGGCCGCCCAAAGTTATTGTGCCAATACGCGCCGTGGATAGCACCCCCGTCCTTGGTGAAATAGAGGTCCCACGGGACACCGGGCAGGTCGTAGTACTGGTCACTGAGGTCCGGGATCGGGCCTTGCATGTAGCTGTCGGGCAGCTTGCGATATATATAGAAAGTCCCGCGCGGCGTCGGCGTGAGTTCCAGGCCAACCGATATGGCTTGCTGCATGAAGAGCGCGTCTCCGTCGTATGCGTAGAGCATTTCCTTGGTGCGGTCTATGACAATCCGCTTGGCACTCGAAGCGTCCACCCCTGTTGTCGTCGCAAGGAGGCCGGGGTCGTAGAATAGCCGCGCATAATCCGCAGCGACATACCAATCGCTCGTTACGCGTTCGGGGTAACGAATTTCGGCGTCAAAGCCAATCTGGTACCAGGTGCGGCCGTCTACCACCGTGGTGCTCGCCACCTTGAGTACTATATTGTTCCGCAATTGCATCACGACGGGGAAATTCGTGCCCGGACCCGAACGCAAATTGACGCAGGTGCCCGCGTACGCCCAGTTGCAGCTGTCAAAAATCTCGATGTAGGGGAATCCAGCGGACAGGACAGGGATTGCCGGCACGGGAGCCAGTTCACCCCATGACTCGATAGAAGTTGCCACCGTGGCCGTCTGAGAGACGGGAGTCTGCCGGGTACCCCATACCTTATAGGCGACGAGAGACAAGAGACACGCCAGGAGTGTTATGAAGAGCGCCTGTTGCTGAATTCTTGAAGAGCGCATGATTCCATAATAATCCAATTTTGTGCAAGTCTCGTCAAGTGCCCGGTTGCTCTCCCGGGAGCCCTCCGCGCTGGCCGCACACACCCCGACAATACCGGCTAGGGCAATGGCTACGAGCACGATAGTCATGACCTGCCCACTCGCGCCACGTTGTATGCCATAAGGCTATCACACTTCCATCCCTACCTTGCTCCGCGGGTATGTAGGCATACCCGCGGAGCCTCGCTCGAAAACAAAAGAGCCTGAAGAGGGCTCTTTTGTTTTGCTCACTCGGCTCCGGGAGCAGGACTCGGTCGCGCATAAATCTCTGCTGAGATTTTGCGCGACCCCGCCTCGGCGCGTCCGCCTCCGGCCTTCGAATCCTACCGACGAAGAGAAACAGTAAGACCCCGATGCTTTCGCATTAGGGCCTAACTGTTTCTAGCTCCGCGGGTAGGATTCGAACCTACGACCAACTCGTTACATTTGTTCCGCCGTTACTGGCGGGATGGACTATATCATCATCCTTTTTACATTTCGTAAATGTCGGATGCGAGGCGCTTCGACCTTTCGGTCTACTCCCTTGCGGGATAGTCTCTACACCTTTCCCTTGATTACTCTCGGGACTTGGCTCGGGATTGCCCACAGCATTTCCTCTGTTAGGGTTTCCCCGAATTCACCTCGTTTTCAGTCTACATTTCTGTAGGAAGCTGCGTAATGCCTGCATGTATTTCGCGATGACAGTTTGCGCACACGAGAGCACATTTCTCAATCTCTATTTTGATTTTCTCCCACGATCGCGTAAGTCCCTTCACAGAAAGACCAAAGTCTTTCTTCGTGGGGTCTCGATGGTGGAAATCAAGTGCTCCCGAATACCGTTTGTAACCACAAATCATACATTTCCCGCCCCGGTATTCGCGCGCCATTTCACGAAGTTTCTTACGACGTTCGGAAACGGCCTTACGCAAATACTCGGCACGATCGGCATAAGTTCTTTTTTCTTTTGGCATACTCTGTGCAGTATACCATCGGGTTCTGAACTTTAACCACAGCGAGCCGCTCTACCACTGAGCTACCGCGGAATGGAACTGCAGACGATGAACTTGCACGATGTTCTCGAGGCGATCCGCTCTACTGCGAGAAGTGAGGCGGAATGAATGCGTCTGCACATTCATTTCTGCCGAGTGCCGACGCAGAAAGCCCGGAGGGCTTACCACTGAGCTCCCGCGGAATCTATTAGCCCCTTTGCAGGGGCGTATTCGTATACTAACCGAAAAATGCTATGTCGCAATGGTATACTGCCGCCATGATTGAGCATGTCTCAATTCCGGTGAGCGATTATCGCAGGGCGGTGCAGTTCTACACCGCTGCGCTGAAGCCGCTCGGCTACAAGCTGAAGTACGAATGGGCGCCGGACGCCGCCGGCTTTATGGAAGGAGGGCACGCGAGCTTCATCATTGCAGTGCAGAAGCGGCCGCAAGCCACGCACATCGCGTTTCGAGCGAGAAGCAAAAAGGCGGTACAGGATTTCTACGCGGCTGCGCTCAAGGCCGGCGCCAAAGATAACGGCGCCCCGGGATTCCGCCGCGACTACGGCCCGAATTACTATGCCGCATTTGTTCACGACGCCGACGGGAATAACGTCGAGGCTTGTTACTTCGGCGCCCGTGCGTCAAAATAATCCTATGGAAACGTTCACCCTTACCAGCCCGGCATTTGAGCACGACGGGATGATACCCGCGAAATACACCTGCGACGGCGATGGCGAGCTCTCGCCGCCCTTGGCGTGGAGCGGTGCGCCGGAGGGGACGAAATCGTTCGTGCTCGTTATGGACGACCCCGACATTCCGCAGTTCGCGAAGGAGAAGTTCGGCATTGACGTGTTTGACCACTGGACGCTCTACAACATTCCCGCCGATACGGCCGGGATTCCCGAGGGCGGGACGACAGGCACGTCCGGGCTCACCACGAGAGGCGAGCCGCACTACGTGGGTCCGTGCCCGCCGCCCGAGCACGAGCCGCGCGAGCACCGCTACTTCTTCAAACTTTACGCGCTTTCGAGCATGCTCTCGTTCAATGAACCGCCGACGAAACGGCAGGTGCTGGACGCGCTCGCGCCGCTTCTTCTTGCCGAAACGGAACTGGTCGGTCGGTATGCGAGACCCTAATCCTCATTCACTATGCTGACACTGTATGTAAAAACCGGATGCCCGTTCTGCCACAAGGTGCTGGATACCGGCGCGGAGCTCGGGCTCACGTTTGATGAGAAGAATATTGCGGACGACGCGGTTGCGGCGGAGCTGGTCGCCCGCGGTGGCAAGCGCCAGGTGCCGTACCTCGTGGATAGCGAGCGCGGCGTAGAGATGTATGAGTCGGCAGACATTGACGCCTACCTGCGCGAGCAGTACGCGCCGCAGTAATGTTTCCCGTTAGAGACAGCGAGTACGGTAATATGGACACCATGCATATATTCATAAGGTCGAGTGCGAAGCCGAATAAGACGGCCGTACAGGGAGATTCCGTACCCTGTCTCTAACGGGATGTTTATAAAAATCTTCGTCACACCGGGCGCGAAGCGCGAGAGGGTGGAAGAAAAAGGCGAGACCCTCCTCATAGCGGTCCGCGAGCCGGCAGCGCAGAACCGCGCGAACACCCGCGTGCGCGAGCTCGTCGCGCTCCGCGTCGGGAAGCCGGTTGGCGCAGTGCGCATACTGACAGGACATCATTCTCGGGCTAAGATGGTAAGCATTAGTAGCTGACCTCCTGCCTATGAATCCCGTTAGAGGTCAAAACCTTGGGTAATTAAGGTCTTGTGGTAAACTATGTGACAGTGGGTGAAAACCATTATCAATAATCGTACGGAAATCTCCGATTTCCTACCTCTAACGGGATGAACATCACTATCAAAGCAACGAAGTATCACCTCTCGCCTGAGACGGAAGCATTGGTAGAGGAGAAGCTCGCGGCCCCGCTGCGCCTGCTCGGCGACGAGAAGGAGAATGCATTGCTTGAAATAGAAGTGGAGGAAGCGCCGCCGGAGGGGCGCTCGTCGGAGCCGTGCCGTCTCGTCGCACGGCTCGTCATCAATGACACGGTATTCCATGCCGAGGCGGTGAAGCCGACTCCCGAGAGCGCCGCCGACCGGGTCAGGAGCCAGCTGGAGGCGGAGATACGGCGCTCGCGCGGGCGCACGCGCCGGCTCTGGAAGCGCGGCAGCTCCGCAATTAAGAATATGCTCCGCCGCGACCGCTAGGCGCGGTACGCGGTTTCTTTTTTCCCTTCGGGGATGACGCGCAGGACGCGGAAAACACCCTGGGCGAATTCCGCACTCGTTATTTTCATCCGCTTCCCGTTTTCAAAGAAATACGTGCCGATGCTGTCGGCGTAGGCGCGGTACTTGTTCCAGTTCTCCTCGGCGGGCGCGCTGAGTTCAAGAAGACCGTCTTCTTTTTTTAATTTGTGCGAGTGCGTCGCGCGCGACGCGTCTTGCACTGTCGGGGCGAGGTCACCCCGCTCAAATGCGGGGAGCGTGTCGGCAAGTAATTGTGCGCCGAGTGCGATGAGCCGGGGCCGCAGCTCGCGGGCGGTCTCGTCCGGCGCGATAGGCGTCGCTTCCTGTGCGACGATGTCGCCCGCGTCCAGTTCCCGCGCCATTTTCTGGACGGTCACGCCGGTTTCGCGCTCGCCCGCGAGCAATGCGGCTTCAAGCGGTGTCGCGCCGCGGTATTTCGGCAGGAGCGAATAGTGCACGTTGAGGACGCCTTTCGGGAATACTGAAATGAGTTCTTCCGGGAATATTTTTCCGTACGCGACGACGACGGCGTAGTCGCACCCGTGCGCGCGGATGGCGGAAATCGTCTCGGCACCAAGGGTCTCCGGTGTGAGAACGGGGATGGTGTGCTCCTCGGCCAGCACCCGAACCGGCGAGGGAGTCAGTGCGAGGCCGCGCCCTTGCGGCGCGTCCGGCGACGTCACCACGAGTGCGGGAACGAACTCGCGCGCGAGAAGCGTCGCGAGCGTCTCGCTCGCAACTTTCGGTGTCCCGAAAAATACAAACTTATGCGGTTGCGGCATGGTGGATCTGGATGAGGTGCTCGGCGTGGTCAATGAAGAGAATGCCGTTTAAGTGGTCTATCTCGTGCTCAAATATCTGCGCCATCAAGCCGCCGGCGCCGCGTTCAATTCGGGAACCGTCCGGGCGGCGTGCGCGGATGGTGACGCGTTCGTGCCGATTCGTCGTGCCGTAGACGCCGCGCACCGAGAGGCACCCTTCGTCGGCGCGGGCGCGTTTGCGGGAGGTCTTTACGATTTCGGGATTGATGTACACCTCCACTTCGGGCGGCGGCGGGGGCGGTAGCGCGGCACCTTCCGTAGCTTCCGGCGGGGGAGGCAGGGTGCGGTCTTTCCGCACGATGAAGAGACGGTAGGACACACCAACCTGCGGCGCGGCGAGCGCGACGCCCTCAAGCTCCTTATCAAGTGCTTTGGTCATATCCGCGATAAGCGTCGCGAGTTCCGCGGAGCCGAACAGCTCCTCCGGCACCGGCTTCGCGATATCCCGCAACACCTCCGCCCCGTCTTGTACGATGTCTTTCATCCCGTTAGAGATAGGGTACGAGCGTATAAAGTACGCCGCGAACACCTATCGAGGTTATCATTGGTAATAACGGCAGGTAATCGACCCTGCGAGCCGTGCCCGCTATCTCTAACGGGATTCATGTGGCGGAGTATACCAAAAAATCAGCGCGGCGGGTGCTTGGCCGGATCCAGTTCCCACCAGAACTTTTTGCCGAAGTTTTTCGCCTGACTGCAGACGCTTTTCAGATAGTACAAGTCCTGTGTCGGGATTTGCTCCAGCACGGTGCCGAGGTGCGCCATCGTCATCGGCGGGAGGCCGTCCTGTTTGCGGGAGTAGTTCAAGTGGCGCAGGAAAAACCGCATCAGCTCGCCGCGCTCGGTCTGGCGCTTCCGTCCCTTCGGTGCCGCCGCCGCTTTTTTCTCAAACTCGGGGAGAATGTCGCGGATTGATTTCATAGTCGGCGCGGTTAGCCCGTGTGCGCCTCAATGGACGCGCCGAGTTCCTGCAGGCGGCGGACGATGTTCTCGTAGCCGCGGTTGATGCTGTACACATTTCGGAGCATGGAGCGGCCTTTTGCGCCAAGCATTGCGACGAGGATGATGGTCGCGGGCCGGAGCGCGGGCGGGCAGATGACCTCGGCAGCTTTAAGCTCGCGGCGCCCCTCGATGGAAATGCGGTGCGGATCGTGGAGGTTGGTGATGGCGCCGAGGCGGTCCAGTTCGGTGTAATAAATCGCGCGCTTCTCGTACGACCAGTCGTGGATGAGCGTCGTCCCCTGCGCCTGGGTGGCGATGACGGCGAAGAACGGCAGGTTATCAATGTTGAGCGCGGGGTAGGGGCGCGCGTGGATTTTTTCCGGGAAGGCGACCAGTTCCGACGGCCTGATGTGGATGTCGGCAAGTTTGGTGATGCCGTTTTCTGAAACGCCCGCGTCGGTAACGGAGAATTGCAGGCCCATTTTCTCAAGTACGAACAGTTCCACTTCCAGGAATTCAATCGGCGCCTTCGTGATGGTGAGCGCGCTTTTGGTCGCGATGGCGGCGGTGATGAAAAACATCGAGTCGGTCGGGTCCTCGGCCACTGAGTATGCAATGTCTTGATTAATGTCTTTGACGCCCGTGACGGTTAGCGTGCTGGTGCCGACGCCCCCAATCTTCACGCCGAGCGCCCGCAGGAAGCCGCACACCTCCTGCACCTGGTAATTGGCGGATGCGTATTTAATGACGGACGTGCCGGGGATTTTTGCGGCGGCGAACAACGCGTTTTCGGTCGCGGTGTCGCTCGCCTCGTAGAGAATCGCCGTCGCGCTTTTGAGCCCGTCATGACGGATGTGGTAGCGGTCGGTTAGCGTCTCTATGGTGACGCCAAACTTCTCCAGCACCCATAGGTGCTGGCGGATGGAGCGCAGGCCGAGCGTACAGCCGCCCGACTGCGGCAATTCAAAATCGTTAAACAAGTGAATCAAAGGGCCGATGAACATCAGGATACTGCGTGTTTTGGTTGCCGCCGCTCGGTCAATGAGGCCGACGTCGATTTTTTCGGATGGCGTGATGACGAGACTTGAGCCCTCCCATTCAACGCCGACCCCGATTGAGCGAAGCACCTCAATGAGCCGGTTCACTTCTTCTATTTTCGGCACGCGGTGGAGCGTCGTGCGGCCTTTGTTGAGGAGCGAAGCGGCGAGAAGCGCGACGGCGCCGTTCTTGGAGCGGCTCGTTTCCACCGTGCCCGAAAGCGGCCTACCGCCGTCAATGACGAAATTCATCTCTCCTTGCATACGGCCATCGTACCATCTTGCGAGAAAACTTTGCATGGGGACACGAGGGGCGATACTATAGGCGGTATGTCCTTCTTTTCTCCCAAACTCGGCATTGACCTCGGCACCACGAATGTCCTGGTTTTCGTGCCCGGGAAAGGCGTCGTCATCAACGAGCCGTCGGTGGTGGCGGTGGGCAAGGCGCACGGTAAGCACGGCGGCAACAAAATTCTCGCCATCGGCGCGGAGGCCAAGCAGATGGTCGGCCGGACGCCGGACGACATCATCGCGTACCGCCCGATGAAGGACGGCGTCATCGCGGACTACCGCGTCACCGAAGCGATGCTCCGCTATTTCATACGCAAGGCGCTCAAAGGGAACCCGTTCAAGCCGACGGTGCTGGTGTCGGTGCCGGCGGGCGTGACGTCCACCGAGAAGCGCGCGGTCATTGAAGCGACGCTGAAAGCGGGCGCGAAGAATGCGTACGTGGTGAAGGAGCCGATTCTCGCCGCCATCGGCGCCGGCATCTCCATCCACGAGCCGATGGGGCGTATGATCGCAGACATCGGCGGCGGGACGATTGACGTCGCCGTGATTTCGCTCGGCGGCATCGTCGCGTCTACGAGCGTGAAGTGCGCCGGCGACCGGCTGGACCGCGCCATCATTGACCACGTGAAGAAGGCGCACAATCTCGCCATCGGCGACAAGACCGCCGAAGAAGTGAAGATAAAAGTCGGTTCGGCGGTGCCGATGAACGAAGAGCTCTCCCTGCCGGTTAAAGGGCGCGACCTCTTAAGCGGGCTCCCGCGCACGGTGGACCTTTCCACGAACGACCTCGTGCAGGCGATGTCACGCGAATTGCGCGAGATGACGCAGGCCATCCGCAAGGTGCTCCAGGACACGCCGCCAGAGCTCGCCGCCGACATCATTGATAACGGCATCATCCTCACCGGCGGCTCGTCTCAGCTCCGCCAGATGCCCGAGCTTGTCTACCGCCGCACCGGCGTCGTCGCCAAGCTCGCGAACGACCCGTACTACTGCGTCTCGCGGGGCACCGGCATCGCACTGAAGCATTTGGATACGTACCAGAAAAGTATTTTGGCGAAACAATAGTCTCGCGAAAAGGTCACACCTGCTGCGTTGCGGGCTCCGGCGCTCGCTCACCGTACCGTTTTAGTACGGCTCGCTCCGCTCCTCGTCCGCGCCTTGCATCTGCGGCCTTTTCGCTTCGCCTCCGAGAGCTTCCAAAATGGTATTGCTCGCTTCGCGGTATAATCACCTCATGCAGCCCTTCGCTTCTGCTCAGGACCTTCGGCACCACGCATTTGTCATTGAAGCGGAAGCGGAGGAGGGAATTAAAACCGCGCAGGCGTGGGCGGAGAAAGAGCTGGGGATGCGGGCGCAGGGGAACCCGGATGTCATCGTGCTCCGGTACGGACTCCTGTCGGTGGAGGATGCGCGGCGAGTTTCTGAACTTGCCGCGGGGGTCGCATTTGCCGGCGATACGAAAGTCATCATCATCGCGGCTTCCCGTACGTATCACGAAGCGCAGAACGCGCTTCTGAAACTCTTTGAGGAGCCGCCGGAAGGCGCATACCTGTTTCTCGTTATGCCGACCCTGGGCGGATTGCTCCCGACGCTCCGTTCCCGCGTTCAAGAAATCTCACTATCCGTATCCGGCCGGCCAAAGAGGGCGATACCTGAAGCGGCGGAAGCATTTATGAAAGCGAGCAAAGAGAAACGGAGCGCGCTCATTAAGAAACTCACGAGTGGGAAAGACGAGGAAGAACGGCGTGAGAACCGCGAGGAGGCGCTCGCAATCGTCAACGGCATTGAGGCGGCGGCATACGCGAAGCTCACGCGCGGCGGCGGAGCCGCCGCGCTCCTGTCCGACATCGCGCTCCTGCGGAGCAGTCTCCACGACCGCAGTGCGCCGGTCCGGATGATTCTGGAGCATCTTTCGCTGGTTATGCCGAAGGATTTGGTATGATGGAGGTATGGCCTACGACTTTTCAAAATTAAACGAGCAGATTAAAGAGACCGAGGAATGGCTCGCGCGCGAGCTCTCCGGTGTGCGCACCGGCCGTGCGACGCCCACATTGCTTGACGGCGTGAAGCCCGAGGCTTACGGCACGCGCACGGCGCTTCGCGAGCTCGGGAGCGTATCGGTAGAGGACGCGCGCACGCTCCGCGTCATCCCGTGGGACAAAGGGCTCCTGAAAGCGATAGAGAAGGGTATTACCGACGCGAATCTCGGCGTCGGCGTTTCTACCGACGACCAGGGTCTGCGCATCTCGTTCCCGGAGCTGACCAGCGAGCGGCGCACTCAACTCTCAAAGATTGCGGGCGATAAGACCGAACAAGCGAAGGTCACGCTCCGCGCGCACCGCACCGACGCCTTGAAAGCGCTTGAAGCGGCGGAAAAGGCCGGCGGCATGGGCGAAGACGAAGTAAAACGGTTGAAAGGCGAGATACAGAAACTCATTGACGCGGGCAACGAGGCGCTGTTGAAGACTCTGGAACGGAAAGAAGAAGAAATCGCCCAATGAGCGTTGTTATTTTCATCGCGGTCATCGTCGCGCTCATCGTGGTGCACGAGTTCGGGCACTTCGTCGTAGCGAAGCTCTCGGGTATGCGCGTGGATGAATTCGGGCTCGGCTATCCGCCGCGCGCGGCCGTGCTCGGAAAGATAGGCGAGACGACCTATACGCTCAACTGGCTGCCGTTTGGCGGCTTCGTGAAGATTTATGGCGAAGATAATGACGCGACCGGCCCGCGCGCGTTCTCGCGGCGTCCGCACATCCTGCAGGCGCTCGTGCTCGTGGCCGGCATCGCGATGAACCTCCTCTTTGCGTACGTGCTCATCACGGGCGCGCTGGTCGCCGGCACACCGCGTGCATTATCAGCGAACGAGCTCCCGCACGCGCAGAATCTGCAGCTTATGGCGGCGGACATTCTTCCCGGTTCGCCGGCCGCTTCCGCCGGACTCCTCCCGGGCGACGCCATTGTGAGGGCAACGGACGCGGCAGGGCAGTGGAGTGCGACCGACCCCGCGAGCTTTACCACATTTATCTCGCAGAGCGGCGGGGAGACCATCACGCTTGAGGTGTTGCGCAATGGACAGCCGCAAACGATAACCGCGACGCCCGCGGAAGGCGTCGTGCCCAACGACCCGTTTCGCTATGCGCTCGGCGTGGATGTCGCGACGGTAGGCGTCGTGCCGCTCTCGCTCGGGACGGCGCTCACCGAGGGCGCGGCGCTCACGTGGAGCGCCACAGCGCTGACTGCGGCGGGACTCTGGCATTTCTTCTCCGGCGTTTTCACCCTTACCGCGAATCTCTCGCAGGTTTCGGGTCCCGTCGGCATCGCGGGCGTCGTCGGGAGTGCTTCGGCGCAGGGCTTCGGCGACTTGCTCTCCATTATGGCGCTCATTTCCATCAACCTCGCGCTCATCAACCTCATCCCCATTCCGGCCTTGGACGGCGGCCGGCTCCTCTTCGTCATCATTGAAAGCGTCATCCGCCGCCCCATCAAGCCGCGCATCGCCCAATCCCTTAATATGGTCGGCTTCGTTTTCCTCATCCTCCTCATGGTCGTCGTGACCGCCCACGACATCTTTAAGATAGTCGGATAGCTTTTGCCGAGTTGGCAGGGTGGCGTATACTGTGGCGCATGAGTCCCGTTAGAAGTCCGCGGCCAGGGCAAGTACCTAACGAGGGTCTTTCGACGCAAACATTCGCGGTAATAACTTTTGACTATGAGTAAGACTTCTAACGGGATGAGGCAATCACAGCTCTTCACCAAGACCCGCCGCGAGGCGCCGGCCGACGAGGTCGCTAAGAATGCTCAGCTTCTCGTGCGCGCCGGTTATATCCACAAGGAGATGGCGGGCGTGTACGACTTCCTCCCGCTCGGTCTTCTCGTGCTCAATAAGATTATCGGCATCATCCGCGAGGAGATGAACGCCATCGGCGGCGAGGAGGTATTTCTCTCTACGCTCCAGGACCCGGCGGTCTGGAAGAAAAGCGGCCGCTGGAATGACGAGGTTGTTGATATCTGGTTCAAGACGCAGCTGAAAAATAACAGCGAACTCGGGCTTGGCAACACGCACGAAGAGGCGCTCACGGCGCTGATGACCGAGCATATTTCGTCATACAAAGATTTGCCGCGCTACGTGTACCAGTTCCAGAATAAATTCCGCAACGAGACGCGTGCGAAATCCGGCATTATGCGTTCGCGCGAGTTCATTATGAAAGATTTGTATTCGTTCTCAAAGAACAGTACGCAGCATCTGGAGTTTTACGAGAAGGCCGCCGTCGCGTACGAGAACATTTTCCGGCGGGTCGGCATCGGGGACACGACCTACCGCACGTTCGCGTCCGGCGGGTCGTTTAGTACATACTCGCACGAATTTCAGACGGTCTGCGATGCCGGCGAAGATATCATTTATATAGATGAAGCGAAGCGCATCGCCGTCAACAAAGAGGTGTATGACGACCCGGATGTCTACGCCGCGACGGGCATTACCAAAGAGAACCTGAAAGAAGCGAAGGCCGCCGAAGTGGGGAACATCTTCACGCTCGGCACGCGCTTTTCCGAGGCGCTCGGGCTCTCATTTAAGGACGCGGAAGGGAAGGCGACGCCGGTGTTTATGGGCAGTTACGGCATCGGTCCGGCGCGCGTGATGGGCACCATCGTGGAACTCATGTCCGACGACAAAGGCCTCGTCTGGCCGGCGGCGGTCGCGCCGTTTGCAGTGCACCTCGTGTCGCTCGGGAAAGACGGCGACGAAATAGAAAAGGCCGCCGATGCGCTCTATGCGGATTTGGTACAAGCCGGCGTGGAAGTGCTCTACGACGACCGCGACCTGCGCGCCGGCGAGAAATTCGCGGAGAGCGACTTGCTCGGCATCCCGATGCGCATCGTGGTGGGGAAGGATGCGGCGGCGACCGGCGCGTTTGAGGTTGTGGACCGCGCGACGGGCACCGTCGCTAAAAAATCGCGAGAAGAGATTCTCGCCGCGTAAGGTATGCCCCGCTTCTCCAAGAACGCGCTCTTCTCCAGCGACATCGCGATTGACCTCGGGACCGCGAATACGCTCGTGTACGTGCGCGGGCGGGGCGTGGTCATCAATGAGCCGTCGGTGGTCGCGGTCAATGACAAGACGCATCAAGTGGTCGCGGTCGGGAAGGAGGCGAAGACGATGCTCGGCAAAACGCCCGCACACATTCGCACCATCCGCCCGCTATCCCACGGAGTCATCTCCGACTTTGAGGTGACGGAAGAGTTCCTCACCTACCTCATCAACAAGGCGCAGAACGGCCGCGTACGGCTCTTCGGCCCGCGCGTCGTCATCGGCGTGCCCACCGGCGTGACCAATGTGCAGAGCCGCGCGGTGCGCGACGCCGCGAAGAACGCCGGCGCCCGCGAAGCGATAATCTTGGAGGAGACGGTCGCGGGCGCCATCGGCGCGAAACTTCCGATTACGGAAGCGGTTGGCACGATGGTGCTTGATATCGGCGGCGGTACGACCGACATCGCCGTCATCGCGCTCAAGGGCGTCGTCGCCGCCAAGAGTTCGCATGTCGCCGGCGACCGTTTTAATGAAAACATCATTGATTTCGTGCGGAGCGAGTTCAAGCTCGGTATCGGCGAGCGTACCGCCGAGGATGTGAAGATAGCGGTTGGCGCCGTTGTCCCGCTCTCCGAGCCGCTCACGCGGGGCGTCCGCGGGCGCGATTTCGCGACCGGGCTCCCGCGCGAAATCACACTGACCGACGCGCACATCCGCGAGGCGCTTGCGCCTTCGCTTGATGCACTGATGGACACAATGAAGGAGGTTATTGAAGCAACACCGCCGGAATTACTCTCCGACGTACTCCAACACGGCGTCACCGTCTTCGGCGGCGGTGCGCTTTTGCGCGGGCTTCCGCAGGTGCTTGCGAAAATGCTCGGCGTGCCGGTCCGCGTCGCGCCGGACCCGCTCTCGGCGGTCGTGCGGGGCGCAGGCATCGTGACGGAAGACCCCGAGCCGTACGCGGATTTCTTTATTGATGAAGAGGATATTCTTAACGAGGCGTAACGCGCTCCTCACGCCGGAGGGTATGTCATGGGGCGCGCTGGCGCTGGCGTTCGTACTTCTGTTCCTCTTTGTGCGCCTGCTCGCACCGAACGTCTTTTGGCGGATGATGACGCCGGTCTTCGGCGCCGCGGGTTCCGTTGCTGCAGGAAGCCGCGCGTTCCTCTCCAGTTTCGGCAACACGGCGGACCTCGCACTTCAAAATGAAAAGTTGCAGAACGAAAATGCGGCACTCGCGAGCGAGAATCAAACGCTTCTCCAGAAAGTAGCGGACCTCGGCGCCCTGCTTGGCGCACCCGCAGCGGAGAAGACGACTGCCGCTCACATTCTCGCCGGCGTCGTCGCCCGTCCGCCCGAGAGTCCGTATGACACGCTCGTGCTCGCCGAAGGCGCGAACGCCGGCATCACCGTGGGGATGGAAGCGTTCGGCGACGGCGGCGTACCCGTCGGCGTCGTTTCGTTCGTCACGAGCGATTTCTCCCGCGTGACACTGTTCTCGTCGCCGGGGATGACGTTCACCGGCTGGGTCGGGCAGGCGCGCACCCCGCTCGTCATTACGGGCTCCGGTGCGGGAGCGATGAGCGCTTCAATCGCGCGGTCGGCAAACATCGCGGTCGGCGAAAGCGTCTTTGGTCCCGGCCCGGGTATGCTCGCCATCGGGAGCGTCGCGCGCATTGACAGCGACCCGTCGTCGCCCTCGGTCACGCTCCGCATCACGCCGGCGTTCAATCTCTTCTCCGCGTCGTGGGTCGTCGTGCGCGACAGCGGCCAGGCACTCGTCGGCGAACTTTCGCAGGCGACGTCTACCGTGCCATGATGCGCGGAGCACTGACGGTTCTGACGCTTATTTCCGTCGTCTTCTTCCCGTGGCCGTTTGCGGCGCTTCTCGCGCTGGTGTGTGCGTTTACCGAACCCTTGGTACCGCTTGCGGCGGGCTTGTTCGCCGATACACTCTACTACGCGCCGCAGGCCCATACACTGCCGCTTGCGACGCTCTGCGGGGCGCTGGTGACGGCCGCCGCGTTTTTCGTGCGAAGCCGGCTCCGGGCGGGTACTATGAGGGGATGAAACGATGGCGGCTGAAGCGGCGGCGCGATCCGGAGATAGCCCCCGACGAAATATTCCTTGACGCATCAAATGCGCCCGCTTTTGACCGCGCCCGTTTTGAAGGGCGGATTGAGAAGCCGCTGTCGCAGAGAACTTTTGTTTCGCTCGTCGCCGTTCTCACGCTTCTTATGCTCGTGCTCGTTTCCCGTTCGTGGAATCTGGAGGTAACCGACGGCGCCGCGTTTGCGGCCGAGAGCGCGCACAACAGCCTCGCCGTTACGACGCTCTTCGCGCCGCGCGGGGTCATCACCGATATGCACGGCGTCGTACTCGCCGAAAACGTCCAGACGGCGGACGGCACCGTTCTGCGCGCCTATCCGGTTCCCGCAGCAAGTGCCATCATCGGTTACGTTTCGTATCCGAAGAAAGACGCAAGCGGGGTCTACTACGACACGACCGAGACCGGCGTGACCGGCCTTGAGGCGGAGTATGACGGGCTTTTGGCGGGGAAGAACGGGCAACTGTTGACCGAGACCGATGCGCTTGGCAAGGTTCGCTCGGAAGGAACCATCGTCCCCGCAAAAGAAGGTCAGACGCTCCGACTCTCGCTTGATGCAAACCTTGAACAGCGGTTCGCGCAGGCACTCGCGCACGTGGCGAGCACGCAAGGATTCATTGCCGGCGGCGGCGTCATTCTGGATACGCACAGCGGCGCCGTGCGCGCGCTCGTCTCGTATCCGAGCTACGATTCGGGCGTGATGGCGAGCGGCGGTCCGCCGAGCGTTATTGCCGGATACAACACAAACATCGGGCGTCCGTTTATTGACCATGCCGTGCAGGGCGTGTACGCGCCGGGTTCCATTGTGAAGCCGTTTGTCGCTTCCGGTGCGCTCACCGACGGCATCATCACGCCGCAGACGATTATCAACGACACGGGCTCGCTCTCCATCCCGGACCCGTACCACCCGGGCAAGGAATTTCTTTACAAAGGATGGAAGGCGCTCGGGCCGGTGAACGCAGAGAAGGCGATCGCCTGGTCGTCGGATGTCTTTTTCTACACGGTCGGCGGCGGGTTCGGCTCTCAGAAGGGGCTCGGCATTGACCGGCTTGATTACTGGTACCAGCAGTTCGGATTTGGCACGACGACCGGCATCAACCTCGCGGGAGAAGCGAGCGGTGTCGTCCCGACGCCGGCGTGGAAGAAGCAGGTCTTCAACGAACCGTGGTATCTCGGCGATACGTACTTTACCGCTATCGGGCAGTACGGGATGCAGGTGACGCCGATACAAATGGCGCGCGCGACCGCGGCCATCGCCAACGGCGGGGACCTGTTCACGCCGACCCTGCTCGCGGGCGCCATTCCCGTGCATACCACCGTGTCGGTCAATCCCGCAATGCTCGCGGTGGTGCGCGCGGGTATGCGCGACGGCGTCACGAGCGCGCTCGCGACCGCCATCAATCTGCCGTATCTTGCCGTCGCGGCGAAGACCGGCACCGCACAGACGGGCGTGCACAACCAGTACGACAATTCGTGGGTAGAAGGGTTCTTCCCCTACGACCATCCGCAGTATGCGTTTGCGGTCGTGCTGGAGCGCGGGCCCTCGGGCGCCGGCGAACAGTCCGTAAACGTGATGCGCGAACTTTTTGATTTACTGTATGCCGAGAACTCGCCGTATGTGGGAGGTACCGCGACGACCACGGCGCTTGCGCAATAACGGCGCTCGCGTACAATGCCCTCACCACACCAGATATGACCGATACACAGGACACGTTCGTCTCGCAAGAAAAATTTGACGAGATGATTAAAGAATTGGAGCACCTGAAAACGGTGCGCCGCACCGAGATTGCCAAGAACTTGGAATACGCCCGGTCGCTCGGCGACCTCTCGGAGAACGCCGAGTATCAGGAAGCGCGCGATTTGCAGGCTGCGACCGAGGAGCGCATCAAGAAGCTGGAAGACCTCGTGAAAAATACGAAGATTCTCACCGACGGCAAGAAGAAGAACGAGGTCAGTTTCAATTCGGTCGTTTCCATCAAGCGGGAGGGGAGCGACGAGGTGCACGAGTACACCATCGTCGGGAGCGAGGAGGCCGATATGCGCGTGAAGAAGCTCTCGCACGTCTCGCCCTTGGGCGCCGCGCTGATGGGCAAGAAGAAGGGCGATATGTTCACCTTTGAGACCCCGTCGGGCAAGCAGACCTATACGATAGAGAAGGTGGCCTGACGAACGGATGGTATAGTAGAGCGTATGGCTTTGCTTGAGACCGTGCGCGCCGATCGGCTTGCGAAAATAGCCCGTCTCAAAGAGGCGGGGATGGACGCTTATCCGGCGCGCACTTCGCGCACGCATTCCGTTGAGCAGTTCCTCGAGAACCACGCTGTGCTCGAAAAGAATAGCGAGCAGATAATGCTTGCCGGACGCGTGCTCTCCATCCGCGAGCATGGTGGCTCGCTGTTCATTGATATTTTTGACGGGACGAAAGGGCAGTGCTTCGTCCAGCGCGACAAACTCGGCGATGAATCGTACGACCTTTTCACTGCCGCCGTTGATACCGGCGATGTCGTTGAGGTTTCCGGCATGGCATTTACCACCAAGCGCGGGATGCCGTCCTTGGACGTGACTGGGTGGCGCATGCTCGCCAAGTCACTCCGTCCGCTTCCCGATGAATGGTTCGGCATCAAGGACGAGGACGAACGGTTCCGAAAGCGCTATCTGGATATCCTCCTCACGAAAGATTTGGCACAGCGCATCAAACGGCGTTCACGATTTTGGAATACCATTCGCGCGTATCTCCTCGCGCGGGATTTCGTGGAAGTGGAGACGCCCGTGCTTGAGACGACAACCGGCGGCGCCGAGGCGCGCCCGTTTGTGACGCACCACAACGCGCTCGATATGGATGTGTACCTGCGCATCAGCGCCGGCGAGCTCTGGCAGAAGCGGCTGATGGTCGCTGGTCTGCCGAAGACGTTTGAAATCGGTCGTATCTTCCGCAATGAGGGAATGTCGGCGGAACACGCGCAGGACTACACGCAGGTGGAATTCTACGAGGCGTTTAAGGATTACGAGGCGGGGATGGAGATGATTGCCGATCTGTACCGCACCATCGCCGACATGGTGTATGGTACGCGAGTTTTTTCTATCAAGGGATTTGAGGTTGATTTGGGCAAAGAGTGGGAGATGTATGACTTTTGTAAGCTCGTAGAGGATCGTTTCGGGTTGAATCCGCTTACCGAGATGTATAAAAAAACTGAGAAGAGAGTAACGCTCGGTGACCTGATTGAAATATGTGAAAATGCTGGAATCAAATACGAACACACAGAATATAACATCGCGCGGGCAGTTGATAGCCTTTGGAAAATAATTCGTAAAGAGATTGCCGGCCCCGGGTTCCTCGTGAATGTGCCGGTCTATATGGAGCCGCTTGCGAAGAAGAGCGCGAAGGACTCGCGCGTCGTGGAACGTTTCCAGGTGATGATTGCCGGTTCAGAGATAGGGAAAGGATTCAGCGAGCTTAACGATCCGGTAGACCAAGCCGAGCGCTTCGCGCGACAGCAGCAGTTACGTGATGCGGGCGATGAGGAGGCACAGATGCCGGATGCTGATTTCGTAGAGGCACTGGAATACGGTATGCCGCCGGCGTTCGGCTTCGGCGTGTCCGAACGCCTCTTTGACTTCTTTGAGGATGTCTCCATACGTGAAGGGCAGATCTTTCCCCTGATGCGCCCGCGATAAACGCGTTCGCTCCTCCTCCGGCGCGGCTCCTGCCGCGCCGGCTTTTGCTTTTTTGGCCTGTGGATAACTCCCGTAGGGGAGTGGGAGGAAGTGGCATATAATCCAGAAATGGTTAGCAGAGTGGGAAATGGGAGTGGTGGCCTATTCCTTCCTCGCACAGCCATCTTCCGCTATGTTCCTCGGAGAATATCTACACACTTTTGATTCTAAGAATAGGATTTCGATTCCTTCGAAATTCCGGAAGGATCTTGGCCGCGTCGTGGTTGTCACGCGCGGCCTTGATCATTGTCTCAACGTCTACTCGCGCAAGGCGTGGGAGAAGGAGGCGACGGCGTATGCGGCGGCGGTAAACGGGAACGCGGCGCGCCGCGGCCTCGCGCGGCTTTTTCTTGCCGGTTCATCGGAAGCCGACGTTGACGGCACGGGCCGCGTGCTCATTCCCGAACACTTGAAGTCGTTCGCGTCTATCAAGGAGAAGGCGGTCATCGCCGGCGTCGCCGACCGGGTGGAAATCTGGAACGAAGCGGCATGGAAGAAGTACACGGCCGCGATTGAACGCGATGCTGACGCGTTTGCCGAGACCGTCGGCGACAACTGATATGGACCCCGTTAGAGATTTTGGAAAGGGAAGTTCGTCGTCTCGTCGTCGCCTGCTACCTCTCGAGAGGAATATCTCTAACGGGGTGGAGGCTCGTCACGAACCGGTGCTGATGCAGGAAGTGCTCGCCGCGCTCTCCGTCGCGCCGGGCGATACGGTCGTGGACGCGACCTTGGGCGGAGCGGGGCACTTCGCGGAACTCCTCGCCGCGCTCGGCGAGGACGGCACGATTATCGGCATTGACGCCGACCCCGCCGCCGTCGCCCGCGCGCGCGCGGCCTACGCGCGCGACCGCCGGCCCGAGCGCCCGGTGGCGCACCTGGTCAACGACAACTTCCGCAATCTCACGCGCATTCTTGAGCGGCTCGGCATCGGCCAGGTGAACAAGATGCTGTTTGACCTCGGTTGGAGCGGGTACCAAATCGCGACGCCGCGCGGCTTCTCGTTCCAGAACGACGAGCCGCTCCTGATGACGTACGGCGAGGGCGGCGAGACGGCGGCCGACATTGTGAATATGTCGTCGGAAGCGGACCTCGCGGATATCATCTTCACGTACGGGGAGGAGCATTTCGCACGCGCCATCGCGCGCGCCATTGTGGCGGCGCGCGCCAAGGAACGCATCCTCACGACCGACGCCCTGGTACGCGCGGTTCTCGCCGGCACGCCGCGCTCGTATCACGAACGGAAAATACATCCGGCGACGAAGACATTTCAGGCGCTCCGTATCGCGGCCAACGATGAAATCGGTGCGCTCCGCGAAGGACTTGCGGCCGCCTTTTCCGCGCTCGCGCCGGGCGGAAAACTTGCAGTCATTTCGTTCCACAGCATTGAAGACCGCATTGTGAAGAACACCCTGCGCGACGCGGCCGAGGCGGGGTGGGGGACCGTTCATCCCAAAAAGCCCGTCACGCCGTCGCGCGCGGAGTTGCTCGCCAATCGCCGGGCGCGGAGCGCGAAATTGCGCGTGTTTGAGCGCGGTACGGCTTCACCGCGCCCTGAATCGGCGTCTACGCTAACTTCTCTTCTTTCTTATGCATAACCTTCGTCTTTCATTTATTTCGCTTACCTCCGGCGCCGTCGGCGTCCTGCTCGTCGTCTACATCGGTCTTATCGCCGTTGTGATGAGTTATGCGGCGCTCACGGTTGAATTCTCGCAATCGGTTAAAAATGACGAGGCTGCGGTTGCCGTGCTAGAGGCGCACTACCTCGCTTCCGTGGCGAGTGTCACGGACACGAATTATCTCGCCGAAGGGTACGCGGCGCCGTCTGCTCAGTTGTTCGTCCCCGCAAGGAGCGTCACCGCACTGCGCTAACGGGCCATGCGTCCCGTTAGAAATCACGAACACAGCGCACCAAAAAATATCATGACGACAGTTATTACAAACACTAGCTGGATAGAGTACGGCGCAAAAAGTGCGTTCGTGTTCTATTTCTAACGGGATGCGTGCACAGTTTCGCTCACGCATTCGCCTTGTTCTCACGTTCATCGTTCTTGCTGCGCTTTTGACCCTCCTGCGCCTCTATTTCATCCAGATTGTGCACGGCGCCGAGTACGCGCAAAAAGCCGACCGGCAATTCGCATCCGGCGGGAGCGGGCTCTTTGACCGCGGGTCCATCTACTTCACTCGCAAGGATGGCACACTCATTTCCGCGGCAACGCTCGCGACCGGATTTCTCGTCGCCATCAATCCGCAAACCATCACCGACCCCGCGGCGGCATATAGCGCGATAAGCGCCGTCGCTTCATCAACGCTCTCACGCGACGCTTTCCTCGCCGCCGCCGCGAAGAAGAACCTGGTATACGTGGAAGTCGCGCACCACCTCTCGGACGCGGACGGGCAGGCGCTTGCCGCACTCGGCATTCCCGGCGTCCAGGTCCTGCGCGAAAGCTGGCGCTACTACCCGGGCGGCTCGCTCGCGGCGCAGTCTATCGGCATCGTCTCCTACGGTTCGGGCGATACGCTGGTCGGCCAAACGGGGCTTGAAGCGACCTACGACGGCGTGCTCTCGCGCTCGGGTGACTCGCTGTATAAAAATTTCTTTGCGGAGCTTTTCTCCAACGTGGGCAGTCTGCTGGTGAACGCGAAGGACGCACACGAAGGCGACGTCGTGACCACGATTGAGCCGGAGGTCCAGACGCGGCTCCAAGACGATATCGCAAAGGTGAATCAGCGGTATTCAAGCGACGACTCGGGCGGCATCATTATGGATCCCGCGACCGGTGCTATCATCGCGCTTACCTCGTATCCGACCTACGACGAAAATAACCTGCAGAACGTGGACCCGACCCTGCTCGGCAATCCGCTTGTGGAGCACGTGCACGAATTCGGCTCCATTATGAAGCCGCTCACGATGACTTCGGCGCTGGACGCGGGTGTCATCACGCCGCAGACCACCTATGACGACACGGGCTGCATCACTGTAAACAATGCGCATATCTGCAATTGGGATTCAAAGGCGCGCGGCGTCATCCCGATGGAGCAAATCATCCTTCAGTCGCTCAACGTCGGCGCCTCGTGGGTCGCGACGCAGTTGGGGCAGGATAAATTCCGCGCCTACTTCACCGAACTCTTCGGGCAGAAGACGGGCATTGACTTGCCGAACGAGGGGCACGCGCTCCTCTCTAATCTTTCCCAGCCGGAACAGGTTGATTACGATACGGCGTCGTTCGGGCAGGGCATCGCGGAGACGCCGGTGCAGATGATTCGCGCGCTCGGCGCCATCGCCAACGGCGGCGTGATGGTACAGCCGCACCTCGCAAGCGCCGTACGTCTGGATTCCGGTATCACCCGCACGCTTGATTGGAGCCAGACAACGCGTATCTTCTCAGCGACAGCGGCGCACGAGACGACGCAAATGATGACCGATATGGTTGATACGGTGCTGCAGGGCGGTCGGGCGATTATTCCCACGATGTCGGTTGCGGCGAAGACCGGCACCGCACAGCTCACCAAGCCCGGCGGCGGTTACTACACCGACCGCTTTTTCCATTCGTTTGTCGGGTTTTTCCCCTCGTATAATCCGCGGTTCATCATCCTGCTCTATACAGATAACCCGAAACACGTGGAATATGCGTCCGAGACGCTGGACAGCACATTCCTTGACCTCGTGCACTTCCTGATTGACTATTACCAGGTTCCGCCCGACCGCGGCCTCCCGAGCACCCAGACAGGCGCCCCGGCGAGCTCGGGGTAACAGGACAACACCGCAGTATGAAAAAAATATTTAAACCCGTCATTGTGTTCATCCTCGCGCTCCTCGCGCGGGGCGTCGTCCGCCGCTACCGGCCGCGTATCGTGATGGTGACCGGATCGGTCGGGAAGACCTCCACGAAGGACGCTGTCGCGACCGTGCTTGCGACCCGCTTTTTCAGCCGCAAGAGCGAAAAAGGTTTTAATACCGAATTCGGCGTCCCGTTCACTATCCTCGGCGTTGAGAATCCGTGGGACAATCCGCTCTCGTGGCTTCTGGTCTTCAAGAAGGCGATTGCGCTCCTCATCTTGCCGAATCACTACCCGACGATGCTCGTGCTGGAAGTCGGCGCGGACAAGCCCGGTGACCTCGCGCGCATCTTGCGCATTGCGACGCCGGACGCGGTCGTCGTGACGCGGTTGCCCGAGATACCGGTGCACGTGGAGGTGTATGCCTCGCCGCAGGCCGTCCGCGATGAGGAATTCTCGCCGGCCTATGCGCTTACGCCCGCCGCGCCGCTCATCGTCTCGGCCGACGACCCGTATGCGCTTGATAACGCCCTGCGCATACCCGCGCGCGTCATCTCCTACGGCACGGCGGGCGACGCCTCGGTGCGTATGAGTGACGTGCGTTTCTATGAGTCCGGAGGCGCGGTTGCCGGTATGGCGGCGAGAGCGACGATAGGCGGCGAGCACGGGGAGTGCGTTGTGAAGGGGTCAGTCGGACACGCGCAAATTCTCCCCGCCGCCGCGGCGCTCGCGACGGCGCTCGCGTTTGACATCCCGCTTACCGACGCGCTCACCGCGCTTGAGGGCTACGAGCCGCCACCCGGCCGCGGCCGGCTCCTTCTCGGGAAGAACGGCTCCGTCATCATTGATAATTCCTATAATGCGTCACCCGTGGCCGTAGAAGAAGCGCTTGAGACGCTGAAGGCGTTTCCGCATGCGAAGCGCCGCATCGCCGTCCTCGGCGATATGCTGGAGCTCGGCCGCTACTCGGTTACGGAACACGAGCGCATCGGAGTGCTCGCCGGCGAATCGGCGGACGTCATCGCGGCGGTCGGCATCCGGGCGCGTGCGTTTGTCGCGGCGCCGGGAAAGGCCGAGACGATGCATTTTGATAACGCGCGTTCCGCCGCCGCCGCGCTTGCCGCGTATGTGCGCCCGGGCGATGTCGTCCTCGTGAAAGGGTCCCAGTCAATCCGCACCGAAGGCATCGTCAAGGCGCTCCTTGCGGACCCCGAAGACGCCGCGCGGCTCGTCCGCCAGGAAAAGCGGTGGGAGAAAAAGCTGTGACCTCACGGGGACCGCGAGTACGCTTATCGGTCATTACATGACCAGTACACCTTGCAATGTGTGGTCACCAGTCACTAAGCATTTTGCTCCACGTATTCGCAAAATGCGTAAGTGCTGTTCGACCTCGCCTCGCGGTGCTCGCTGCTGCTCGCACATCGCTCCGGCTTCACAAAAAGACACAAAACTCGGAGCAGTCCGAGTTTTGTGTCTTTTTGTGACCTCACGGGGAATCGAACCCCGATTTACGCCGTGAGAGGGCGCTGTCCTAACCGTTAGACGATGAGGCCGTCTATAGGTGCACACTACTATATAGACACTCTGTTGTCAGTATCCTCTACCTTCTGGAAAAGTTTCTCTGCGAGGTTGTGCTTGAGGAAGGCGAGTTCTTTCTTAAGTTTCCGTAATTCTTCCCGAGTGCTATCCGAATTAACCGCGGTCGCTTCATTGAGTGAGCGCTCAAGGATGGGAATCTTTCTTTCCGTGTCTTTCATCCAATCAAAAATGACCTTCCTTACAACGGCGAGTTCAGCGCCGGTAAGTTCAATGCCTGTGTGCTCTACGCTCCGCAGTTTTTCTTCTTCCGGGGTGAGGAGATGTTCCGGCTTGTTGTGTATCTCTATTGCCTGATGCGCCGCGGCGTCCAATGAGTTATGTCCGGATTCGGAGGAAGGGAATGTCATACGATAATGCTACTCCCGATTTACGGGGAGTCAATCAGGATTTCTGTATAAAAACAAAATGGGTGGGTTGCAGAGCAACCCACCCGTGAACTGATGCCGGCTTTTCTCATGCCGGGACTTTCTGGCGCTGAAGGACCCTGCGTTCGCTGAGCATTTTCGCGATAGCAGTGTTATACGCCTGCCGCGTCTCGTAATCCCGAATGTCGCCGAGAACTTCCCGCATGACCTGGTAAAAGGCCAGGCGAGGGTCCTGCTTCAATTTCTGGTTCGCGAGATCTGCACGTTCGCACAAGAATCGTTTGTCGAACGTAGCAGATACGGGGCGTATCGACTGTGCGTGGCGGGCACCCATTTCCGCCTCGCGCTCCGTAAACTTCTGAATCTCAGTAGTACTCAAGGAACACCTCCTTTCCTTCGTTGAACGTGAACGATTAGACTATAGCACAGTTGTAATAAAAAAGCAAGTTATCCACAGGCGTTCTATAATCAAAACAAAACCGACACCCGGAGGTGCCGATCAGAGCCGGTAATTACATAACGTGGAAGTTACTACACAAGCAATCACAGAGCCCTGTTTTTAGGAGAGGAGAGAATCCACAACCGCCTTCACATCAGCGCCATCGGCTTTCCCTTTGAGTTCTTTCATCAGCGCACCGGTGAACTTGCCGGCGTCGGCTTTGCTTGAGACGCCGAGTTCCGCCATCTTCGCCTTCGCGATGGGCACTATCTCGTCGCGGCTCATCATTTGGGGGAGATACGACTCAATGATAGCGAGCTCCAGCTTCTCGGGCTCGGCGAGTTCGTTGCGGCCGGCTTTTTCAAATTGCTCAATAGAATCTTTGCGCTGGCTCGCGGCGCGCTTCAAGACGGCGAGCGCCTCGTCGTCGGTGAGGAATTCGTCCGGCTTGCGCTTCTTGGCGACGACTTCGTTGGTCATCGCGGTCACGAGCGAGCGGAGCGTCCGGAGGCGGACCTCGTCGTGGGCGCGGAGCGCCTCGGGGATGGATTGCTTCAGGGTTTCGTGGATCATAAGCTAAATTCTAACATGACGAAATTCTAGTGAAATGTCAGGATTCTGTCATATTTCGGACGCCAGGAGCTATTGACTTTTATAAAAATATTCTGTATATCCAGAATAGGACCTTGGGTAAGAGTAAGGATTCGCGACTCAACTTCGGAAGGAGAGTTCTATGCAACAACTGAAAACGGTACGCTACTTGATGGCTACCAAAGCGATCCACACGACGGGAGACATTAGTCGTAAATCTCCCTCGCTTTGCGTTGTCTATGGCGAGGACGGAGACGACTGGGTAGGGCGTTTTCTATCCGGTTTTGGCTTCTTTGATGTCCATTTCCCAAAGAAAACAACAAGGGAACTGACCAGGGAAGAAAAGAAGACATGGAACGGAGCAGCATTCGGTGTCGGCGGGCGCATCATGAATCTCGTGGTATTCCCTGGATTCGGAGTTCCAAGACGGGCAATCGTCGTCAAAACCAGAAATTCGGTATACCGACTTGGGAAAGCTGAAAGGGACGGAACGAGAACGATAGTTCGCGATGACCGACCTCTCGGTTTTTCCACGGTCAAGATCAGTTTTCTGAAAATAGGACGGTCGATGCTCGTCGACATGCTCGATGGTTCCCAATGGAAAACCTCATCGGTCTTATCTGTCGAATCGGGGAAAATCCGCTGCTCACCGCGTCCAAAACAATCCTAAGCTCAAATAAATCGCCGCTAGAGCATTCTTAAAACACCGACGCATCAGCGCCGGTTTCTTTTTGCATACTGGTATACTACAGGCATGGATATCGTGACTATCATTCTCGCCGTTGCGGTCGTCGTCTTGGTGTATTTCCTCTTGAGCCGCAAAACGCCGGAGCAGGAGGGAAGCGGTATGGTCCTCCTCCAGCAGCAGATGCAGGAGCTCGCACGCACGCTGGACGCGCGCGTCTCGGAATCGTCACGCACGATGCAGGAGAATGCCCACCGGCAATTTTCGGAATCGTCGCGGCTCATCAAGGAAATCACCACCGAGCTCACGTCGGTAAAAGAAATCGGCCGGCAGACGCAGACCTATGCCGAACAGCTCCAGTCGCTCCAGGACTTGCTTAAGAATCCTAAACAGCGCGGTATCTTGGGCGAGTATTATCTGGAAACTGTTTTGCGGAACGTGATGTCGCCGGAGGACTACAAAATCCAGTACCCGTTTAAGAACGGCGAAATCGTGGACGCCGTCATCGTCATCAATAAAAAGCTTGTGCCGGTAGACTCCAAATTCTCCCTGGATAACTACAACCGCTTCGTGAGCGCACAGGTAGGGACGCCCGAGCGCGCGGCCGCCGAGAAGGCGTTTGTAAACGACCTCAAGCTCCGCATCACCGAGACGGCCAAATACATCCGCCCAGAGGAAGACACAATGGACTTCGCCTTCATGTTCATACCCTCTGAGGGCATTTACTACGACCTCCTAACCAACCAAATCGGCGGGGGTGGTGACGAAGAGAACCTCATACAGCGAGCGGCGAGCAAGTACAAAGTCATCATTGTCTCGCCGACGTCGTTCCTCGCGTACCTCCAGACGGTCATGCAGGGGCTGAAAGCGCTCCAGATAGAAGAAAAGGCCGCAGACATCCAGAAACGGGTAGGGGAGCTGGGCAAGCACATCGGCACCTACGAGGAGTTTTACCGTAAGCTCGGCGTCGCGCTCGGCACAAGCGTGTCGCACTACAACAGCGGCTACAAAGAGCTTGGGAAAATAGATAAAGATGTGTACCGCATCGCGGAGTCAAAGATCGGTATTGAGCCGGAGTTGCTTGATAAGCCGGTTACCTCTGAGGAATAAAAAAACGCCACGGAGAAGGTCGAGGGGGAGCTACGGGTTTGGAATCCGTACAACCTCTTCTCCGTGGCGGGAAGTCCGGACGTTGTCACCCGGACAGTGCGCTATGCTCTGGCCCAGCCTTTGTGGGGCGGAATAGAGTACGGTCTGCGCCCTCAGAATCTACCACAGAAGCCCAAAGCTTGCCTATTGGGGGCAGAAATGCTATATTGGCGGGACTATGGAAGTGGCCGTAATCAAGACCGGCGGGAAGCAGTATGTCGTCTCAAAGGGCGACACTATCGCTATTGAGAAGCTCCCGGGGGATTTGAAGAAGGGTGACACGGTTGTCTTTGGCGAGGTGCTCCTCGTGGACAACGGCTCGGACACGACCATCGGTACGCCCGTCATTAAGGGCGCAGAGGTCAAGGGCACCGTTGTTCTCGCCGGGAAGGCCAAGAAAGTTGAGGTGGTGAAATACAAGCCGAAGAGCCGCTACTACAAGCGCGTCGGCCACCGCCAGCCGGTCTTGAAAGTGAAGATAGATTCTATCTCCTAACTTTTCGTTTTAGAGAACAGACTTCACCGCAAAAGGCGTTTGCCTTGCGTTGCTTCGTTTTAGTTACTATTCACTCACATATCACATGCAAATAGGAAGATGGAATCATCAGTCAGCAGGCAGCTCGTCAGGAGCACAAAGAAGCGGCGGCACGAGCCGGCCGTATTCGCCGCGTTCAACGGGACGCGGTAGTTTTGGCGCACCGGCGGGCCGGTATTCGTCCAAGGGCGGTTACGGCGCACGCGGGGGCTACGGAGCTCGCCCGCAGCGTTTCGGCGGCCGCGGGGGAGGGAAGCGCGGTGGCTTCGGCTCGTTCGGCGAAACGGAGGCGGAAATCTCCAAGTTTATGAACAAATCGGTCGTGACGACCTCGGAGCCGGTGTTCGTGCCGGAGCACACATTCGCCGATTTTGACATCAATGCGCACCTAAAGGCGAACATCCTCGCTCATAAGTACGAGAACCCGACGCCTATTCAGGATAAGGCCATTCCACACGCACTTCTCGGGCAGGATATCGTCGGTCTCGCCGCGACCGGTACCGGTAAGACCGCGGCGTTCCTCATCCCGCTCATTGATAAGGTGATGAAGCAGAAAGGCGAGCGCATTCTCATTATGGCGCCGACCCGCGAACTCGCGGTGCAGATAGAGAAAGAGCTCGCCGGCTTCGCCCGGGGCCTCGGCTTCCGCGGCATGGTCGCGGTCGGCGGCGCCAACATCGGCCCGCAGATCTCCCAGTTGAAGCACGACCCGGCCTTCGTCATCGGCACGCCGGGCCGTTTGAAAGACCTCCTGGAGCGCAAGGCGCTCGTCTTAACCCAGTTCGGCACCGTCGTGCTGGACGAGGCGGACCGTATGCTGGATATGGGCTTTATTGATGATATGCGCCTCATCCTCTCCAAGATGCGCAAGGAGCGCCACACGCTCTTCTTCTCGGCGACGATGGGGAAGGACATTGAGAAACTCATCGGCGACTTCCTTTCAAGCCCCGTCATCATCTCGGTCAAGACGCGCGACACGCCGTCGAGCATTGACCAGGACGTCGTCCGCATCCCGCGCGGGAAGGATAAATTTGAGGTGCTCGCCGAATTGCTCAAGGACCGCGACTTCAGCCGTGTACTCGTCTTCGGCCGCACGAAGTTCGGCGTGGAGAAGCTCGCCAAGGCGCTCTCGCGTCTCCACATCCACGCGGAGAGCATCCACGGCAATAAGACGCAGGGCGCGCGCCAGCGGGCGCTGGAGGCCTTCAAGGCGGGGAAGGTGAGTGTGCTCGTGGCGACCGACGTCGCCGCCCGCGGCATTGACATCCCCGCCGTCTCGCACGTCATCAACTACGACTTGCCGTCCACCTACGAGGACTACGTGCACCGCATCGGCCGCACCGGCCGCGCGGATATGAAGGGGAAGGCGCTGACCTTCGTCCAGGAGCGGTACTAACCTATTTTACAAAAAAACAAAAGCGCTCCCGTGACGGGGGCGCTTTTGTATGTGGGCATTATTCTTTATCGGTAAATATCACGAGCCGTTTTGAGTAGCTTTTTGTGGCCGCGTCCCAGACGCCTTCGCAAGCAATGAGATTAAGATGCGCTTTCCCGTCGGTTGAAGTGAACACGTCCGAGTCGTTCTGATTCTGGTCATACATACGCAGTTCGCGCACGACAAACGTGACCGATGCTCCTTGAGCGTCCTCCACAAAGAGCGTGTCTCCCGGTCGTAGGGAAGCCACACTATCAAATGCGGCGCGGATATTGTCTTTCCATCCGACGTGTCCCGCGATAACCGCGCTCCCTATTTCTCCGGGACGCGGTCCGAGATCATACCACGCAACATCCGCGGGGCCCGCCGGTACCGCCATCGCTCCCTCGGGCGTCAGGCCCAGATGTTCAATCGCTGCGTCAACGTGAATCTTCGGGATGATGAGGCGGACGGGAAGTCCCGCGTCCGCTTGTGTGACCTGGCCGAGCGGGGGCGGGCTCATCCCCGTGGAGGAGTTCCGTCCGGGCGCGGCAGACGTCAGAAGGTATATGGCCGCCGCGGAGCATACGATTCCCGCAATGCCGACCGCGAACAGCGAGCGCCGCAATGAGATTCCCGGCCGCATAGTGGGGTGGACGCCGTGGCTATTCCGCGCGTTTCTTGAAGGCGATAGTCAGCGAGACTGACGCCGCGAGAAGCACGCCGGAGAGCACAAGCATAATCCACGGAGTGGTGTCTTGAGGAGGGAATCCGGTGTTAGGGAAACTGGGGACAGCGGGCACAACAGGCACCGTGCTTGTTGAAGTGCCGAGCACTTCTCCGGTAACCGTCGGGGCGGATACCACGACTGTTGCGTTCGCGGTAGCGTACACGTCCATACGCAGAGCGACGCCGTACCCGTGAGCGGTCGCGGTATCCGTTTCCGTCTGAGAAACTGTTTTTGTGCAGGTGTACGTCCACGTCTCACTCAAATCAAGCAATCCATTGCTATTGGTATCGCCGGAGACGTATTGCACGGGAGCACATTTATTGTCTTTGACCCACACGGTGTTCAGTGCGACCTTGCCCGGATTGGTGACGGTGTAGGTATAGGTAACGGGTCCGGGTCCGAGAGGAAGAACTGAAGGATTCGGCGCCTTCAGAATGCTGATGGCCGGCAGTAGCGGGAAGTAGAGAGCGCCGGTGCTGCTGCCGCCTGTTCCCGAAGAGGGAGGAGGAGGCGTCACGCATGTCGGTTCGGTGACTTGGTTGCTGTCGAGCGTCACTTGAGTATGCGCCAATGCTCGACCAACCAATGTTGCGTCCGTTCCGAGTGAGATGAGACCGGTTTGCGCGATAATCGTTCCTTCCATGTGCGTACCCGTGCCGATTGTCATAGAGGTAGGAATCTGCCAAAACACGTTGCATGCCGTCGCACCGTTAATCAAATTCATCGTTCCCGCGCCAGACGTAGAGATACTGGACGAGCTCCGGAAGATATAGACGCCCGCACCATCAAGGGTGAGCGTGCCATTCAATGTCGTCGCTCCGACCGTATAGACGCCAGGCGTAACGGTGTGAGTCCCGGCCAAGTCGAGATTCCCCGTAGCTCCTTGAGCATCGAGGGCGCCGTACGCTGTTCCTGCAGCACCAGCGACTCCGACGCCGGCATCTATCGTTCCATCTACTTGTGTTCCAAGAAGACCGGGATGACCGAGACTGTTGTCACCAACATTCCCCCAAACATGAGTCCCCGCACCGGTATTCGTCACTCCCGCATCGCCATACAGAGAGTAGCCGGTAGCCGCCCCAAGGTCAGGTGCTGTGGCCGCAAACGCGGCACTCGGGCCGGCCAGACTGAGCGCGAAGAAGGCGGCTATAGTTGCTATGTTCTTTGAGAATGTATTGATTTTGTTCATAGGAGTTGTGTTATTTATGTAGGTAATTCGACCTTTTGCCCTGTAATGCTCTACAAATAAGCCGCCCAAGCGAGGGGAATATTACAGTCAGTACAGACGGCGTCAGGGCTTCTTTTTGAGCGTCTTGATTTCTTTCTCCAGTTTCTTTATATGGATTTCCAGCCCGTGCGTCCGTTCCATAAACCGTGCCACAGTCTGCTTCGTGTGGTCGGCAAGCGTCTCGGCGACCACCATCATATCGGTGACGTCTTCAATGGCGAGCAGGATGATAGGCGGGAAATCTTTTGAGGACGTGTCTTCCTTGAAATGTATCTCGCGGGCGTTCAGAATCATCACTTTGCGCCCGATGAACGGGAACTCATGGTCAACTTCAAATCCTTTGAAAAACGTATTTTTAGGCAAGATATCCTCCAGCAGTTTCCGGAGCGCGGGAATATTCCACTGCCCGTTCCCGAGCTCGTAGACGACCCTCTTCTCGGTATCTTCCAATTCCACCTGGAAGGTGCGGTAGAACGAATCGTTGGCCGCCATAACGCGGAGGTCCTTATCCAGGATGAGGATTGGCTCACGGACGACATCAACGACGGTTTTGATATAGATCCAGCTCTTTTCCCACAACAGCTCAACAAAGTCGACTCCAACCGGGCTGCGGGGTTGTACCGCACTCTTTTTTATTGTTTCCATACTACCTACGCCGCAGAAGAGCCGGAGTTATTGCAAGTTGCCTTGAACGGCATTTTGGGGTATGCTGGAGTTCGGGTGCTTCTTTTCCCTTCGGCGCAACATTTCTGTAATGCCGGTGCGGATTTTCTCCTCAGCAGTTCAGTGCGATTGTAATATATGTGTCATAGGGTACTGAAGCATCCGTCTTCACTCATATGGCTCCTACACAGCGAGAGACGCGGCGACAAGTGGTGTTAACCACGGCCTACCGCAACTACGCGGGAGGGCTCAATGCTCACGCCTTTTTTAAGACGCACAGCCAGGAAATGGGCGAAGACCTGGTGCAAGACACTTTTATGAAAACGTGGAAATATCTCGTTAAAGGCGGAAAGATTGATACGATGAAGGCGTTTCTCTACCACATTCTCAATAACCTCATTGTGGACGAGTACCGGAAGCGCAAGACAACGTCGCTTGATGTGCTCCTGGAGAAAGGGTATGAGCCGAGAGAAAAGGACAACACCGAACGTCTGTTCAGCATCCTGGACGGAAAGGCGGCGATGCTCCTCATCCAACAGCTTCCCGAACGGTACCGGAAGGTACTGCGTATGCGCTATGTGCAAGACCTCTCGCTCACCGAGATGTCGCTTATCACCGGACAATCTAAAAATACTATCGCCGTGCAGCTGCATCGGGGACTGGAGAAACTGAAGCTTTTATACACGCACGCGTGAATCACGGTGCGGAGAGGTAGGTGATAGTGCTGACGATGACATGTTCGCTGTTGACGTGCCCCGTTACGGAAATCTGCGCACCGACCCACGAAGAAAAGTCATTTGGAGATGAGTAGGGGAACACGAGCGCCTTTGCCACGGTGCTTCCGTTCGGATTCTGATAGAAGAGGTACGGCACCGGGCCGGTGTTATTCGGATAGAATACGAGCGTTCCCGTTTCAGTAAAATCCGCTGAAATCGCCGTCACCGCGTCAAGCACCGACACGCCCTGCGCCGCGGATGCGACCGCCACGTTCCCCCGGGAGATCGTCAGCGTCGTCATGGCGTAGCCGAACAGAGCAACGATGCAGAGAAAAAAGAGTAATCGCCCCATACAAAGAGAGCCGTTCGTCCCGGCCGCATATTACTCGGAGGGAGGTTAGGTTTCTTTGCGGTTCGTGAGCGCGGCGCGGAGCGTCTCGGCGTCGGAGTATTCCAGCTCGCTGCCGGTGGCGAGGCCGCGGCCGAGGACGGAAATCCTCAGGTGGTCGCGGTACGGCGCGAGGAGCTCGCGCACGCGGTCGGCCGTGTGTTCGCCCTCGCTTGTCGCTGAGAGCGCGAGGACGACTTCGCTCAAGTTGCTTTTCAGACGCTTTTCCACCGCTTTCACCAATTCTTTTTCGCGGATGGCGCCCTTGCCGGTGAGGGTCAGCACGCCGCCGAGGACGAAATAGCGGCCCTTGTAGGTGCCGGCGCGCTCCACGGCGGCGAGATCCTGGTCTTTTTCCACGAGGAGGAGCTGGGTGTCGTCGCGCCGCGCGTCTGCGCAATAATTGCAGACGAGCGCCGTGGAACCGTTATAGAAACGCAAACAGTCGGGGCACTGGCGGACATCTTTGCCGAGCGAGAGAAGGAGCTCGGCGAGTTTCGTGCGCTCGGTGCTCGGCGCGGCGAGGAGGTAATACACAAACCGTTTCCCCTGACGCGGACCGATGCCGGGGAGGCGAGCAAGCGCGGTAGCGAGTTCGTCAATCGTATCCATTAGAATTCCTGCGCGAGCTCGCCGTAGCCCGCGGTGTCTACCGGCTGGAAGCTCGTACGCTTTTCGTTGAAACTGAGTTCTATCATGCCGGTCGGGCCGTTACGGTGCTTTTCAATGAGGATTTCGGCGATGCCCGGACGGGTACTTTCTTTATTTGTTTTATCGTCGCGATGAATGAACATGACCACGTCGGCATCTTGTTCAATGGAACCGGAATCGCGCAAGTCGGAGAGGCGCGGCTTGCCGCCGCGCTGTTCCACCGCACGCGAGAGCTGGGAGAGTGCGATAACCGGCACTTCCAGTTCGCGCGCAAGACCCTTTAGTGAACGAGAGATTTCAGTTATCTGCTGAACCATGGAGTCGGACGCTTTTGTCGTGGTTGGCGCCATAAGCTGCAGGTAATCCACGATGATGAGGCCAATGCCGCGCTCGCGTTTCAGCCGGCGCGCGACCGCGCGCATTGAGAGGATGTTGTTGCCCGGCTTATCATCAATATAAATAGGCGCCTTAGAGAGTACTTCAAGTGCATCGCGGATACTATCAAGTCGGGAGTCATTCTCTTGGAATCGCCCTGTCCGGATATCCCATGAGTTGACGAGCGACTGCGCGGAAAGCATACGGTCAATAATTTGTTCCGAGCTCATCTCAAGCGAGAAGATGCCGACCGGGACATTGTGGTGCACGGCGGCGTTCCGCGCGATATCCAATGCAAGCGATGTCTTGCCGACCGAGGGGCGCGCGGCAAGGATGACGAGATCGGAAGGGTGGAAGCCGGAGAGCAGGTTGTCCAGGGCGGGGAAGCCGGAGGGCACGCCGCGGATGCCGTCTTCTTTGTGCGACAGCGCCTCAATGCGCTCCCATGCCGCATGGATTTTATCGCCGATGGCGGTGAACTTGTGCGCGGCTGAAGCGTTGCCGATGGCGTAGATGCTTTTCTCGGCTTCATCAAGCACTTCCATTGTTTCGCGCGCTTCGTTGTAGGCGGACTCGGTGATGCCGTAGGCGGCATCAATCAAGGAACGCATCAAATATTTCCGCGAGACGAGCTCGGCGTAGTGGGAGAAGTTGCCGGGTGCGGGCGCACTCCCGGCGAGCTCGGCGAGGTAGCTTCTGCCGCCGGCGCGCTCAAGCGAACCCTGGCTCTGGAGCCGTTCGGAGAGCGAGAGTTGGTCAATCGGTTCGCCGCGCTGGGCGAGCTCGCTCATCGCGCCGAAGATGAGCCGATGCTTCTCCGCATAGAAAGAGTCGGCAGTGATGAGGTCGGAGACGTCGTGGATGGCGTCTGGCTTGAGTAAGAGTGCGCCGAGCAGGGCGCGCTCGGATTCAAGCGACTGGGGCGGGATGCGGTCGGAGGCGGCCATTACCGCTGATTGTATCAAAGAGTCGTTCGGGTCACTACGGGGCCGTTTGGCCCGTCGTCCACACGATATCCCCTGCGCTCAATCTCGCCCCGCAGGCGGTCGGCCTCTGTAAAATCCCTTGAAACGCGCGCCGCTTCGCGGCGCGCGAGCATTTCTTGCACCTCTCCCGGCAAATCCGCCACGGCGAGGGCGCCGGGACCGGCCGGCGCGAGGAGCGACAGGCCGAGGTGCGCGTCGGCGTCTTGCAGGAGCCCCCACTTTTCCGCGGGCGCATACTCTTCGCTCCGAAGCGCATCCCAAAGGATGCCGAGCGCCTGCGGCGTCGCCAAATCGTCGCGCATTGCCGCGAGGAAGTGTCCGCGCGCTTCAGACGGAGACTCCTTGTGCTTGGATTCTTGCGCGACGTCCTGCGCGAGCCGTTGAAGGCGTTCAAGCGCGCTCGCGGCGCCCGCGAGCGCGTCCCACGAGAAGGAAAGCGGCGTGCGGTAGTGCGCCTGCAGAAAGAAGTAGCGGAGCGCGAGCGGGTCAAACCCTTTCTCAATAACATCGGAAAGGTACACGACGTTCCCCAGCGATTTTGATATTTTCTCGCCGCTCATCGTCAGGAACGCATTGTGCAGCCAGTAGTGGGCGAACGTCCGGCCGCTCGCCGCTTCCGATTGCGCAATCTCGTTGTTGTGGTGAATCGGCGCGAGGTCTTCGCCGCCGGTATGGATGTCAATCTCTTTCCCGAGAAGCGCGCGGCTCATCGTGGAGCACTCAATGTGCCAGCCGGGATTGCCGCGGCCCCACGGACTGTCCCATTGCTGGAGGTCGTTCGGTTTCGCCGTCCGCCAGAGAACGAAGTCGGCGGAATGACGCTTCCCCGCGACCACATCAACGCGCGCTCCCGCCGCAAGTTCCGCCGCCGACACGCCGCCCAGCTTCCCGTACCCCGGGAATCGCTGTGTATCAAAGTAGAGCCCGCTCGGAAGAGGGTAGGCAAACCCTTTCTCTTCAAGGGTTTTCGCGAAGGCAATTTGTTCCTTAATGTAATCGGTCGCGTGCGGGAACTGAATGTCGCCGACGGCGATATTGAGCTCGGACAAGTCGTTGATGAATTCTTTGGTATAGCGGTCGGCGAGCGACTTCGGCGTCACCTTTTCGCGCGCCGCACTCACCGCGACCTTGTCATCGCCGTGGTCGCCGTCGCCGACCAGATGGCCGACATCGGTGATGTTGATGACGCGGCGGACGCGGTAGCCGGCGGAAGCGAGCGTCCGCGCAATTGTGTCCGAGAGCATCCCGGGACGCAGATTTCCGATATGCTGCTTGCTATAGACCGTCGGGCCGCAGGTATACATCGTGACGATGCCCGCCCGTTGCGGCACGAAGACTTCTTTCCGTCCCGACAGCGTGTTGGTGAAAAATATCTGCGGCGGCCGCTCGTGCGTCGTATTCTTTTTATTCCCGAAGATGCGCGCGAGCCACTGCATACGCTAAAAGATCCAGCGCTTCCGTGCGAAAAAGAGCATCATCAATCCAACGATGCCGAGCATGAAGGTGATAATAATCCAGAAAGCGTTCGGCGTCGTTTCCAGCGGCGTTCCGAGCTCGTGCATGCCGAAGATGAGCGCGATGAGTTCCAGCGGCAGGACGCTGAAGGTGATGACGGTGAGCGTTTTCATAATTTCGTTCTGACGCGCTTCAAGTAAAGAGACGTTCGTCTCGCGGAGTTCGGCCATGATGGTGCGGTGCGTCTTGACGAGCCGCTCAATCTGCGCGCGCTGTGCGCGGATGCGCTCGCCCCGCTCGCCAAACGGCGCGCCGAAGAACTCGTGTTCCGCAAGCACGGCCAGGAAGCGCCCGAGCGGTTCCTCCTGGTCCGCGAGCGCCGTTTCCATATGCAGGAACTCGCGGCTGACCTGCAAAATGGAAAGTATCGTCTTACGCTCGGCGCCGTCAAACATATCCTGCTCAATACGCGCGAGGCGGTCAACGATGTGGTTCGTGTGGTCGTGCACGGACGTGTAGAGGTGCGCGAAAAGGACTTCCAGCATGACGTCGGTCGTGAGTGCGGCGTTTCCGGAGACCAGTTTCTGCGCTTCAAGCAGCTTCTGCAGGTGGTGGAGCGGCGCGATGACTTCATAGCGTACCGTCACAATCACGTTTTTGCCGACAATAACATCAACTTCCTGGCTTTCGGTGATGCCGTCCTCGGCGCCGTGGGCGGGGAAGTGGAGCACGAGAAGCGCCAGGCCCCCTTCGCTCGCGAGGAGCGGCGTCGGCGTGGGCAAGAGCAATTCGCGCTCAAGGCGCTCGTCAATGGAAAATTCCTTCGCGACGTCTCGTATCTCGTCTCCTGTGGGCTGTTCAAGGTCTACCCACACACCGCCTTGATACTCATGCCGAAATAGCATACGTGTAGGATACCACATCCGCGTGGTACACTATGCTCCACAATGGAGTCCGAGCAAACGCATCGCAGTAAGCGAACCGTCGTCACCCGCGGTATTTCGTTCGCGCTCGTCGCCGCGCTCGCGTTCGGTGCCGGTCTTGTCGTGGGCGGCGGCAATTCCTCAAGCTCGCTCGTGTCGCACCTCCCGCTCATCGGCAATCAGCTTGATGCGACGCCGGACCAGAGCGCGGACCTCACTGATTTCTGGGAAGCGTGGAACGCGCTGGACGCCAACTACGTCATCACCCACGCATCGTCAACGCTCCCGTCGGTCAAAGACCGCCTCTATGGCGCAATTAGCGGTCTCGCCTCCTCCTACGGCGACCCGTATACCGTCTTCTTCCCGCCGAAGCAGGCGAAGGCGTTTTCCGACAACATTTCCGGAAGCTTTGCGGGCGTTGGTATGGAAATTGACGTGAAGAACAACGTTTTGACGGTCATCGCGCCGCTGAAAGGTACGCCGGCCGAGGCCGCCGGCATCAAGGCGGGCGACCAGATTGCGGCCATCAACGGTAAAACCACGGACGGTATGTCCACCGACGCCGCGGTCGCCGCAATCCGCGGCCCGGTCGGCACGACGGTTGATTTCACCATCGTGCGTGGCGGCAAGCCGCTTGATATTAAAGTGACGCGCGAGACCATCCAAGTGCCCGAGACCGATGACGGTTTGGACGCGAAGAGCGGCGTGTACCACATCGCGCTCTACGAATTCACCGCTAACTCTGCGAACCTTTTTGACCAGGCGTTCGCGCGATTCAAGGCGTCCGGTTCCAAGAAACTCGTCATAGACCTGCGCGGCAATCCGGGCGGTTACCTGGACGCGGCGGTGGACATCGCCAGCCATTTCCTGCCGAAAGGCGCGACGGTGGTAACCGAGGACTTCGGCGGCAAGGCGACCAATCAGGTGCACACAAGTCTCGGCTACGACGACGTACCGCCGGGGACGAAAATCGCCGTGCTCATTGACGGCGGTTCCGCGTCCGCCTCCGAGATTCTTTCGGGCGCGCTCCAGGACAATCACGTCGCGGAAATCATTGGTACGCAATCGTTCGGTAAAGGCTCGGTGCAGACGCTCATCCCCATTGACGGCGGCTCGCTCAAAGTCACGGTGGCGCGCTGGATCACGCCGGCCGGGCACTGGATTATGGGCAACGGCATTACGCCGGATATCAAGGTGGCGTACGCGGCTCCAGGCGCTACCGAGGCGCCGAAGGTGGACCCTCAAATGGCGCGCGCGGTCCAGTTTTTGACGACGGGTAAATAATAGACCGTGCACGCCTTGCGGTTCGTCTCACTTTGCAGTAAGTCTTGATGACAAGGATTTCTGCTGCAGTTCGCCTCACACA
>DAICZA010000019.1 GCA_027311385.1 bacterium | reverse complement strand
ACGGACGACTTCGCGATTCTGGGCGTGGTGTGCGGCGTGTTCCGCCCCTACCACGAACAGGAGCCGGAGCCGCAGACCGACGACTCGGCGCACGAGGAGGTCGCGGCGGCCGACGGCTACGCACTGAATTTCCTCATCCCGAAGAAATTCGCGGTTGCCGCAACGACCGCCGCGAAGCAAGAGGCCGCACTGCGCCGCAAGCAGGCGACTGACCGCGCCGAACTGGATACGGCGCTTCTCGCGCAGAACATCGCCGCGCTCGCCGACGCGCATATCGTCATCACGGCGAAAGCGAATGAGAAAGGCCACCTGTACGACGCGGTGGGGGAGTCCGACATTCGGAAGGCCGCGCAGGAACAGGCGCACATTGACCTGCCCGAGGATGCGCTCAAGCTTGAAAAGCCGTTCAAGGAGCTCGGCACGTTTGACGTTCCCGTCTCCGCCGGCGAAACGTTTGGGAAGTTTGCCATCACGATTGAGCAGGAAGCTTAGTCGCTCTATGGTAAGGGATCTGGGAGTCAAGAGAGCCAAGCCGAAGCTTCGGATCGATTTGTTCCGATCTTACGTTACGACCATAGAGAATAGTCTCGGCTCGACTCTTTTTCGGAACCTCTATTTCTTCAAAGACGGAAAAAGTATTGATATTTTAAACATCGGTCCTCGTAATCACTCGTGCGCGAGCTATGTGTCGAGCATCGTATATCTGTTCGGACTCATCAAGGAACGTCACGCGACCGTTTCCGGAATAATCGCTGATATTGAACGATCAGGGTGGCGTGCATCACAAAAACCACGAAAGGGCGCGATCATTCTTTGGGATTATGCCAAAAAAAGCAAAGCCGTTCTCATACCAACACTCCATGTAGGATTCTATATGGACACAAAGACGGCACTAAGTACGGATCCCTTCAGTGGGAAGGTCATAAAACACCACCCGACATTCGGCATACGTTCCGATGGTAGCCCAAGACGGCGGGTAGTGGCATACTACTGGAACAAGAAGCTTGAGGTATGAACGTGAAGCGTTTCCCGTTGTCATCACAAGAGAAGAAGCAGGTAGAGTCCATACTAGTGAAAGCAGGGAAAGCGAAAGAGAAGCGAGACATACGGCTCATTACCTTTGGTGCGCTGGGCAAACTGCTGACGGGTTCAGAACGGACATTGATTGCGAGATTGAGGAGTACCAATCCCGCCACGCTTGGGTTCAAAGGACGCTTTTTCGGAATACGGAAGGTGCCAACCGACCTGGTCGCGCTGCGCCGGCAAACCTACCAATTGGACGGGAAAGCGAAGAAGATAGAAACACAATATCTTCCGCCGGCTCCCTATGCGGCATTTAAGAAACTACAACAAGCGCTCCGCAAAGAAACCGGAACGATTCTGTTCGCAGGGTCGGGGTACCGGTCTCCGGCGTATCAACTCGTCGTCTTCCTCTGGAATGTGCGGCGCGAACATTTCAATGTCGCGAAGGTTGCCACGAAGGTAGCACTGCCGGGGTATAGCGAGCATGGGAATCCGAAGCGGCAGGCAATAGATTTTACCCTTGCGAAGGAATCGTCCAAAAAGAATAAGACGACGATGTTTTCAAACAGCCGCGAATATCGGTGGCTGATAAAAAATGCGAATCGTTTTCATTTCTACGAATCGTACCCCCGCAACAACAAAAGCGGCGTTATCTATGAACCGTGGCACTGGCACTACCGGGAGAACGCGGCTTAAATGACGTCCGCGACTTTTTTCGTAACGATGCGGCCGGTGAAGTTCGTTTTTCGGCGCGAACGGTAGGCGACGGTGCCGGTGGCGACGGCAAACAGCGTGTGGTCGCGGCCGACGCGGACGTTCTTGCCCGCTTCAATCCTCGTACCGCGCTGGCGCACGATGACCATACCCGGGCGGGCGGCGGCGCCGTCGGCGAGCTTCACGCCGAGGTATTTCGGGTTTGAAGTATTGAGGTTCGTTGCCGAACCGCCTGCTTTAGTATGTGCCATAGTGGTATAGTTTTACCCAATGAATATAGCAGAAACGCGCGAGAAATGCAAAACCTTCGTCGCGAAAATGCCCCGGGACACGCTTATTATCGGGGTTTTGATACTCGCTTCTTCCGCCAGTTTCGGGCTCGGGTACCTCGCCGGAATGGACGCGGGGCAGGGGAGCGCAGCGGCGTCTGCCGAGTCCCCCGCCGAGCCGCTTTCAACGCCGGCAAGACAGGTCGTCGCCTCAAAAAACGGAACGAAATACTATCTGCCGGAATGCGCGGGCGCGAACCGCATTTCCGACGCCAACAGAGTGTGGTTCGCCTCGCCGGCCGCGGCGGAGTCGGCGGGTTATGCGCCGGCCGCGAATTGTAGCGGCATGTGATCTGTTAGAATACGAAGTATGAACGAGGACCTTACGCGCGACACCGCACCGCACCAGCAGCCGCTGCATGAGGCGACCGAGCGGCTCGCAAAGGTCGTGCACGAGGGCGGGCGCACGATGCCCGAAGAACGGCCGCTCTTGGTCTGCAAGCCGAAAAAAATAGAGTCGTGGCGCATCTTCAAGATAATGTCGGAGTTCGTGGAAGGATTTGACCTCATCCGCCGTTACGGCCTCGCGATCACCTTTTTCGGCAGTGCGCGTGCTCTGCCCGGAGATAGTTCATATACAGACGCCGAAGCGCTCGCGGGCCGGCTCGCGAAAAAGGGCTTCGCCGTCATCACGGGCGGCTCCTCCGGCATTATGCAGGCCGCAAACCAGGGCGCGTTTGAGGCGGGCGGCGTCTCCGTCGGGCTCAATATCAGCTTGCCGGACGCCCAACGCTACAACCCGTACCTCACCGAGAAATTCTCATTTGACCATTTCTTCGTGCGGAAAGTGATGCTCACGTACGCCTCCGAAGTCTATATTTATTTCCCGGGCGGGTTCGGCACGCTTGATGAATTTTTTGAAATCATCACGCTCGTGCAGACCGGGAAGATTCACCGCGTGCCCATCATTCTGTTCGGTAAAAAATACTGGGAGCCGCTTCTCGGTTTCATTGAAGAAACGATTTATAAGGAACACGCCGCTATTAATAAAGAAGATATGACGCTCTACACGCTCGTTGATTCGGTTGATGAAGCGTACGAGTATATCGTCGCGAACGTCACGTGCTAGCGCTATGGACTATAGCCAGAAGAGCTTGCTCGGCAAACCGCTCCATCACAAAGGCAGGCGCGATGCACACACCCGCCGCCTCCAGCGCTACGCCGTTCTCACCGGTTTTCTCTCAATGCTTGTATCGCTCGTCACGCTGGTGGTCCGCATAGTCAAATAAGGAAAGGGAACAGGGAAGTGCAAAACGTCCTGAAACCGCATTGCGCCGTGCTATCCTCTTCCCCATGAGCCGAAAAAAGAGCTGGGGGAGGAATCTGGAGGTCTACGCGTTCTGGACCGGGTTTACCAGCACCATCATCAGTCTCCTTCAGGTTATTGTTATCGCGCTAAAGAAATAAAAAGGGAAGGATAGGAAAAGGCGCCCGTATGGGCGTCTTTCCTCGCGGGGGAGTTCTTGGCTATAGTGCGCACAATATATCTTTTGCGAACTTGCGAAGGCAGCAAGGCTGCCCCGAGCAAGTTCGCAAAAGATGACACGATTGTCCGAATGCCTGCTGCAGAGGCATTTGGACAATCGTCTTTTGCGTAGAGCTTCCTGTCTTTCTCGTCTTATTAATGTAAAGGTTTAGCCCGCCGGTCGAATCCACGCGGTTGCCCAGAGCCACGCCTGGTGGAGGAGGTTGAAGAGGTAGGCGAAGTTCGCCTGGCCGGCCGGGGAGTTGACGATGGCTTGGATGGAGATGCCGAAGAATGACAGCGCGAGGACGAGGACAAGCACCAAGAAGACCAATTTCAAGAAAGAAAAGATTGACATAGGCAACTATAGTATACAACAGCAAGAGCCGAGTGGTAGAGTATCTCGGCATGACCAGAAAGCAGGACGCCCTCAGGCATTTTAAGCGGGTTGACCCGCAGTTTTATCACGCGACAAAGGCACACCACACTTCCCTGCCAAAGCAACTTTCCGGAAAGAAAACCCGCGCACAATTATTTGCATCACTCGCGTCAACGGTTGTGTCGCAGCAGCTCGGTCTCGCGGCCGCCGACGCTATCTTTGCGCGCGTGAAGCGCGCGTGCGGCGGCACGCTGACGCCGGCATCGGTTTCCACGGTCCGTCCGGCGGCGCTCCGGAGAGCCGGGCTCTCGGGCGCAAAAATAAAGACGCTGAAATCAATCGCACGCGCGGTCACAGACAATTCGCTTGACCTCGTCTCGCTCAAAAAAGTTTCCGAAGAGGCCGCGGCGGAACAGTTGCTCGCCATATGGGGGCTCGGTCCGTGGTCGGTGGAAATGTTTCTGATGTTTGCGCTCGGCCGCGGCGACGTGTTCTCGCCGGGCGACCTCGGGCTTGCGCGTGCGATGGAGGCGCTCTATCACCTGCCGAAGAACGCACCCCGCCCTTCCCTCTTGGCTATCGCCGAGAAATGGTCGCCCCATCGTACCTATGCGTCGCTGCTCCTGTGGCGTACGCGCGACTAGAGATACGACAGCGGATTCAGGTAGGCGGTGAGCGTCGCGACCGGCATAACGGCCTTGGAACAGGGGCCGTCGGTCGTGCCGAGGTAGGCGCCGAGATTTATGATTTTCGTCCCGTCGGTCGCATAGACGCCGAAGTGCAGGTGCGGTCCGGTCGCGTAGCCGGTCATACCGGAGAGCCCGATGACCTGTCCGGTCGTCACCGACTGCCCTTCGGAGACGTCAATTTCGGAGAGGTGCGCATACATGGTATTGATGCCGTTGTTGTGCCTGATCATCACCCAATTGCCGAAGGAATAGCACTGCTGTCCCTTTGAGTTGTGGAAGAGGTCGGTATCGCCGGTGCCGAGCACGATGCCGGAGAGCGCCGCGTGAATCGGCGTGCCGATGGGTGCGGCGATATCAACGCCGTTGTGTCCGTGGCCGTTGTAGACCTGCGGGTTCGCGGTAGCAAACGGCGTATTGCCGAAGTATTGCGTGATGCAGAAGAGATTCCCGAACACGCTCTTGCGCTGGGTGCAGTTGAACATAAAGGCGCTGCTGAACGGCCAGGAGAGCACGCCGCTGCCGACTTTCGGCAGAAGACTCGGGTTCACAATCAATTTCAGCTGGCCCTGCAGATTGACGAGCTCTTGCTCAAACGCCGCTTCGGACGCCTGCTTCTGGGCGATGAGTTTCTGATAATTTGCTTCCTGATTTTTCGTCTGCGCGAGCAATTGCTTCTGCGTCGCGACGTTCGCGTCTACGGAACGCTTCTGGAGCGTGAGGTCGCTCTGGAGCGAGACGAGCTGGGCCTTCTGCGCGGAAACCGCATCGCGGTTTGTCGCAAGCGCGGTACGCGTTGCGCGCAGGTCGCTCACGTCGTTGGTGAGCGCTCGGTTGAACTGCGCCGCCTGGTCGGCCGCCTGCCACGCATCGCCGAGCGAGTTCGATGAAATGAGCTGCGTGATAAGCGGGAGTTCATCGCCTTCGGCGATATCGCGCAGCGCCTTGGCGATGGCGTTCTGGTCGGAGGCGATGGTCGCTTCTTTATCGCCGATGGAATTCGTGAGCTTTTGTATCTGCAGGTTTGCCGACGATATCTTGTCCTGGGTCACCTTGATTTGCGATGCGAGCTGTTTCTGAGAAAGCGCGAGCGAATTAATCGTTGACTGGAGCGTGTTCTTCTGCGTGCCGAGCGTGTCCAATTGCTTCTGATACGCGGCGATATCCGCTTCAAGCGAAGCGATTTGATCGTTGTTTGCGTTAATCTGCGCCTGGATGTCGGAGGCCGTATCGGCGCGTGCGAGGTGCGGCGTTCCCAGCACGACTCCCGCACAGAGAACGAGAAAGAAAAGCGGGATGCCGATGCGCGTCATCCTTTGAGTATAGCAATAGCGTTCTGTATGCGCGAAACGGATTCATCCGGACCGAGTATGGCGACGAGGGTGAACGGGTCGGGCGAGCGCTCCTGCCCTGATAGTGCGTAGCGGAGCGGCCAGAGCACCGCGCCGCGACCCCCCTTCCCTTCCGCTTCTTCCGCGTCAGCAAGCGGCATAATGGCCTCTTTCACCGCCTCGGCGGAAACGCCGTCTGAGAGCGATTTTACGGCCTCCTGGAGGGTTTCTAGGGCCGTTTTGGTCATCCCCGGGCGCTCCGGCAGCTCCTTTGCGGTGAGCTTGGCGGGGTCCAGGGCGGGCGCCGAAAAGAGCCCCGAAAGCTCCCCGGAAAGCAGTTCCCGCGCCTCGGCAAAGGTGTGGGCGCGCTCTTTCAGAAGCGGCACCGCTTTCTTCAGTTTCTCTGCGTCAGGTGCGCCGAAATTCCCCCGGGCAATGAAATCGTCATCGGAAAGCGCACGCATCCAGTGCTGGTTCACCGAAAGGAGTTTCGTCCGGTCAAATATCGCGCCGCTTTTCTGGACACCCTCAAACGAGAAGCGTTCAACCAATTCCGAGAGCGAGAAGTGTTCCTCGCTTGTTCCCGGGTTCCATCCAAGCAGAGCAAGATAATTGATTATTGCTTCGGGCAAGAAGCCCTCATCACGATACTCCGCAAGCGAGACGACGTGTTGGCGCTTGGAAAGTTTCTTCCTATCCGCTGAGAGGATGAGCGGCAGATGTGCGTATATCGGGCGCGGGATGCCGAGCGCTTCCTGAATCAATATTTGTCTCGGTGTGCTGGAGAGAATGTCTTCGCCGCGAATCACGTGTGATACCTGTGCGTCGGCATCGTCTACCACGACGGCAAAGTGGTACAGCGGTTCGGTGAGAGAACGTGCAATCACGAAGTCGCCGAGTTCGGCCGTATCAAACACGATCTCACCGCGGATGAGGTCATCAAACGACACTCTCTTCCCGGCATTTTTGAGGCGCACGACTTCAACCTCTTTCCCGGGTTCGTTCTTCGATGGTTCGCGCGAGAGGTATGCCTTCCCTTCTCGTACCAGTTGTTCAAGGAGTGCTTGATGACGTGCGATGTGTTCGGACTGTATGTATTTCTTATCCGGCACGAGCCCGCACCAGGCGAAGTCATCCCAAATCATCTGCGTCCACTCGGGCCGATTTCTTTGCGTATCGGTGTCTTCAATACGGACCAAGAACGTCCCGCGGTTATGTTTTGCCCAGAGGTAATTAAAAAGCGCTGACCGGACGGTTCCGATATGCATCTGTCCTGTCGGCGATGGTGCGATACGGGTAACGACGGTGCTCACCCCGTTAGAAATTACCCTTTTTTGCGCAGGTGGTTTGCTTGTATCACTCATATCAATCAACGAGATTTCTAATGGGGCTCATGATTCGTGCGAGAGCCCGACGGCGAGCACCTCCTTGGCGAGGATGCGCGCGGCGTCCGGGTCGGTGAATCCTTCGGCCGCCGCGCCCATACGCTTGGCGAGCTCCGGGTTTTTGATGAGGCGCCCTATTTCGGAGACGAGGAGATGCGGCGTGAGGTTTTCCTCCTCAATGACGATGGCCGCCCCCGTGCGCGCATAGGCGTAGGCATTGGTGCGCTGGTCGTGGCTCACCGACTCGGGAATGGGAATGACGATGGCCGGTTTCTTCCAGAGCCCGATTTCGGCGATGGAGTTTGCGCCCGCGCGCGAGACGACGAGGTCCGCGACTGCCGCCGACCGCTGGAGCGAGATGACGGAAAGATAGTCCACCGGATGGTAGCGCGCGGCGTGCGGGTTCTTCGCCAGCACGACTTGCGCAACCGAGCTCACCTCTTTGAAATTCGCGCGCCCGGTCTGATGGATGACGTTGGTGATGCCGACGAGGTCCGGGAGCGATGTCAGCACCGCTTCGTTTATTTTCTTCGCGCCCTGCGAGCCGCCGATGATGAGAATGGTCGGGACGTCCTTTTCAAGCCCGAGGTACTGCCGCGCGCCCTCGGTCTCCATACGGGCGAGTTCCTTGCGAACGGGGATGCCGGTGCGGGCGATCTTGCTCTGCACCTTCTTGGGGAAATAGGCGGCCGCGCTTTCAAACGAGATGGCTATTTTTTGCGCAAACGGTGCGGCGAGCAGGTTCGCGCGGCCGGGCTTCGCGTCCGATTCGTGAATAATGACCGGGATGCGCAAGAGGCGCGCGGCGAGCACCGTCGGCACGCTGCCGTACCCGCCCTTGCTGAACACGACATCCGGATAGAGCCGGTAGAGCGCGGCGAGCGCGGTTATCGTTCCGCCGAGCGTGACGAAGAAATCGGCGGCATTCCGGAGCGATGCGTAGCGGCGCATCTTCCCCGCCGCGACGGGAATGAAGACAATGCCGTTCTCAAAAAGCGCGTTCTGGTCAAACGGCGTCGGCGCCAGATAATAGAGCTTGGGAGCGACGAGCCGTTCCTCGCGGACGAGGTCGTTAATGGCTTCGGCGATGGCGATAATCGGATAAAAGTGCCCGCCCGACCCTCCTCCCGTAAATGCGATGGTCATAGTGGTAAGTATACCGCGCCTACGTACTGCGGTGCGCGGCGACGTTGAGGATGAGGCCGCACATAAGGAGCGTCGCCAGAAGCGCTGTGCCGCCGTGCGAGATGAATGGGAGCGGCAGTCCGGTGAGCGGAATGACGCCCAGCATCGCGCCGATGTTGATGAAGGCCTGGAGGATGATGACGAATGAAAGGCCGAGCGCGACGAGTCCGCCGAAAAGGTCGCGCGACTTCCCTGCTATCACAATGCCGCGTGCCGCAAGCGCGATGAAGAGCGCGAGCAGAACCGCCGCGCCGACAAAGCCGGTTTCTTCGGCGAAGACCGCGAAGACGGAGTCGCCGTCCGGTTCCGGCAAGTAATTAAATTTTTCCACGCTCTGACCGAATCCCCGCCCGAAGAGGCCGCCGGAGCCGATGGCGATGAGCGACTGCTGAATCTGGTAGCCGCTGGAGAGCGAATTCGCCGATGGGTCAATGAATGTCTTGATGCGTTCCAGCACGTACGGGCGGACGAGGATGACAATGCCGAGCGCAATGACGATGCCAAGCGCGAGAATACCGAAATCGCGCCACGGCGCGCCGGCGACGAAATACATCACCGCGCCCGTGGCGAGCAGGAGGAGGGTTGTGGACGTATTGGGTTGCGCCAAGAGAAGCGCGGTCGGCAGGATGAGGATGGCGACGAACGGGATGAGCCCTTTCTTCGGACTCGCGAGTTGCCGCGCGCGCGGCGCGAGCCACCACGCAAGCATAAGCACGAAGCCGATTTTCAGGAATTCCGCCGGCTGGACGGTCGTGAAGCCGAGGTTGATCCAACGCGTGGCGCCGCCGGAATGGAATCCGATATGCGGCACGAAGACGAGTGCGGTGACGAGAAGCGTGAGGGTGAAGAGGTAGGGCGCGGCGCGCTTCACCCACGAGAGCGAAACGGCGCGTGCAATCAGGAACGCGACGAAGCCCAGCCCGAGTCCGAGGCCCGCCTGGAGCAGGATGTCATGCGAGACGGAACTGCTCTCGCGCGCCAAGAGGCCGAGCGCCGCCGACGAGAATATCGCGAGGCCGGCAAGCGCGATGACGAACACAAGCATAAGGAAGACGCGGTCACCGGAAAGGAGCTTCATCCCGTTAGAAATAGAACACGAACGCACCTGATTGTGCGCGGTGTTCCATCCGATTAGTAAGGCATCTGTTCATGACTCCGTATATACTACCTCGTTGTTCGTGATTTCTAACGGGATTCATGTTACTTCAGCAGGGCGACGGTCATGCCGACGATGGCGCAAATGATGGAAATAATCCAATACCGCATTGTGACTTTGTACGAGGGCCAGCCGATGGCCTCAAAGTGGTGATGCAGGGGCGCGATGCGGAACACTTTTTTCCCGCCGCGGAATTTCTTTGACGCAACTTGGACGATATTGGAAAGGACCGTGATGACGAGCGGAAACGCGATGATGGGGAGCGCGGCGACGCCGTAGCCGTTCCCCGGCGTATCCGTCATAAAGGCGATGACGGCGAGCGTCATCGTGAGGCCCATGGTACCGGTCTCGGTCATCCAGAAGCGCGCCGGCGGTATGTTGAACCAGAGGAACGCGAGAATCGCGCCGGTCAGCGTGGCGGAGAACGCCGCGAGGTTAACCTGGTTCTGGACGTAGGCAATGCCGGCGTACGCCATAAAGGCGGCGCTGAACACGCCGCCCGAGAGCCCGTCAATGCCGTCAATCACGCCGCCCGCGTAAAGTCCGAGCGTGATGATAACGAAGAGCGGAATGATGAGCGCGCCGAGCACAAGCGTGCCGTCGCCGGGTATGCCGATGGCGGTGACGCCGAGCTTCGCGTAGAACCACCAGCCGATGAACGCGGACACGAGGGTCACGAAGAGGAGGCGGGTGCCGAGGCGCACGCCGCGCTCGCCCGACGGGCGGATATCAAACAGGTCGTTCACAAAGCCCATACTCGCTCCCGCCACAAGCGCGAAAAGCGGTATCCAGGTCTGGCTGCGGCTCAAGAAGTCCAGTTTTTCAAACAGCGGTGTCGGCACATACCGCGCGAGGAGCCAAAGGCCGACGGTGACGAACGTGACGCTGAACCAGATGAGAATGCCGCCCATACGCGGCGTCTTCGTTTCCGTACCGGCGTGCACGGTCGTGCGAAGCCGCTCAAATTCAACCGCCGGCGTGCCGTCAAGCGCAATCTTCCCCGTCGTTTTTTTCCACACTTTATATTTGAAGAGGTAGTGCGTGAGGAGCGGCGCAATCGCGATGCCCACCACGAACGACGCCGTGGCGGGAATAAACACTTTGATGATGTTTGACGTGAGCATAGTGGTCAGAGCGAGGAGACGCCGGCGAAGTGCGCGAGCGTTGCGGCGACGAGCGCGGTGCCGTCCGTGAAGCGCGCTTTGAGCGAGGAGCCGAGGACGACGACCGCGATAGGATGCCCGAGGCCGACGTCAAACACAAGCGCGAGATTCCCGCCGGCGAGGTCGGTGTAGCCGGTCTTGGAGAGCAGGATGTTGGGGATACTGCCGACCATCGGGTCGGTGTTTTTGACGCTGAATGCGGTGCCGCCTTCGGAGACGGCCTGTGCGGAACTCTGCGTCGTTGCCGCTGCGATGGTCGGCGCCTTGTTAACGAGCGCGCCCGCAAGCACGGCGAGGTTGGCGGCGGAACCGTAGCCGCCCGAGAGGGCGGTACTCACGTCCAGTCCGTTGCCGTTGACCGCGTACGTTTGCGCGAGGTCAAGCGCGGCGGCGGCACCGGCGAGCATCTGCGCCTGCGTACGGTTCTCGCGCGCGGCGGTCGCTTCACTGATGGCGGCGGCGCCGTCGTTGAGCGATGCGGTAAGCGTGAGCCGGGCGAGGTCGGCAAGCGAAAATGTCTGTCCTGCATTGAACGCGTGCGGCGCGTCCAGATGCGTCACGTCGGCGGGAATAGTGATAGGGGTGTTGGGCGAGAGTTCCGAGAGCGCGGCATAGACCGTCAGCAGTTTGGTGAGCGAGGCGAGCGGGAGCTGGGCATCGGCGTTCTTCGCATACAGAACCTGTTTCGTTGCGAGGTCGTACACAATAGCCGCCTTCGCCTCTAGGGGAACCTGGGCGAAAGCGTTGGGCGCGGTTGAGGTGGCGACCGTTATCGGCGACGGCGGTAGCTTCTGCGGCGCAAGCGGTATGAAAAGAAAAACGGCGAGAAGCCCCGACGCGACGATGAGCGCAACACCGGCTTCCCGCATAGAGCGGGTACGCTGGGCGAGTTTCTGGAGGTCAAAGGAATCCATAGCATTAGTCGTCGCCGGGTACGGCTTCTTCCGCAATGGCCGCTGCGGCGCCGGCGGAGAGTTCCTCGGCGCGCGGGAGGTCTGCCGCACTTCTGATACCGAGATGTCCGAACGCTTCGGTGGTGAGCGAGTAGCGGATGCGCCGCTTGTCGCGCTCATCTTCCCTGCCCTCTATGAGTCCGCGCAGAAGCAGGGTGCGCAGCGAGGTTGAAGAATTGACGCCGCGCACCCAATCAATTTCTCCGCGCGTCGTGCCGGTGCCGTAGGCAATGACGGCGAGCGTCTCCAAGCTTGCTTTGCCGAGGTCGCGGGCAAGTTCGCTCTCGCGGAGTTTTTTGACGAGCGCCGCCGCTTCGGGCGCAGTGCGCAGTTCCACCTCGCTCTCGGTCTCCACGAGCACGAGGCCGCTTCCTTTAAGCGAATCGGCGAGCGCCTTGAGCGCGAGCGCCACGTCGCCCTCTTTGATGTCCAACAGCTTAGCTATCTGTTTCTTTTCCAATGGCTCGCCGGAGGCGAAGAGGAGTGCGTGGAGGGCGGCAGGCGGGGTCAGCATTGCTCCCTATTGTAGCTGATGCTTCATCACACTGTCGAGTGCGCCCGTCCCCTCCCGGAGGGTCTCATTTTCTGAGGATGTCACCCGTACCGCGGGACGGCGGCGGAAGCCGTATGGCTGATGCGGATGTCGCCGTGCTCGCCGTACTGCTCGGCCGCCACCGCCCCCTGCTTCACGAGCTCCAGGAGGGCGAGGAAGGAGACGATAACCTCAACCTTCTCCTTCTGACCTCCGGCGAAATCCTTGAACGAGAGCGTCATCGCGCTCTGGACCCGCGTGGCCAGCCGGTCCATCATGTCTTCTATTGAAATAAGCGGCTTCACGCTTGCGGTGGGCAGTTCTTCCACCGCTTCGCGGGCGGACAAGACGCGCGCGAGCGCTTCGGCGAGCGCGCGTGCCGAGAGGTCCTGTGACGGCGCGAAGACAACCTCGGGCGGACGCTCCCCCGCCGGCACCAGAACCCGTTTGCCGAAGATGCGCGCGAGCTCGCGGGAGGCCTCGCGCACGTTCTCATACGCGGCAAGCCGGCGCTTCAGGTCTTCCACATCGGCGCTCTCATCCTCGGTGAGCGTGAGGTCGGGTATGAGCGACTTGGACTTGATGAGGAGCAGGGTCGCGGCGATTTGTATGAAATTGGCGGTTTCTTCTACCGGGAACGCCTCCTGTGCGCGCACGTGTGCGATGAAGTCCTCGGTGATGTGTGCGAGCGCGAGGTCGTTGACCAGCAATTTGCGCGCCTCAATGAGGTCAAGGAGGAGCTCAAACGGTCCTTCGTACGAATCAGTCTTGATAGAAAATCCGGTCTTCGGGAGCGTGGGTTCCATTACGGTAGTATCTCATCCTCCGGCTTGGTTATGAGCGTATCAATGCGGTTCATATCGCGCGGGAACATACTCGCCTCGCGGACGTTTTTGAGTTCCAGCATCTGCATCGTCATACGTTCCGCGCCGAACGCGAATCCGCCTTCCGGCGGCACCCCGTACCGGAACGCCTCCAGGAACATTGAAATCTTCTCCGGGTCCATACCCCACTCCTTCACGTGCGTCATAAGCTGGTTATAGTCGTTGATGCGGCGGCCGCCCGAGAGCCACTCTACGCCGCGGCACAAGAGGTCCATCCCCTCGTTGAATTCGGGGTGCTCCGGGTTCGGATAGACGTAGAACGGCTTCTTGCGCGTCGGGTAGCCGTACACGTAGACGAAGTCGGAGCCGGTCTCCTCTTTGATGATTTCGCAGAGACTGCGCTCGTCTTCGGGATTGAGGTCTTTCTCGCCGCGCACGTCCCGGCCGGTTTTCGCAAAAATCTTCTCCTGCGCCTCGGTGAGCGACACGGTCGGCGTCTTCTCAATCATCACCGGCAGCGTGGTGCCGAGGAGTTTAAGCTCGTCAGCGCACTGTCTTTCTACTTTCCTCAAAATCCAGCGGACCGTTTCTTCGGACACATCGCGCACATCCGTCCACGAATCAATGAACGCGAGTTCGGCATCAAGCGAGACGACCTCGGTCAGGTGGCGCGTCGTGGCGGACGGCTCCGCGCGGAATATCTTATTGACGGAGAATACGCGCTCAAACGCGCTCATCACGATTTGTTTGTAGAGTTGCGGCGACTGCGACAAGTACGCTTTTTTATCAAAATAATTCACTTCAAATACTTCGGCGCCGCCCTCGGCGACCGCCGGCGTAATCGCTGGGGCTTGAAATTCAAAGAAATCCTGACTTTTCATGAACTCGCGGAACGAATCAATGATGACACTCTGCACTTTGAAAATGGCTTGGAGCCGCGGGTGCCGCAGGGCGAGCGCGCGATGGTCAAGCTGGGTCGTGAGGTCCAGATTGAAGCCGGTGAGCGACATATCAAACGGCAATGGCGCCGCTTCAGCGAGGATTTCTAGTGCGGTGATTTCAAGCTCAATGTCGCCGTTCTGCCGCTCCGCCTGCACGTTCTTCTCGGGGCGCTTGTTCACGGTCCCCTGCACGCGGACGGCATATTCACCTCTAATTTCTTTTGACGCCTCCATCGCCGGGCTCGCAGGGAGCACGACGCCCTGCACCTTGCCGGAGCGGTCGCGGAAATCAAAAAAGACCATTTTCCCCTGGTCGCGGCGCACGTCCACCCAGCCGGAAATGCTGACCGTCTCCCCCACGTGCTTCCCCAACTCCCCGATAAGCGTGCGTTCCATATTCCTATAAAATAGCACGCCCGCCGCAATTTTTACATTGCCGCGGGCGCTTGCCGGATTCCTAGGCCGGCGGTAAAGAACGTCGCAGGATGGCCTTATCCTTTTTGGACTTCCCTCACGAAACTCTTGACGCCCGCTTGAAATTGCGGATGCTCTAGGAGCGCGGTAATGGAATACTGCGGCACGCTCTCGGAAATTTCGGATGGAGATGAAAACGGAGCGATGAGATAAGTCTCGCCATCACCGAATTCCGCTATCACCTTCAATTTTCCACCGAGCCCTTCTATATAGGCGCGAAGGGTGTTCGTCTGCAGCACGTGG
>DAICZA010000018.1 GCA_027311385.1 bacterium | reverse complement strand
GGCCGCGGCGGTTTCGCTTCTCCGCACCCTATTTGCGAGTTTTGATTTCTTCTGACGCGCGATGTATAAAATCCGCGACCGGCATTGCGTCAAGCTTCCCGTGGTCGCGGCTATCTGCCGAGACGGTCTTCGCTTCAATCTCCGCGTCGCCGACGACGAGCAGGTAGGGGATTTTCTCCGATTTCGCGTTGCGGATTTTCTTGCCGAGCGATTCGTTTGCATCATCAACTTCCGCACGGATGTTTGCGTTTGTGAGCGCGTCCGCGACTTCTTGGGCATACGCATTGTGCTTCTCTGACACAGGGAGAATTTTCGCCTGCACCGGCGCGAGCCAGAGCGGGAAGGCGCCGCCGTATTTTTCAATAAGAAACGCCATAATGCGTTCAATGGCGCCGATCGAGGAGCGGTGCACGACGAACGCACGGTGCTTCTCGCCGTCTTCGCCGATATAGGTCAAATCAAACCGGTCCGGCATACAGAAGTCGTATTGCACGGTAAATGCAGTGTCCTCCTTGCCGTTGACGTTCTTCATCTGGATATCAATCTTCGGGCCGTAGAACGCCGCTTCGTCTTTCGCTTCCTCAAATTTGGAACCGCGCTTCTGCATCAGTTTGCGAAGGAGATCTTCGGCCTTTTCCCATCCCGCATCGTTTTTGTAGTATTTTTCCGTATTTGCGCGGTCGCCGAGCGAGAGGCGATAACGGTAGTCAACATCAAGTTTGAGGCCAAACACCGATGTGACGTATTCAATGAGGTCGAGCGCTTGGCTGATCTCGTCAACCGCCTGCTCTTCGTCCGCACAGATGATGTGCGCATCGGCGAGACAGAAGGTACGCACCCTCTGGAGCCCCATCAATTCGCCCGACTGTTCGTAGCGGTATAGTTTTGCGAGCTCAGCGATGCGCATCGGCAATTCGCGGTAGGAAACCGGTTTGCGCAGGTACAACTCAAAGTGATGCGGACAGGTCATCGGACGGAGCATAAACTGCTCGTCGTCTATCTCTATCGGCGCGTACATGGAGTCCTTGTAATGTGGGTAGTGTCCGCTTTTTTTATACAAATCGAGCTTGGCGATGTCCGGCGTGTATACGTGGAGGTAGCCGCGCCGTATCTCTTCATCAACAATAAAGCGCTCCAGTTCGCGGCGGATAACGGAGCCCCTGGGGGTAAAGAGTGGAAGACCTTTCCCGACCGAATCCGAAAAGGCGAACAAATCAAGCTCTTTGCCGAGCTTTTTGTGGTCGCGCTCTTTGTCTGCAACGTCCATATCTTAGGAATATATCACAGCGGCTTGAGTTCTTCTATCGCGAGCGACGGTTCGCCCTGGCGCAGCGAGACTTTGCCTTTCACGAGCAGGCACGCGCCGGGAGTGACCGTTGCCGCGTGCTCTTTGAGGAGCCGCGGGAAGACGACCGCCTCTATAGAGTCGGTTTTATCTTCCACCGTGATGAATGCCATCTTCTCGCCGCTCTTGGTGAGTATGTTGCGTACGACGGTCACGAGTACCGGCAGGATGAGCAGCATACCCGGCTGGGGCTCTTCCTTGATTTTCTTGATGGAGAGCGACGCCTTCTTGGTCATTGATTCATACGCGTCCAGCGGGTGGCCGCTGACATAAATGCCGAGCAGCTCCTTTTCCCACGCGAGCTTGTCCAGAAGCGAGGTTGCCTTGCCGTCGGGGATGACCAAGGGCGGCGGCGCGATAAGCGCGCCGAAAAGGGATTCCTGCGGCGCAACGGCAGTTGCTTCGCGATGGAAGGCGAGCAGCGTTTCAATATTTTCAAGGAGCGTGCCGCGCTTGTGCGCCGCCGCTGTGAGCGAATCAAGCGCGCCGCACTTGATGAGCGACTCAAGCGATTTGCGGTTCAAGTTCTTGGACCCGACGCGGGAGAGGAAATCGGACAGGGACGTGAACGGACCGTTCGCTTTCCGCTCGGCAATGATGGCTTCCGAAATGCCGTCGCCGAAGTTTTTGATGGACGACAATCCAAAGCGAATTGCCTCCATTCGCACCGGCGGAGTGTCGTTCGAAGTGTCTACTGCCGAGGGGTGTCGCTCCAAAGGTACGGCGTCATTTTCTGCTGAAAATGCGCCTCGCTCTCGCGCCGTCGCGCTGTGAGAGCCCTTTGTCACAACACTCCCTCGTCCGTCTATCGCTTCGGACGCTGCTGTGTGCACGACGGTGAACACGGCGCCGCTTTCGTTCACGTCCGGCGGAAGGACGGGGATACCCATACGCTTCGCTTCGGCGACGAAGACGGCGATTTGCTCCGTGTCGCCCGAATCGGCGGTGAGCACTGCGGCGAGGTACTCCACCGGATAATTCGCTTTCATATAGGCAGTCTGATAGGCGACCTTGCCGTAGCTCGCCGCGTGCGCCTTACCGAAACCGTACGCGGCAAAAGGCTCGATGAGCGACCAGATCTTCTCGGCGGTGTTCTGAGAGAGTTTGCCGTATTCGAGGAAGCCCTTCATCAGCTTCTTTTTCTCGGCCTGCATGACCGCTGGGATTTTCTTCCCCATCGCTTTGCGCAGTGCATCGGCTTCGAGCCATGAATAGCCGCCAAGTGTGATGGCAGTAAGGAGCACATCATCTTGATAGACGATGATACCGTAGGAGAAATCGAGGTAGTCCTTCATTCGTGGGTCGAGGTAATGGATGAGCTTCGCATTATGCTTGCGCTCAATGTACTGCGGAATAGTTTCCATCGGTCCCGGGCGATAGAGCGCGACCATCGCATTGATGTCATGAATGGTGGACGGCTTCAGCTCTTTGAGCCATCGGGTCATACCGGAACCGTTCAGTTGGAACGTGCCTTCCGTCTCGCCGCGCGCGAGCATTTCAAAGGTCTTCGTATCGTCAATCGGCACGTTCTCAATGTCTACGGCAACGCCGCGCGTCTCTTTCACACGCGCCACCGCATCGGCGAGGATGGCGAGGTTCTTGATGCCGAGGAAGTCAAACTTCAAGAGCCCGACGCCGCCGTATTCGTCGGTGATGGAGTACATATCGTACTGCGTAATCATTTTCCCGGTGCCCTTCGGGTCGGGCTGGACGGGCGTCCACTCCACAAGCGGCGTCGGCGCGACGACGACGCCCGCCGCATGGACGCCGACGTGCCGCACGCAGCCCTCAATGCGCCGTGCGAGGTCAATCACTTCGCGCGACTCATCGTCTTCATCGTAGAGCGTTTTCAGGTCGGGTTCCAGCTCCAGCGCGTGGTCAATGGTCATCGGGAATCCCTGCGAGCCCATCGGGATGAGTTTCGCGATGCGGTCGCCGGTGGTATAGGAGTGGCCGAGCGCCCGCGCGACGTCGCGCACCGCCGCCCGCGCCATCATCGTGCCGAAGGTGCCGATTTGGGCGACGTGGTCCTCGCCGTACTTCTGCTTCGTGTACGCGATCATCTCGTCGCGGCGGTTGTCGGCCATATCCATATCAATATCCGGCGCTTTCGGGCGTTCCGGATTGAGGAAGCGCTCAAAGGGGAGTTTGTAGAACAGCGGGTTCACGTTTGTGATGCCGACGAGGTACGCGACTAAGGAGCCGGCGGCGCTCCCGCGCGTGGTCGTGAGGATGCCCGCGCGCCGCGCAAAGGCGAGGAGGTCGGCGACGATGAGGTAGTACACCGCAAATCCTTTGGCGATGATGATATTCAATTCGTATTCAATGCGGTCGGTGACTTCTTTTGATTCGGTAAGTCCCTTTGTGGCGATGCCGGCGTATGCGGTCGCGCGCAATTCCTCGTCGTGGTTCTTGAACCCCGGTGAGACCGGCACGGCGGGGAAGGTCCACTTCCCGAGCTCAAAGGAGAGGTTGCAGCGGTCGGCGATTTTCCGTGAGTTCTCAATCGCCTCGGGGATATCCTTGAAGAATTTCTCCGCGGTCTTTTCGCTGATAAACGAGAAGTCTTCTTCCTCGTTTCGCCCGCGCCCGCCTTGCTGGATGCGGCGCATAATCTCAGTCGCCTCGCGGTCGCCCGGTTCCAGGTAGTACACGTCGTGTTGGGCGACGAGCGGCGTATCGCTCGCTCGCGCGAGTGCGATAATTTTCTGCATCAGCGCCTCGTGTCCGGCGACCCTTGGGTGATGCGTAATTTCCAGGTACACGTCATTTGCGCCGAAAATATCTTTAAACTCCGCAAGCGCGGCGGCCGCGCCGTCCTCGTCGCCGGCGCGCAACAGTTGCGTGACGTCGCCCGCGAAGGAAGGCAGGATCGCGATAATGCCTGATGCGTATCTGCGCAGTATCTCTTTATCCATGCGCGGGCGCTCAAAGAATCCTTCAGTCCACGACTTTGTCACGAGGGCGAGGAGGTTGGTATATCCCTGATTCGTCTTCGCGAGGAGCACGATACGGGAGCGTTTTGCATCCAGAGTTGCGTCCTTCTCCAGACGCGAGCGCGGCGCGAGATAGGCGTCCACGCCGAGAATCGGCTGTATGCCCGCCTTTGTCGCCTCCTTGTAGAACTCAATCGCGCCGTGCATATTGCCGGCGTCGGTAAGCGCGAGCGCATCCATCCCTTCTTTCTTCGCTTTTTCCACCAGCTCGCCCACCTTCGGCAGGGCCTGGAGGAACGAGTAATGACTATGAGTGTGTAAATGGACAAAACGGCTCATAGGGTGTGGAGGCCTGCCCCGTAGCCAGGCGAGCGAAGCGAGGATGTGGTACTGGGGTGGATGAAGCGGCTCGCCATACGCTCCAGTATACCCCTTACCACTTTCCAGCATAGGAATACTTTTCTGTCTTTAAACTACTGCAATCGAATATCGCGGAGAAAGTGGTAAGGGGTATACTTTCCAAATGAGGTTTATGCTCGGGGTGGACGAGGCGGGGCGGGGACCTTTGGCGGGGCCGGTGGCGGTCGGCGTCGTCGCCGTGCCGGAGGGGTTTGACGTGGCGGCCGAGTTCCCGGGCGTCGCGGACTCCAAGAAACTCTCGGAGAAGAAACGCGAGGAGGTTTTTGCAATGCTTGAAGCGCGCGTCGCCCAGGGCGACGCGCGTTATCGGGTTGAATTTGAAGACGCAGGAGCTATTGATAAGGAAGGCATCGCCGTCGTCATTCGCCGTGCGGTATCGCGCGGCGTGAACGTGCTTGCTCCCGACGCGGCGTTGGTGCGCGTCCAGTTAGACGGAGCGCTTCGCGCGCCGCCCGAATATGCTCAGGAAACTATCATAAACGGCGACGAACTCATCCCGCTTATTTCGCTTGCCTCCATCGCGGCGAAGGTCACCCGCGACCGGTTGATGCGTGAACTCGCGAAAGAGTACCCGCAGTACGGTTTTGAAAAACACAAAGGGTACGGAACTCGCGCGCACTATGACGCGCTCGGAAATCACGGCCTCTGCGCTATCCACCGCCGGTCGTTCGTCCACCTTGCCTCGGCGGCAAAATAGGACTATACTATCCGCTTGTGTCCAGCCGAGGTGGCAGAGGACACGAGTCTGAAAGGAAGGAGTGGAACACATGTGCGTCATCGTGGTAAAAGAAAAAGAGGCAGAAGCAGTGGCGAGTAGGAACTTCATCAACAACATGAGAGACCCAGCTTTTGTTGTCGGGTTCGTGCTTGTTGAAACTGGCGTGAGCCAAGCTCCATGCTTCTGTTGTCGGCACCAGATTCGACAAACTTGCTCGCACGCCGTCGGTGCGCCCGATTGCAAGGACTACGTCCTGTATTCGGACTCTCCGGAGAAGGTGGCCCGCCGGCTTCTGTATAACATCAACAACGTACGTAGACAGGCTCGGCACCAAAAAGTTGCCGCCTGAATCCACCAAACTAATTAGCGCCAGCCGGAGGATGGCTTTGCAAGTCCCACAAGGACAAATGACAAAGCCCACCTTACCCGGTCGGCGCTTTGTCTTTTTATACGCGCTGTGATAAGGTTGCCCCTATGTCAATCCGAATGCGCCATACGAGCGGACACACCGGCAATCGCCGGTCGCATCACGCGCTCAAGAACACGAATATCGTCAAGGATGCCGAGAGCGGCAACCTCCGCCTCCCGCACCGCCTGGACGAGGCGACGGGGATGTACCGCGGCAAGCAGATAGCCCCGGCGCGCGGCACGCGCGCGGCGAAGGAGAAGAAAGTAAAGGGCGCTTCCACCGAACCGGCTGCGAAGCATGTCCACGAGCACGCGCACGAGGAGCACGCAAATGCCGAAGTGAAAGCGTCAAAGGGCATCGCCGGCAAGGTGGCGACCGGCGGCCGGCCGAAGGCTCGGAGCGGCTTCGGCGGCGGCGTTTAGAGCCGTCCAAAAACTCCATCTGCTTCGTTACGGGTCCCGTTGATTTCCTCCGTCGTACCCCTTAGGTACGTCTACGAAAATCAACATCCCGTGCCTCGCACCTGAGAGTTTTTAAACGGGCTCTCAATTTCAAAAAATGTTTTCCACGCGGCCGCGCTTGCGCGGCCGCGTTGTTTGCCCGGACACCTAATGCGGCATTGTTGTATGTTGCGCTTCCACATTGCGCTGTTCGTGCCACCTATCTTCGGAAAATGAAAAATCACCTTTCCACAAGCAACGCTGGCGCGATGCCACATTAGGTGTACGGGTTTGCTATACTACGGGGGTACAGATCTTTCCATGGCGAACCGACACTTAGCACGCTCCGTAGTTTTGCAAACGCTTTTTGAGTGGGACACGACCCACGCAAGCGAAGCTGAGGCGCCGGCCATCCTCGCGCGCAATGTGACCGAGTTTGGCGGCGATGATGTTGACCAGCCGTTCATGGATACTCTCCTCAAGGGTGTGCTCGCAAAAAAGGGCGACATTGACCTCGTCATAGAGAAGGCGGCGCCCGACTGGCCGCTGGACCGCATCGCGCCGGTAGACCGCAACATCCTGCGGCTCGGGCTCTACGAACTCCTCTTCGCCGACCGCAGTCAGGTGCCGGCGAAAGTCGCCATCAATGAAGCCATTGAGCTCGCGAAGACCTTTGGCGGCGACTCAAGCGGCCGGTTCGTGAACGGGGTCTTGGGCGCGGTCTACAAAGAGCTCGGCGAGCCGGGCAAAGACGAGCAGGGCAGCAAGAAGGTGAGGCGCGAAGAACTCCCGCTGGAGAAGATGGGCGGCGCTATCGTCTACGCCAAGCACGACGGGCAGTATTACCTCGCGCTGGTGCACGATGTCTTCGGCCGCTGGACGCTCTCCAAAGGCCACATTGAAGAAGACTCGTCGCCGCAAGCGGGCGTGACGCGCGTCATCAAGGAGGAGCTCGGGCTTGACGCAAAGGTGGAAAGCCAGGTCGGCGAGAACGAGTATGTCGCTTCGCATCCGGAAAAAGGGAAGGTCAGGAAGCACGTCTGGTTCTTCCTCGCGGCAAGCGCGTTTGAGCCGCTTGTCTTGAAGAAGAGCGGCGGGCTGGACGACGCCAAATGGTTCCGCCTCCAGGACATCATTGAGCTCAATTTTTATGACGATATGCTGCCCATCGTGACGGCGGCGGTGCAGAAACTATTGGACCAGTCCAGCAGTCGATAGGGGCTGAACACGGGCGCATTTGTTTCCTGTCGTACTTGGCGGTAAGCTTACACACATGCCTGATTTCTCAGCCTTTGCTACCACACTCGGCCTCTCATTTCACAATCTGGACCTCCTCACCGAGGCGCTGACGCATCGCTCGTATCTGAATGAGCACCGCGAATACGCCGGTTCGCACAACGAGCGGCTGGAGTTCCTCGGCGATGCGGTGCTGGAACTCGCGACCACGGATTTTCTCTTCAAGAAATTTCCCGCCAAGCCGGAGGGCGAGCTCACCGCGTACCGCGCCGCGCTTGTAAACACCGTCTCGCTCGCCGAGAGTTCGCAATTGCTTGGCGTCAACGATTTCCTCCTGCTCTCAAAGGGCGAATCAAAAGACACCGGCCGCGCGCGCGACGTGATACTCGCGGACGCGTTTGAAGCGATTATCGGCGCCGTCTATCTTGACTCCGGGTATGATGCCGCCGAAGCGTTCATCGCGCGCAATGTGTATACGAAGATTGAGAGCGTTATTGAGAAGCGTTCCTACCAGGATGCGAAGAGCCGCTTCCAGGAGCTCGCGCAGGAGAAGCGCGGCACGACGCCCGCATACGAGACGCTCTCCGAAGTCGGTCCCGACCACGACAAGCGCTTCACGGTCGGCGTGTTCATCGGTCGTGATGAAATCGCCCGCGGAGAAGGGCAGAGCAAGCAGGAGGCGGAGCAGGCCGCCGCAGAAAACGGATTGAAAGCAATGCAGTGGTCCTGACCGCGATTTCTTTTGGTACAATACACGGGTAATGCTGAAGCGGCTGGAAATAGTCGGGTTTAAGTCGTTCGCCAAGAAGACGGTCTTGGATTTTTCCAATGCGACGACCGCGATTGTCGGCCCGAACGGCTCGGGCAAGAGTAACGTCGCCGAGGCGTTCCGCTTCGCGCTCGGCGAGCAGTCAATGAAGAGTATGCGCGGCAAGCGCGCCGAGGACCTCATCTGGGGCGGCTCGCATTCGGTACCGCGTGCGAACCGCGCGTCGGTGGGCATCGTGTTTGATAATTCCCGCCGCGAATTCAAGATAGATTTTGACGAAGTATCCATTGAGCGCGCGGTCTTCCGCGACGGGACGAGCGAGTACTCCATCAACGGCTCGCGCGTCCGACTGCGCGACATAGAGGAGCTGCTCGCCGGCGCGAACATCGGCGAGACCGGCCACCACATCATTTCCCAGGGCGAGGCGGACCGCATCCTGCTCGCCAGCCCGCGCGACCGCCGCGCGATGCTGGAGGATGCGCTCGGTCTGAAACTCTACGAATTCAAGAAGCAAGAGGCGTCTCGTAAGCTCGTGAAGACCGAGGACAATATCGCGCAGGTCAATTCGCTGCGCCGCGAGCTCGCACCGCACCTGCGCTTCCTGGAGAGCCAAGTGAAGAAACTGGAGCGCGCCGAGGCGCTACGCGTTGAGCTCGTCGGGCTTGCACAGACCTATTTCGCAATTGAGGACACGTATCTCGCCGCGGAGAAACAGCGCGTTGCTACGGAGAAGAGCGCCGCCGCGGAGCGGCTTGCGGTGGCGAGCGCCGAGCTGGACCGCGTCGCGGACCCGGAGTCGGCGGACCGGGGGACGATAGAGCGCACCGAGGCCCTGCGGAAGGCGGAACGGGACGTATCTGAGCTCTCCGCCGCGCGCGCGGCGCTCTCGCGCGATATGGGACGCGTAGAGGGTACGCTTGCCGAGGTGAAGCGCCGCGCGACCGCGGTCGCGCGCGAACCGTATGCGAAGGTGCCGCGCGAAGAGCTGGAGGCGCTCCGCGATGAGGTGGAGCGGCAGGCAACCGGCGCCGGCGAGAGCGTTGAGGCGCTTCGCGCCGCGCTTGGCGCTATCCGCGCGGCCATTACATCGTTCTTCGCGCGGCACGGCGCGTCCCGTAGTGATGTCTTTTCCGATGAGGAGGATGCCGCGATGCGGCTTGAACGGGAGCGGAACGAGCTCGCCGAGAAATTCGCAGCGGTGTCCGCAGACCTGGAGAAGGCCGAATCCGCCCGCGCCCGTGCGCGTGAGGCAATGGTCGCGCTTGAAGAGACCGGGCGCGAGGTCCGCCGCCGCATTCTGGACCTCGCGCAGTCCAAGGCGCACGAGGAAGGCGAGGTGGCGAGGCACGAGGCGCGCGAATACGAACTCTCGCTTCTCACCGAGGCACTGGAGCGCGACAAGGCGGAAGTGCTCGCGGTGGGCGGCGCTTCCGTGCTCTCGTATACGCCGGTCGCGCATCTGCCCGAGGAAGACCGGAAGACGCAGGAGGAACGCAAGCGCACACTGGAGCGCACGAAAATCCGCCTGGAAGAGGCGGGCGGCACGGGCGAAGAAATCCGCCAAGAGCACAAAGAGGTGTCCGAGCGCGAAGCATTTCTCGCGCGCGAGCTGGACGACCTCGCGAAGTCGGCGGCCAGCCTCCGCGCGCTCATTGACGATTTGAATACGGAACTGCAGAAGCATTTCTCTGACGGACTCGCGAAGGTGAACGCCTCGTTCGGCGAATACTTCGCGCTGATGTTCGGCGGCGGCGGCGCGCGCCTCACGCTGGAGGAGCTCGAGTCCGACGAAGAGGAGGGTGACGACGAATTGGTTGCAGATGAGGCGGACGACCTGCCAAAGGAGAAAGAGCGCCCGGGCATAGAAATCGCCGTGAACTTGCCCAAGAAGAAAGTGCGCTCGCTCATGCAGCTCTCGGGCGGGGAGCGCGCGCTTACCTCAATCGCGCTTATCTTCGCGATGAGCCAGGTGAATCCGCCGCCGTTTTTGATACTGGACGAGACCGACGCCGCCTTGGACGAGGCGAACAGCCGCCGCTACGGCGATATGATTGAGAACCTCGCCAAGAAGAGCCAGCTCATCGTCATCACCCACAACCGCGAGACGATGAGCCGCACCAGCATCCTCTACGGCGTCACGATGGGGAACGACGGCGTCAGCAAATTGCTTTCAGTAAAATTTGAAGAAGCAGTTGCGGTTGCGAAGTAATGGGGGAGTGGTAGAGTGGCGCCACCTCAACACGAGAAGGAGGCGTTATGTTTGAGTGGTTCTTTAACTGGTTTCGCCCGAAGGCGAAGTTTGGTCCGGGTAATTTTACCGCCATAGGCGGGAACTGGGATTCGGGTACTAAGTACCTGGGCATAAGAGAATGGCGGTGGGAGCGTTGGGAGAGTCACGGAGAGAAACAATGGGTCTACTACGGTCTGACTTTCCGGGCGGTGGGGAACCGGCTTGAGCGGATAGGCCCCGGCAGCGCGCCAGAAAGCCAGCTTTTTCTCATATAGCGTCATCGGCTTCACGAGCCGGCTTCCCCGCCGGCTCTTTTTTTATGCAGCCGGTACGAAATCCAATTCCTTCTCCGCAATGCGGGCGGCGATAGCTCGTTGCCTTATCCCCAAACTAGGACATCGGATGTCCTAGTTTGGGTCATAATAGGTGAATGGAGTTCTGGCATCTTATCGGGCGTGGAGTCGATAAACGAGATGTTGTCTTGAACGATGAAGATCGTGTGCGGTTCATTCACGATCTATATGTGTTTAATGACGCGAATCCGACCCCGAATTTCATCCTTCCCGGCCGACACGAGAGTAATCGAAAACGAGAACGCTTGGTCGATATCCATGCTTTCTGCCTAATGAAGAATCATTATCATCTATTGGTCTCGGAACATATCGAAGGCGGGATATCGTTCTTTATGCGGAAGCTAAACATGGGTTACACAAAATATTTCAATGAAAAACACAAGCGTTCCGGCGCACTCTGGCAGGGCAAATATCGGAAAGTGCTGATTGAACGCGATGCCCACTTCTTATACATTCCATTCTATATCCATCTCAATCCGCTCGATTACTCAAATCCGGAATGGCGTAATGGGGAAGTGAAGGATGTCCGCAAAGCGCTCGAGTCGCTTCTGGAATATCGTTGGAGTAGCCATCTCGATTATCTCGGTATACGGAATTTCCCCTCGCTCCTCCGATTCGACGTTCTTGGTCCTCTACTAGGAACACGAAAGGATTGTGATGGAATGGTCGCAGAAATTATCAAGAGTCCTGACCTCGCTCACAGTAGCGAATTGCTCGAATACAAAAACTAGGACATCCGATGTCCTAGTTTGGGATAACAGTGGCGTTTCCAAGCTCCTCTCTGTCAAATTTGAAGAGGCAGTTGCGGTGGCGAAATAGGCGTATACTTATCGCATTAAAACTTAACCGACCGCGCCATGTCTACAGAAGGTGATTTTGAGAAGACTCGCATTCAAAACCAGGATGAAGCTCATGAAGAAGCAAATATGCTCACTTTTGCATTGGAAGGTGGGGAGAAACCAACTGCCAAGGATTACGACGAAGCGTTGCGTCAATTAGAAATACTTGAAGAAGAAACAAACGAAGGTACCGCGGAATCAATGGACAAAGCGATGCATGTCTTCGTGTCGGGAACAAGCGTTGCATTGGACAGAATACCTAAACTGTTAGTGGCCGCTGCACTAAATGTGTTTCCGTACCCCGAGAACGTTAAAGAGAGTGTGAGAAAGGACTTCGGTGGCGGGGTGATTGAGCAATTGAAGAACATCCCGAAGGATTATAAAGAAAGGAGAGCGCTCTTCCAAACCGCTCGTGAAGAACTAGAGAGGTGGAAAACGGAGGCAGAAACGTTCGCCAGCAAACAGGAGACAGCCGAGGAATTTAACAAGCGACAGGCCGAGGGGAACTAGGCGGCTGGCACGAAATCCAATTCCTTTTCCGCGATGCGGGCGGCGGTGAGCTTCACACGGATGGGGTCGCCGAGCTGGTAGGCCTTGTGGGTGCGCTTGCCCACGATGCGGTAGTGCTTCTCGTCGTATTCGAAATAATCGTCGCCCACGTTGCGGATGTTTATCATCCCATCGGCGTGCGTGGTCTCTTCCTCCACGTAGAGGCCGCGCTCGGTCACGCCCGAAATGACGGCGTCAAATTCCTGCCCGACTTTGTCGGCGAGGAACTCCACCTGCTTCATCTTGACCGAGTCGCGCTCGGCGTTGGCGGCCGCCACCTCGCGCTCGGACGCGTGCACCGCGAGCGTATCAAACGCCCGCATTTCTTCCGGCGTGATGGGGTCGCCGCCGGCATGCGCCTTCACGAGCCGGTGGACGACGAGGTCGGGGTAGCGGCGGATGGGCGAGGTGAAGTGCGTATAGAAATCAAACGCGAGGCCGAAGTGGCCGATGTTCTTCGTCGCGTAGACGGCCTTGCTCATTGACCGGAGCGTCGCCATCTTGACGAGATACTCCTCCGGCTTCCCTTTCACCGATTCCAGTAGTTTGTTCAGCTCGGCGCCGGTGACCCGCCCGTCGCCGGACGTTTTCAGGTGGTAGCCCATAATGCGGAGCAGGTTTGCGAGATTCTCAATGCGGTCGGTGTCGGGCGCGTCGTGGATGCGGTAGAGCGACTGGAAATGCGGGCCGCCGTTTTTGCCGAGTGCGGCGAGGTGCTTCGCGACGGCTTCGTTCGCGAGGAGCATAAAGTCCTCAATAAGGAGGTTCGTCGCTTTGCGCTCCTTGAGGTGAATCGCAATCGGCTTGCCGGCGGCATCCAGCTCCACCTTCACTTCAGCGGTATCAAATTCTATGGCGCCCTTGGCCTGGCGGCGCGCGCGGATTTTCTCGGACAGGCCGTGGAGGAGCGAGAGCTCTTCGTGCAGGTCGCCTTTACCCGTGTCCAGCGTCTCCTGCGCGTCTTCGTAGGTGTAGCGGCGGTCGCTGTGGATGACCGTCTCGCCGAACCACTCGCTTTTAACGTTTGCGTCGCTGTCCAGCGTGAAGACCGCCGAGACCGCGAGGCGGTCTTCGCCTTGCCGGAGCGAGCAGAGGTCGTTGGAGAGGACTTCGGGGAGCATCGGGATGGTGCGGTCCACGAGGTAGACGGAGGTCGCGCGCGCCACGGCTTCTTTATCAAGGTCAGTGCCGGGCTTCACGAAGAACGACACATCGGCGATGTGCACGCCGACTTCAATGTCTCCGTTCGGCAGTTTCTGTACCGAGAGCGCGTCGTCAAAGTCCTTTGCGTCAAACGGGTCAATGGTGCAGGTGGGGACCTTTCTGAAGTCGCGGCGTATCGGGTTCTTCGCCCCCTCGGAGAGCTCGGCGGCGCCCTCGGCTTCAAGCCGCTTCGCTTCTGCGACGACGCCGGGAGGGAAATCGGATGAAAATCCCTGACCGAGCGCGAGTGCGCGCATCTCAACGTCGTGCACGCCCGCCTTGCCGATGACCTCTTCAATCGTGCCGAGCGGGTACTCCTTGTCGGCCGCCCATTCGCCGAGCCGCACGAGCACCTTGTCGCCGAGCGGTGCATCACCGCGGTCCAGTATGACGATGGGGACGTACATCTTCTTATAGTCGGGCGCGAGCAGAGTGAGCCCATTTTCCTCAATGAGCGTGCCGACGAAGGTCTCGCGCGCGCGGGAGATTATTTCTACCACCTTGCCGGCCTCGCGCGGCGGCATCCGGCCGGACGGGTCGCGGTACGCGCCCGCCGGTGCCACCTTCACGATGTCGCCCGAGAGCGCGTGATTCGTCCATTCCGGCGGGATAAGCAGGTCCTCTGTGTCGTCGCCGACAGAGAAAAAGCCGAAACCCTTGCGGGTCATCGTAATCGGGCCTTCGTAGGGTGCCTCGGTGGCCATTTCTCTCACTCTAGCAAATTATCGGCTTATTTGCGATTTTAGCGTCATTCTGGTACAGTCCGCTTACATGTTGATGATTCGATTCCAGCGCATCGGCCGGACCAATGATCCGGCATTTCGCATTGCCGTCCTGGAGAAGGAGCGTGCGGCAAAGACCGGCAATATCGTGGAGCTCCTCGGCACCTACAACCCGCGGAGCAAGGCGCTCACGCTTGATGAGGAGAGCACGAAGGAGTGGATAGCCAAGGGCGCCCAGCCGACGGACTCCATCAAGAACCTCCTTATCAACAAGGGCGTGCTTTCCGGGAAGAAGGTGAACGTGCTCCCGAAGAAGACCCCGCAGGTGAAGGAGGCCCCGGCAGAAGCGGCGGCACCGGCAGAGGCGGCGGCCGCACCCGCCGCAGAAGCGCCGACCGAGGCAGAGGTGGCCGCAGAAGCCGAGCCCGCGCCTGAAGTCACTCCGGCAGAAGAGGCGCCGGCCGCGGAAGCACCCGCAACCGAAGAACCCCCCGCCGCATAACCTCGCCGCCCGGGAGGGCGGTGCTACCATTCTAAATATCCCTCTATGGAACCTGACCAAGCATTTCTGGAATACGCAGTGAAGGCGCTGGTGGACCACCCGGAAGCGGTGGAGACCACGCGCACCATTGACCAGATGGGCGTCCTCCTCACGCTCACGGTCCACCCGGACGATATGGGCAAGATTATCGGCAAGAGCGGCAAGACCGCCGAGGCGCTGCGCATCCTCTTGCGCGTGGTCGGGATGAAAGGGAACGCGCGCGTGAACCTGAAAATCAACGAGCCGGTCGGCGGCAAGCGCGAGCAAGAAATGAAGACCGTGGACCAGGTGGTTGAGGAGCTCTAATTGTGCATGATTCACGTTAAATACAAATTGCGTGAATCCTCTGTTCACGGCATCGGCA
>DAICZA010000017.1 GCA_027311385.1 bacterium | reverse complement strand
AGTCATGGAAACGAAGACTTCTGTTATTGTTCCCGGCACTGTCGACGAAGACGGCCTCCGCAAGTCGTCGTGGTCAGTGCACAACCCCGCCAGTCGCTTCTGTGTGGCGGTGAAGATGGAAGGCGGGTCCGTCATGGTGCGTGACACCAAGGATCCAGCCAAGGCAACCCTCACCTACACCCGCGGCGAGTGGGATGCCTTCATCAAGGGCGTGAAGGCCGGCGAATTCGACCTCTAGTCGCCCTGTGGTACAGTAAAGGGACGCTCCGGCGTCCCTTTATATTTATGGCGCAATTCAATTTTGCTCAGAATGACGCCTCCGATACGCTCTACGTCGTTATGTCGGGCATTTCTGGCGGTAAGGACGAGTCGTTCGTACAGTATCTTTTTAATGCATTCAAAGAACGTGCTTCGGTAGTTTCCATACAATTCGCAAATGATCCTCTGTATCACAACAACGCCCTCCCGGATATGAATGCAATGTCTATAGAGGACTACTTCACTGGCATAGACAAGGCGATTAAAATAGGAAGCCAGAAACGGCAACACTCCCACATCATCCTTGTTGCGCACAGTTTCTCGGCGGTTATTGCCGCGTATTATCTTAATGAGCGAAAAGACACACTCTCAAGCTCTCAGTATGCACTCATAACGATTGATAATGACGACTCTGCTGCGGCGCTTACGTATGTAGATTCGCTCGGCGAAGATGCTCGGAAGGACAAATTCCAGAATCCGTTCAGCCAAAGTACGACGGCATACATGCGGGCGCATAAAAGCGCCGACGTCTTGGTTGCTCTTACGGTGCCGAAGTTTCATATCGATGCAGACGAAGTAGGAGGAGACCACGAATTTACGAGCGACGAATCCAAGCATCTGCTCGTTGAAAAGATATTGGCGTGGCAGCCTTCACTTTGTCACTAACCGGCGCGCCGCAGGACGCGCCGGGCTATATTTGCTTTATGTCTAAGTATGATACTCCCTTTTAGACTCTGATTTCGGTCATGCTAAGGCCTTGTCCAGGAACTCGACCGCCTTTGGGTACGGAACTGTCAGCTCGCACGCCCATCATCATCAACGTGCCGACAAATGGTCTTGATTATACTTTCTGCGTTATGCAACTCTGGGAGAACCTCTTGGAGATCGCGAACAACATCTGTGTGCTGCGGATACGAGATAACCGAATGCTTTGGATAAAGATCTGCAAATTGCGCCTGTTGTAATATCAAGACGTTGAATATCTCCGACACGTCCCAAACGTCACTCCTATCTTTCAGGAGACCCGTTGCCCCTACGAAGTCGAAGAAGAATACGTGGAGTAGCTCATGCAAAACTACGTAAAAAGCTTCATCTTGGTCGCGAACATCACGTTCCAGTGGAAAAGATATGGCGTGTTGCTCTGGCTGCTGAATGTACACCCGCCAAATACTCGGGTACGCAAGGAAACGCATTGGCCCGCCGTACGGGTAATTGAACAACTCATTTGCATACCTTAAAAAAATGCCTCCCACCTGATTCCATCGCTGTTGAAGTAGAGCGCAATGATTACTTTCCTCAGCGTAGATAGATTCATAAAAAGAAGCTGCATGGGTTTGCAACTCCTCGTTCGAAAGGGTGCTAGGAATTCCAGGCAACCCAATCCTCTCAAATGCCTCAGAAAATACTGGGAACAGTGGATGTGCTACGGATATTTCATCGCGTAAGGTAATAAACCCCAACGTATCGAGGTCGAGAAAGACGCCGTAGGACAGCTGTACCCCCTCCCTGTCGTTCGATTGTTTCTCCATATGTATATATCATCACAAAAGTGAGCAAAAGAAAAGCGCGCGAGTCTCCTCGCGCGCTCGGGGCTATCTTACTAGCCCGTCACGTGGCATGCACACGCACAGTGGCAGTAACACGCCAACGATACACTTTCGTTGACCGTCTCGTCCTGATCGTCGCCGATCAAGAGCGATACGTAGCCGTACGGATTGCTCATTCTCATCACCTCCTTTCTTTACCGTGAGAGAAGTTGGAAGATCCCGTCATCGAGAAATGCATTGCTTAGCGCGTTTGCATCTTTGACGGGTAGCTTAGTGTACTCCATTACATCTGCTAAGCCAAAGCTTGCGCCGAGTGCCTGCAACGATTGTATGAGCCCATAGCTGGCTTGCGATAACGTGCTCGGGCTAGCAATCTTTTTCGGACTCGCGCACAGGACGCAGAATCCCTCATCTCTGAACTTTAACTGACGAGACACGCTAAGTGATGCATCTGCAAGATTAACCACCTGTTTAACCGGCCGTGGGATAATCTGGCGCGCCTGATCTGGCTGCGCATAGGGGTCTAAGTTGCTCTTGCAACCCGACATATACATTGCATCGACCCGGCATCCCGCACTGCACTGGGCGAACGCGGCGCATTTCTTACACTCACTCGGGATGAACGATCCGTCACGCCAATTCTGCATCGCATCCCATGCCGCACTCAATCCATCAATCATGACGTTGCCATACACAACATCGTCATGCGAACACGCGCGCACGGTACCATCGGCACCGATACTGCATGTGGTTACCCCCGCACTGCAGCGCCGGTCAGACATGAATGAGTACTTGTCCTGATTCAGGTAAGAACAGAGTGGATAGCACTCGAGAGCACCGACGCTGATGCCTTGGTTATCGTGTAGCTTATGCAACTGGTCCAGAAGTCTCAGTAGCTCGTCGTGATCGAGCATGTATTGCTCGAACTCGCGAGAGTTTATCGGCGGTGAAGCTTTCGTCGCGTAGAACTGTGTTACGCCGATACTCTTGAGGAATTCTCCGGTGGCATAGACTTCGTCGATGTTGAGCTTGGTCACCACCACACTTGCTGCAACGACTAGTCCGGCGTCTTGAGCTGTCGCTATGCCCCGCAAGGTTGCATTGAAAGCTCCTGGTGCCTGAGCAATGTGGTCGTGCAAAGCGGCATCAGAGGCCATAACCGACGTGAGTACTCCCCCCACACCGAGACCTTTCAATTGTCCTGCAATCGAGGGGGTCATGAGCGTGAGATTGGTGTTAACGTCGCACACGACACCGGCGGCCATTAACGTTGAGATGCCCTTCTTCAGGATTTCCCATCTCAACAACGGCTCGCCGCCTGTGAAAGTCACATGGAAGACGCGCATCTCAATGAGGTCGCTAATGACTTTATCCAAGATAGATTCAGATAAATTGGCTCCTTGGATTGAGGATTCGTGTCTCCAGTAGTTATAGCAATGAATGCAATTGTGGTTGCATCCCGTGGTCACTTCAATTTGGCAGGACACTGGCCCGCTAAGTTTCCGATACATGGCTAGACTCCTTCTACAAAGTTTCAAGGAAGATCTCGCGAACCTTTATAGGCTCGCTTCTGGATATATCTGTACCACAAATATATGATGTAATCAATCCCCCGGCCCGCCGCCTCGGCGGCGGGCTATACTGCACGTATGCGCCGGACGTTCTCCCAGCTCTCCTACCTTTCGCTTGCCGCGATTGTCGCGCTCGCGGTCTTCGGCATCATCGTCTTTGCCGCGCGCGTTCCCTACACCATTACCCTCTTTGAGAATCCGGGTATCTCGTTCTTGCTCGCCGTGCGTCTCACCGTCGGCCTCTTTGTGTTCTCGCTCCAGAATATGTCGCTCGCCTCGCTCCTCCACGCCGCAGTGACGTCGCTTCTCATCGGGATAAACGCCGCGCTCCTCGCGTTCTACGTCCGCCGGTTCGGCGGCGTCCCTTCCTCGGGAAGCGTCGCAAGCGGTACGTTCGGCTCGGTGCTGGCCCTCGCGATATCGTTCTTCGGCTTCGGATGCCTCTCGTGCGGTTCGGTATTTTTCGCGGCGCTCTTTACCGCGCTCGGCGGCGCCGGCCTCATCGCCGCGGTTCCCTACTTCGGTTTCGTCGCAAGCGCGCTCGGCATCGGCCTCCTTATCCTCTCGGTGGTATTCCTCGCGCGCGCTATTAACAAACCGCCGGTTTGTCCGACCTAATCAAAGTCAAAGTCCGGCGAGCTGATTGATGTCCTGCTGGAACTGCGAAGCGAATTCCATCACGCCGTCGCCGTAGAAGGAGTATGCGGGGTTGGAAGCGCCCGCCCAGCCTGCGAAGTAGCGCAATGCCGCGAGCCGTTCGGCGGCGGGCGTTTGCGCCGCCGCGCCGTTGTCCGCCATCAGCATCGCGGTCGCCATAATGGCGGTCTGTGCATCCCACGGATTGCTTGGCGTTGATGCGCCGAGGAGCGTGCGCACGCGGTCCTTGCTCGCGACGTACTGCCATGGCCCCTGCCAGAACGACACCGTAGCGCCCGACGGCGGTGAACAGGTATTCGTCTTCGTGTTCACAAAGCCGCCGTAGCAGACCCACGTGGAGGGAATGAACTGCCCCGGTCCCATCGCGCCGCCCCAGCCGTAGGAGGGCTTCCGCGAAACCGGCATCTTGTCCGGGTCCAGGCCCAAGGTCTGGGTGATGTAGACGAAGACCGGCTGGTCGCGGTTCGGCGCCATATCTACGCGCCACGTGCCGGTGCCGAGGTTCTCGCCGAGATTCGTTTCCTGCTTCAGCACGCCGAGCGTGACCGCCGCGCGGGTGCCGGTCGCCTTCTCGGCCGCCTGGGCATACGTGAGCGCCGTACCGAACGGTATCGCCGCGCTGTCGCGAAGCGTGAAGAGCTCGGAACGGATTTGGGCGGCAGTCTTCTGATTCCCGGCGATAAGTTTCTGGTAGTTTGCTTCAACGCCTTTGGTTTGCGCAAGAAGCTGCTGCTTCTGCTGTTCCTGCGACTGCACCGCCTGCTTGGCGAGCTGCGCGACCGTGCGCAACTGTTCCTGCTCCGCAAGCCGCGCCTGAAGCGCCTCTTTTTCGGTCTCGGTTGAGGAGCTCGTCTGCTGAATCTCGCTGAACGAATTTGAGAGCGAGCTCTTGATGGAGGTGAATGCGTCCAAATCGCTGAAGAAGCCCGAGACATCCTGCGAGCCGAGCGCCACCGAGACGACCGAATAATCGTCCAGCATCTGCGTCTGCCGCAGTATCTGCGCGAGCGACTCCTTCTCTGCGGCGAGCTGCGCCGAGAGCTGGGCAAGCGTCTGGTTATGCGTACTAATATTGCCCGAGAGCTGAGTGATGGTGAGGTTGATGGCCTGTATCTGGAGCTGGGTCTTCTTGATTTCAGCATTAAAGGCGTCTATCTGGGTCTGGAGCGTCTGATGCTGGTTCTGAGCGGTATCCAAAAGCTGTTGCTGGGCTGCAATCTGACTCTCCAGCGAATCAAGCTGGTTCTGGAGCTCCTGCTGACGCTCCGCAACTGCCTGTGCCGCGCTTGTCTGCGCGAGCGTCCCGAGCGGCGCGGCGAGAAAAGCGCATCCGGCGACAAAAAGTAAAAACCGACGCATGTCGGTCCATTTTAGCACGCAAAAGTCGCGCTTACGCGGCAGGTGCGGCGGCTTCGCCTTCCGCCTCTTCTTCCTTACCCTTCTTTTCCACCTCAATGGCGGAGATGTCCGCCGGTGCGACCACCTCCTCCTTCTCTTCAATGACTTCCTGTACGAGCGCGACGACGTCCTCGGGCTCGCCGACGAGCGTCACACCCGCAGGAAGCGCGAGGTCCTTGGCACAAATGCGGTCGTCAATTGCTACGAGTACGGAGAGGTCCACGGGGATATCGTGCGGGAGGCTCATCGGGTCCGCCTCCACTTCTATTTCGTAGAGCACCTTCACGAGGTTCGCGCCCGCCTCAACCGCCGGCGACTCGCCGATAAACGTAAGCGGAATGGCAACCTCAACTTTCTCGCCCTTGGTCACTGCATAGAAATCAACGTGGCTCGGCAGGCTCGTGAGCGGGTCCAGATTCACCTCGTGAATGAGAGTCGGCAACGGCGCACCGAGACCGTCAAGAGAGACGATGGTCGCCTCGCCCGCCTCACGGAGCACCTTCTGGAACGCGCGCGCCGGAATGGTAATCGGCGTCGCGGTGTGGTGCGCACCGTAGACGACCGCAGGAATGGAGCCCGCGCGGCGAAGCGCCGCCGGCGTCGCGGCGGCAGCGTCGCGTTTCTCTACGGAAAGCGTCAGCATATTGCCAGAATATACGCGAAAACGCGCAGAAATGCAATCGGGGCATCACCGCACTGTCGAGTGCTGGAGCGCCGCGGAGGCGCCGAAATCCGATCGGGGAATGCAACGGGGATAATCGCAGACGGAACGAGGTCTACCACCTTGACGCTCCCGAGGTATAGAACGCGAAGTCCTTTTGTGCCGGGGAACCGGGCCGCAACCACTGATTCGCTGCTTGGCTGTACGATTCCACCGTCATATATACAAGCAGCATGTAATCTTTTCCGTCCGAGCGATAGAGGTAACAATAGGACGGCAGTTGCGGATTCGGGTCGAGCGGTAATTTTGCTATATAGGTCGGCGCAAGGTTCGGTATCCACCCGTTTGCGCCGCTCGTGCTGTGACTCCCGTATCCGGAACAATTACCCCACCAGCTGCCGCCCGTCGACGGGTAGGAGCTGTTGTGGTCGTTCGCATACATCTCAAGCGCGCTCTGGAGCTGGTGCATATCAGACAATCGCTCGGCATCTCGCGCCTTAGCACGCGCAACATTAAGACTTGCGAGCACGATGGACGAGAGGAGACCGATGATCGCGATGACCACCAAAAGCTCGATGAGCGTGAAGCCTCCCGCGGAAGATTGCCGTGGAGGAGAGGTGATGGGCGCTTGCCTCATGAGCTAGAGCACCTGGATGAGTATCGCGGTAACGATTGCCAGAACGGCGATGATAACAAGCGTTTTCTGCGCTCCGGCATGATTTTTCGCGAGACCTGACCGGATGACAAGACCTTCGAGCCCTTTCGGGCCTTGGTCGAGCGTCGGACGGGAGAACTCCTGTTCTGAGTCGAATTGTATGTCACTCATATATCGTAAATCATATACCGTACGGCACTCTATACAACCCGACATTATGCACACGTCCTAGGAGAGCGCCGCGGAGACCTTGGCGAGGCGCGCGAGGTACGCGGCGCGGGCGGCGGGGACATTCTCTTCCTTCCCCTTCCAGAGCGCGAGCGCCTCCTCTTGAAGCGCGCGCGCATACGAGAACGTGAGCGGCCAGGGGGCATTAACTTCCTTTGCGCGCTTCGTTATCGCCGCGAGATTTTCGGTCGCTTGCTCCGGCGTCTGCCCGCCCGAGAGAAAGACGATGCCCGCCACCTGCCGCGGCACGCTCGCGAGAAGCGCCGCAAGCGTAGACTCGGCGACCTCTTCCGGCGTATCCGACTTGCCGCTCTCGGAGCCCGAGAGCGCCATCGCCGTCTTGAGAACGACGCTCGCGCGGTCCACGGAATGCTCTCCTAGCACTGAAAAGACCGTGCCGAGCGTTTCCTCAATGACGGCGCGGGCGCGTTCGCGGCTGTGCTTGCCCTCCAGGAGCACCTCCGGCTCCACGATGGGCACGAGGCCGGCAGTCTGTACATCCTTCGCATAACTCGCGAGGCGTTTCGCATTTTCGTGTATCGCCTCCGCGGTCGGCAGGTTGTCGCCGTCAATGCGAATGACCGCGCGCCACTTCGTAAAGAGCGGCCCCTGCTTTTTATACTCGGCAAGCCGTTCGGGAAGATCCAGTAGCCCCTGGGTGATAAGTTCGTGCGGGCTGGCGACAATCGGCTCGGTGCCGCCGTCTACCTTCACGCCCGGGAGGATGCCGCGCGCGGCAAGCGATGCCGGGAACGGTTTCCCGTCGTTCCCTTTCTCAAGCAGCGTTTCGGAGAAGAGAATCACACCCGACAGGTACTGCTCAATGCCCGCAGCGCCGAGAAAGAGATCGCGGAATTGCCGGCGCATCTCGGGTCCCGTCGCGATGCCGTACGAGGCGAGGCGCGCGGTCGCGGTGTGCACGCTTTCATCCGCGGCGAGGAGCCCCTTTCCCTCTGCAAAAAGCGAACGCGCGGTTGCGACGAGGTCGGTCATCTCTAAATCATATCATGTGCACAAAGCACGGCGGGCGATTTCGGAGCGTCCGGGGCGCGGCGGCGCGAGGCAGAGCAAATTTCCAGCAGGAAATTATGCGGCTCCGGAATCGCCCGCCGTGCGGGGTGTGTTACACTCATATCCATATGGATTTCGTAGCTATCGGCGACACAACCGTTGATGAATTTATAAAACTCAAGGACGCGCAGATTCACTGCGATATAAATCACGAGGACTGCACCATTTCTATGAAATGGGGCGATAAAATCCCGTACGATTCTTCCGAACTCGTGCCGGGCGTGGGAAACGCGGCGAACGCAGCGGTTGCCGCCGCGCGCCTCGGTGTCTCCGCCGGGTTCGTCTCAAATGTGGGCAACGACCGTTTCGGCAAAGAAATCCTCGCGACCTTCGCGCGCGAGGGCGTTGATACGAGCACCATCGCCGTGCACAACGACATACCGACGAACCACCACTACGTGCTGTGGTACCAGGCGGAGCGGACCATCCTCATCCGGCATGAAGCGTACCCGTACCGCCTCCCCGAAGGATTCGCGGCGCCGAAATGGATATACCTCTCGTCTATCGGCGACCACTCCGAAGCATTCCACGACGCCCTCGTCTCGTGGCTTGGCGAACACCCGGAAACGAAGCTCGCCTTCCAGCCCGGCACGTTCCAAATGGAGATGGGGAAGGAGAAACTCGCGACGCTCTATGCCGCAACCGCGTTCTTCGCCTGCAATAAAGAAGAAGCCGAGCGCATCCTCGGGCTCGGCGAAACAGACATCCCCGCCCTGCTGAAAGCTATGCACGCGCTCGGGCCGAAGACCGTGCTTATCACCGACGGTCCGAACGGCGCGTACGCTTCCGACGGCACCGAGATGCTCAAAATACCGATGTATCCGGACCCGAAAGAGCCGCTTGACCGCACCGGCGCCGGCGACGCGATGACCGCAACGGTCGTCGCCGCGCTTGCGCTCGGGAAGTCGCTTCGGGAGGCGCTCCTCTGGGGACCGGTGAATTCTATGGCGGTCGTGCAAGAAATCGGCGCGCAAAAAGGGCTCCTCACGCGCGAGAAGCTTGAACAGTATCTGGCGAATGCACCGGCAGACTACGCCGTCACGCCGCTCTAAGCCGCAGGAATCACCGCGTGCGTTGTATTGACTGCCGGAGCTGGAGATTGACGAGCTGGCTTTCGGTCGTCGCGGCTGCGACGGCGTCCGATGTCATGACTCTCACGAGGATGAGCGCCGCCCACGACCCAACAGCGGCGATGATGAAGATGGCGATGTATGAATTGAGCTGATACTTCATTGCGGAGACTTTAGCATCGCGTGCACGGCGTCTTGGATATGCGCCGCATCAAGCCCGTAGTGCGCAATAAGCTCGTCCGGCGTCCCTGACTGGCCGAATCGGTCTTGTATGCCGAGCCGCCGAATCGGTAGCGGGTGCTTCTCTGAAAGGAATTCGGCGACGGCACTGCCGAACCCGCCGGCCGTTTGGTGCTCTTCAACCGTGAGGACGCGGCCCGCGCGCGTCGCCGCCGCGAGCACCGCCTCCTCGTCAAGCGGCTTCACCGTCGGCACGTGGAGCACGAGCGCGCCCACACCCTCAGCGGCGAGCGCGCGGGCCGCGACGAGCGCCGCATAACTCTGCGGGCCGGTCGCAAGCAATGCGACCTTCGGGTCGTCCGCGGCAAACAGCGTAAGCGCCTTCCCGACCGCAAACGGCGTGTCGCCCGTCGTGAACACCGGCGTCGCCGAGCGCGCGAAGCGGATATAAACCGGCCCCTCCATCTGCGCGGCCGCGATGACCGCCTTCTTCGCCTCTTCGCTGTCCGCGGGCGCAATCACCGTCATCCCCGGGAGCATCCGCATCAGTCCGAGGTCTTCCAGCATTTGGTGCGTTGCGCCGTCGGGCCCGACCGAGACGCCCGCGTGCATACCGCAGATTTTCACGTTTGCCTTATTGAGCGCAATGGTCGTGCGGATCTGCTCGTAGTTGCGGCCCGGGTTGAACGCGGCATAGCTCGCGATAAACGGAACCTTCCCCGCTGCCGCCATACCGGCGGCGGTCGTCGCCATATTTTGCTCGGCAATACCCATCTCAATGAATCGTTCGGGAAATTCTTTCTGGAACCATTCGGCGCGCGTGCTCTCGGCGAGGTCGGCGCAGAGCACAACCACGCGCGGGTCCGCCTTCCCCGCTTCCACGGCGCCCGTGCCGAACCCGTCGCGGATCGGCGCTTTTTCTATGTCATCTGCGAATACCTTCGCGGAGAGTTTTGCGTCGTTATTAAGCATATTCGTGCGGAACGGTACCGCCCATCGTACGAATTTCTTTCAAAAATCGCTTCCCTTCTTCGGCGGTGGGCGGCTTGCCGTGCCAGTGGTAATCAAATTCTATTTCGGGGACGCCCTTGCCGGGGATGGTGTGCGCGATGATGACGACCGGCTTCTCGTAGATGGCGTTCGCTTCGTCAACGGCGGCGATAAACGCGCGGATATCGTTGCCGTTCACCTCTAGCACATGCCAGTTGAACGCCTCGTACTTCGCGCGAAGCGACTCCAGCGGCATCACGTCCTCCGTCATACCGTCTATCTGGATATTGTTGCGGTCAATGACTGCGGTGAGGTTGGCGAGCTTCTGCTTCCCCGCCCACATCACGGCCTCCCATACGTTCCCCTCATTCTGCTCGCCGTCGCCCATCGCCACGTACACCTGGTTTTTCTTGCCGTCCATGCGCAGTGCGTAGGCGATGCCCGCGGCCTGCGAGAGCCCTTCGCCCAAAGGACCGGAGGTAGTCTCCAATCCGGGCAGGCGCAGGCGCTCCGGGTGCCCCTGGAGCCGGCTGCCGAATTTCCGGAGCGTGAGGCACTCTTCTACGGGGAAATAGCCGGCGTGCGCCATCGCCGCGTAGCGCACCGGGCAGATGTGGCCGTTGGAGAGGATGAGCCGGTCGCGCTCCTCCCAATCGGGATTCGCGGGGTCGTGCTTCAAGATATGGAAATAGAACGCGGCGAAGACGTCTGCCATGCCCAAAGGACCCGCCGTGTGCCCGCTCCCCGCAGCAACGAGCATGGTAATAATCGTTTCGCGGATGGCCTCCGCCTGCTTTTCAAGCGCGTGTACCTGTTCGTCCGTGAGTGCCATAGGCCGAGTATATCAGACGCTGTACGAGCCCTGGAGCGCGTCAAACGCCGCAACGGCCGCGGTTGGGTTCTCGGCGCGAAGAATGGCGGAACCGACGATGAGATTGGACGCGCCGAGTGCGAGCAGTTTCGGGGCGTTCGTAAGCGACACGCCGCCATCCACCTGGAACGGGAGCGCCGGATACAGTTTACGGAACCTTTCTATCTTCTGGAGGACGCGCTCGTCAAACGGTTCGCCCTGCCGTCCGATGGTCGCGATGCCCATAAACTGCACGTACTCAATCTCGCCGAGGCAGGGCGCACGAGCGAGAGGTCGGCGCCGATGGTGAGCGCGAGGCCGAGCGACACGAGACTGCCGTACTGGTTCCGGGCGGCGGCGAGAAGCGCGGGGAGGTCGGGCGCGCTTTCGGCGTGGAGCGTGAGCCGCGTCGCGCCGAACGCGAGCCACGGCCCCGCCTTTACAAGCGGGTCAAAGCACATCAGGTCAATCTCGTACGCGACGTGTTCAAGCGCGGGCAGCATCTCGCCACGGGCGACCATCGCCTGGAACTCCTCCGGCGCGGCGCACGGCCACGACGCGGGCGTTGCGAGGCGGCCGTCAACGACGTCTATCTGTATCCGCGAGACCGGCGGAATCGCGGTGAGGAGCGCGAGCTTCTGTGCGAGGTCTTCGCGCGAGGACGGGAGCACGGCCGGGACGACAAGGCTCATACGGTGAGTATAGGATAGAAAATAAGAATCGGGAGCTCGGCGGGTGCGGGGAGAACCGCCGTTACGTTATATGTCTACTCGCAAAATACATTGGACGTAGGCGGATGCTTTACTCCAGTAGGAACCGGCCGGACATGTGCCTCCCGGTTCAAGCAAGTAATCAACATAATACCCTGCGGGCCACGTTGGAGGAGAGGCGCCCCAATTAGCCGGGGTAAGGAGTAAGAATCCGCCGTATCCGCGGGTGCCATCGGTCGGATCGGCCGGCTTCCCTATGTACGGAGCGAAATACGCATCAACCGTGGCGTTTGCGACAAAAGAACTCCACGCCCCGTAACAACTTGTGGTTAAGCAGGGGTAGCGGTAAGAAACATTTGGCAACGTCCCGCCGATGCCGAGGTTAAATGCCGTTCGGAACTGAAGTGCTTCAGAATTCCGAAAACTATTCCTCGCCTTAACGCGCGCGGCGTTGAGGGAGACCATAACGATAGACGAGAGCACGCCGATGATAGAGATAACGACGAGCAACTCAATGAGCGTAAACCCGCGTGGAGAAAACCGGCGGGAACTCGTATGAGCTTTCATACTGCTCATCGGGTAGCCGGCTCCATCCCCGGTGCGGTAAGCGCTCGAGCTTCCTCAGCCGGAGTCAGCGCCGGTGAACGTACTCTCGTAAACAGAGGAATCGCAAAGGCAAGAGCGATGAAGAAAATCGCAATTCCAAGAAGAACATACTGGGCCTGTTTATCGGTAGAAACAATCCCCGTTGCAAGTACGAGGCGGACAAAGAGCGACTTCTTCTCCGCAGGTGCGGGGCGCTGATACTGCTGTTCCCCCTCAAACTGAATCTCCGCCATCAGATACAGTATATAGAACACAGCGGGGGACGACGCTGTGGTGTGGATAGCACCGGCTCCCGGGTCTCAGACTTAGAATTTCGCGAGGCGGCGCGCGTGGCGGGGAGAATCGGAGAACGGCGTGTCCAGAAATATGTGCACGGCCTCCTCGGCTTCTTCCCCGCTCACGAAACGCGCGCCGATGGAGAGCACGTTTGCGTTGTTGTGCCGGCGCGGCAGGCGCACCGAGTCGTAGCCGTCCTGCGACCGGCCGCCTTCTATCTCAAGCGCGGCCGTCACGTGCATCGGACCGTAGAAGACTGCGGCACGGACGCCGGGAATGCGGTTCGCGCACATCGCTTCGCCCTGGCCGCTGCCGCCGATGATGATGCCGCGCGCATCAAGCTCGTCCGCGACGCGCTTTGCAAGCGGCGTCACGTAATCCGGATAATCGTCCTCCGGGTCATGCGTGTGGTTCCCCAAGTCTTCCACGTCATAGCCGAGCGTTTGGGAATGCTCAATGAGCGCATTCTTGAGCGCAAATCCGGCATGATCAGAAGCGAAGAATAATTTAGACATTGGCGGCTTTGAGCACGTGGCGCACGAGTGATTCCGTGTACCCCATCTCGTTATCGTACCAGGCGAGGACCTTTACGAGGTTTCCGTCCACCACGCGCGTCATACCGAGGTCGGCGATGGAGGCAAACGGCGCGCCGACGATGTCACTGGAGACGAGCTCTTCGTCAGTCGCCGAGAAGATGCCCTCCCAGCGCGGCGCCGCTGCGGCGCCGCGCAATGCATTATTCACCTCTTCCACCGTCGTCGGCCGCTTCGCGATGAACGTGATGTCCGCGATGCTCCCGGCGGGCACCGGTACCCGGAGCGATATCCCGTCAAACTTGCCCGCAAGCGGCGTGTACGCCTGCGTGACCGCGGTTGCCGCGCCGGTAGAGGTCGGCACGATATTCTGCGCCGCCGCGCGCCCCTCCTTCATATCCTTCTTGGACGGACCGTCCACAATGGACTGGCTCGCCGTGTACGCGTGCGTGGTAGAGAGCACCGCTTTCTCAATGCCGATGGCCTCATCCAGAATGGCGATGACCGGACTGGATGCGTTCGTCGTGCAGGACGCATTGCTCGTGACCTGACAGGTCGCGAGCTTTTCCTCATTGATGCCCATCAGCACCGTCGCGCCGATAGATTCATCACCCTTCGCCGGCGCGCTGATGACCACGCGCCGCGCACCCGCCTGGACGTGCTTCTGTGCATCCTCATAGTGCGTAAAGAATCCGGTGGATTCTACGACGACGTCAATCGCAAGGTCCTTCCACGGCAGGTTCGCCGGGTCCTTTTCCGAAAGGAACTTCACCTCTTCGCCGTCAATGACGAGATTCCCGTCCTTCGCTTCCACAGAGAACGGCGCTTGCCGGTAGACCGTATCGTGTTTGAGCAGATACGCGAGATTCTCCAGCGAACCGAGGTCGTTCACCGCAACGATGTCAATATCGCGCCCGTGCGCCCTGCGTACAAACGCCCGCCCGATTCTCCCGAACCCGTTAATTGCAACTCGAATAGCCATATCGCATGTTAAGTTAATCCTTCAATCAGGAAAGTATACCACCGCCCGTACCCCGTTCTTAATTGCAAAATCCCTCTACTTGGAGGCTTCGCCTCCAAGTAGCTATTCGAGCAAGAAGCTGTCCAGGTCTTTAAATTCTTCCTTTCTTTTTATGATTGAATCCAGAGACGAGAGTGCGAATTCCTTATAGAGATTCCTGTCTCCAAACTGACCGAGAACAATCTCTTTCTCGCAAATTCCCCTCATATTCTTGTCCGCGTACTCCTCCCAGCTCGACCTGCTCCGCACCGACTTGGAGGCTTCGCCTCCAAGTCGGTGCGCGCGGTCATTTAGATTTACGTACGCACTTAAGTGAAGCAGATATTCGTTTGTATCTATGTGTACGGATTTGAAAACGCCCTGAAAGAGGGAACCGTTTCTGTCTTCTTTTTCATTAAAATACATCGTGTATCCGGTCGCCAAACGATGCATAAATTTTTCTATTCCCCGCGGAGATACCTGGCGTACGATGAAATGATAGTGATTGGGGTTAAGACAATAGGCAATGAACTCAACTAGTTTCCCGTCATCCTCTGCACTCAACTTGGAGGCTTCGCCTCCAAGTTGAACGTTCTTGTTGAATGCATTTTCATAAAGGCTTCCGATCGGCTCAATGACGTTAAACTCAACCATGCTTTTGAAGAAGCGGTCCAAATCCTCCTGATCAAGGAAAATGTCCCTCTTATCAATTCCCCGGTTGTAAATGTGGTAGTGCTCGTTTTCGAAAAAAGGAGTTTTTCGCCTTGCCATATTATTTCTTCTCTATGCTACCACTTGGTTGAGGCGACTTGGAGGCGAAGCCTCCAAGTCGCCTGTGAATATTAGCGGC
>DAICZA010000016.1 GCA_027311385.1 bacterium | reverse complement strand
CACTCGGCGGGAATGAGCCGAAACGAGTCGTTTACGTACCGGGCAGGATTCTCAATCTTGTGGTACCCCGTTAGAGATACAGTTTTGAGGCGAATATCACATTTTTGTTTCCGACAACGTCCCTATCCGAATCTCTAACGGGGTGGTATAATCCGCGCTATTGACGCTTTATAAGGCATTTGCTATAAATTAGACCACATGAAAAAGGTAAGTCCGACCGCGAAGCAAGCGAAGGCGAAAAACGCCCCGTCTGCTTCGTTTTCCTTTGATAGCGCCGCGCTCGTGAAGAAGCTTCTCGCCGCGGCGCCGGAGCGCGCCCGGGAGGTGCTCATCCGCCGTTTCGGCCTCGGGAACGACTCGGAGCGCGAGACGCTGGAATCCATCGGCGACCGTTCCGGCATCACCCGCGAGCGCGTTCGGCAGATAGAGGCGGCCGGGCTTGATGCGGTGCGCGCGAGCAAGGTGTTCAAGGAATCGGGCGCCGCGTTTGAGGAAATCGCCCGCTACATTGATTCGCTCGGCGCCATCGTCCCCGAGGACACGCTCCTCGCCGCTCTCGGCAAGGATGAGAAGAACCGCAATCGGTTCCGCTTCTTCTTGATGCTTGACTCGGCGTTTTTCCGCGAACGCGAGACCAACGATTTTCTCGCGCGCTGGCACGTGGACGCCGCGACCGCGAAGCATATTCATACCGCACTTTCAAAACTCTACTCATCGCTCTCCGACGACGACGTGCTCACTGAGGCCGACCTTCTGGACCGGTTCCTTGAGGAGCTGAAGGAGGTCAACGACGCCTACAAGAACGACGAGGTGCTGAAGCGCTGGCTTTCGCTCAGTAAGCACATCGGCAGCAATCCGCTCGCCGAGTGGGGCCGCACCTCTGCGCCCGCCATCCGCATCAAGGGCATCCGCGATTACGCCTACCTCGCGGTCAAGCGCCACGGGGAGCCGATGCACTTCTCCGAAGTCGCGAAGACCATCGGCACGCTCTTCTCCAAAAAGGCGCATGTCGCGACGACCCACAACGAGCTCATCAAGGACCCGCGCTTCGTGCTCGTGGGCCGCGGACTCTACGCGCTCACCGAGTGGGGCTACAAGCCGGGCGTCGTCCGGGACGTCATCCGCGAGGCGCTGGAGAAGCAGGGACCGATGAAGAAAGACGAGATTATCAAGCAAGTGAAGAAGGCGCGCTTCGTCAAAGACAATACGATTCTCGTGAACCTGAACGATCCGCGATACTTCAAGCGCCTCAAAGACGGCCGGTACTCGGCGGCGTAAAGCGAAATACACACAGGAGGATCGGCAGCGCCCGCGGGCGCTGCCGGTTTTGCTGATATACTGACGGCAATGCTCCCGTTTCTTGAGAAGCTTGAAAAGCTAAGCGGCGATTTTACGGGCACGACCGGCATCCGGTTCCAGCCGTGGCCGCTCTTCATCGCCGGCCTCCTCCTTCTTTTTATTTCGTTCCTGTTTATGCCGGACATCGTCTCTCTTGCGCTCTCCATAGCGCTTTTCCTCGCGCCGCTGTGGTTGCCGTTTCTGCTCGTGAGCGGCGCACTTGCGCTCTGGCTCACCCTGAAGCGGGGAGAGTTCATCGCTAAACAGAAGTACATTCTCCTTGAAATCAAACCGCCGCGTATGCTGGTGAAGACGCCGCTTGCGATGGAGACGTTTCTCTCCACCATCCACTTCACCGGAGGCGAGTCCACCTGGTACGCGCGCTGGATAACCGGCAGTACGCGGGCGTTCTGGTCGCTGGAGATAGCGTCCTTTGAAGGGCAGGTGCATTTCTTCATATGGGCGCGGGCGAATTTCCGGCGGACCATTGAGTCCCAGCTGTACGCGCAGTATCCGGGGATACAGATTGTTGAAGCGCCCGACTACACGCGGCTCATCACGGCGACCAATGAAGAGTGGGGCATCTGGGGGTGCGACTTCAAGCATACCGACAAGGATCCGGTGCCGATTAAGACGTACGTGGAGTACGGGCTGGACAAAGTCCAGAAGGAACCGGAACAGGTAGACCCGATTGCGAACATCATTGAATTTATGAGTTCCATCGGGAAAGGCGAATACCTCTGGCTCCAATTCATCATCCGCGCTCATAAAGGCGAGAAATACAAAAAAGCAAAAGGCGGCTCGTATACCTGGAAAGATGAGGCGAAAGAATTGGTTAAGAAAATCCGCGCAGAGACCCGCGATGCGTACACCGACCCGATTACCGGCGAGGAACATCCCGGATTCCCGAACCCGACTAAAGGTCAGTCGGAAAAAATCGCCGCCATTGAACGGAATGTGTCCAAGCAGGCCTTTGACGTCGGCGGCCGCGGCGTGTACCTGGCGCGGCCTGAAAACTTCGTCGGGTCCACCATCACGCATCTCATCTCGCTGTTCAAGCCGTTCAGCAGTGAAGGCTGGAACGGCATCCGGGCGACGGGCTGGCTGATGAAATTTGACGACTATCCGTGGGAGCTCGGCGCGGAGAAACTGAAGAACGAATACCGCCGGAAGCTCATTGAGGCGTATCGCCGCCGCCAGTTCTTCTATGACCCGTTTTCGTACGGAATTCTCGCGCATGACGCGATGGTGATGAGCACCGAAGAGCTCGCGACGATTTTCCACATCCCGTCGCAATCCGTGCAAGCGCCGGGACTGGCGCGCGTTCAATCGGCGACGCACGAGGCGCCGGTCAATCTCCCGACCTAGCGCGCATGGATTCTCCCGGACGATACTTCCGCACGGCTGTTTCTGCTTGCACCGCACATCTGCGCCGCTTTGCACGGCAGTGGGCGGTCGTGCTCGTCCTGCTTGCGTTCGCGGTCGGGGGGTATCGTCTCCTGCTCTCGCCGCCCGCCGATTTCACGCCGGGGAGTACGGTTGTCATTCCGGACGGCGCTTCGGCGCCGCTCGCCGCGCAGACGCTCGCCGATGCGCACATCATCGCGCACCCGGCCGTGCTCCGGGCGCTTCTGCGCATCGCGGACGCGAGCGGCCGCATACAGGCCGGCGCTTACCGCTTCGCCGCGCCGGAAAACGCGCTTACGGTCGCGTACCGGCTCGTTGTGGGCGCGTACGGGTTGCCCGCCGTACGCATTACGTTCACCGAAGGGACGACCGTGCGCGAAATGGCAGCGCAAGTTGCCGCCGCGTTCCCCGGGATATCCGCGGACGGCTTCTTCACCGCTGCGCAATCGGACGAAGGGTACTTGTTCCCGGACACGTATTTCTTCCCGCCGTCCGCGAATGCCGCGTCTATCATTGCGGCGATGCGCGCGAATTTTGATGCGAAAATAGCCTCGTCCTCCGGCGAGATACAGGCTTCCGGCCGCTCGCTTTCCGATATCGTCACTATGGCGTCGCTCGTAGAGAAAGAGGCGCGCACGACCGTCAATCGGCGCATCGTCGCCGGCATTCTCTATAATCGTTTGAAGCTCAATATGCCGCTCCAGGTGGATGCAGTGTTCGGCTACATCTACGGCCGCGACACCTACTCGCCCTCGTATGTCGATTTGAAAGTGAACTCGCCCTACAACACCTACACGCACACCGGGCTGCCGCCGGGGCCCATAGATAATCCCGGAATGGACTCTCTGGAAGACGCACTGAATCCGACGAAGACAAACTACCTCTACTACCTCACCGACAAAAACGGCGTGATGCATTACGCCACGACGTATGCGGAGCATCAAGCAAACCAACGGAAGTATTTGCAGTAGAATGCCCCTCATGGATATGCGCGGAAAGAAGGTGTTCGTCGGCCTCTCAGGCGGGGTGGACTCCGCCGTGTCGGCCGCACTACTCCAGCAGGCGGGTGCGAAGGTCACTGGCGTATTTATCAAGGGCTGGTATCCGCCCGGGATGCCCTGCACCTGGGCGGCGGAGCGCCGCGACGCGATGCGGGTGGCGGCGCGGCTCCGCATCCCGTTTCTGACGCTTGACGCGAGCGCCGAATACAAAAAGAGCGTCATTGAGTACCTGCTTGCCGAGTATCGCGCGGGGCGGACGCCGAATCCGGACGTGATGTGCAATCGCGACGTGAAGTTCGGCGCGTTCTACCGATTCGCCAAAGCGCACGGCGCGGATGCGATTGCGATGGGGCACTACCGCGCCGGCGAGAAAGACCAGAGCTACTTCCTGTGGGCGGTGCCGAAAGACATTTTAGAAGCGACATTATTTCCGGTGGGGAAGATGGAGAAGCGCAAAGTGCGCGCGCTCGCGAAGAAGTTTAACGTGCCGGTCGCGGAGAAGCGGGACAGTCAGGGCGTCTGTTTCCTCGGGAGTGTTTCCGTCAAAGAATTCCTGGAACATGAACTGGGGACCGACAATCCGGCGCTCCTCTACACGCTCGGACAGCGCGCCTCGCTCCCGGACGGTCCGTGGTACGTCGTCGGAAAAGACGTCGCAAAGAAGGAAATACACGTCTCCAAGACGCGGCCGACGGCCGCGCGCGAAATCGCGTTCACCGATGCGAACTGGTTTGCAGAACCTTCCGGCGCGACCTCCGCGCAGTACCGGTATCGCGGAGAGCGCGTGGCGGGGCGCATTGACGGCGACCGGTTCAGGGCGGCGGCAACGCTTCCCGAGATACCCGCGCCGGGCCAGTCGGTCGTATTCTTCAGAGGTGACGAATGCATCGGTGGTGGTATTATTGCGGGATGAGTCACACCCGCCTCTGGGCCGCCGCAATTATCATCGTCGTCATCCTGCTTGTCGGCTCCGTGTTTTCGGCGCCGCACACGCGCGATGTCGCGCAAACGCCGTCCGCGCCGGTCGCGACAACCACGCCGTCCGTCACACTGCATGACGCGTACCGGAAGGGCGTGCACACGATTACCGGCTCCATTGAAGCGCCGAATGCGTGCGCGGTCGTGAGCGCGCAGGCGAACCCGCTCGGCAACGCGTCAACGACCGACGGCATCCAGGTGGCGATTTCTCTCGCGACCGATACGAACGTCTGCCTCCAGTTGCCGACGAAAATGGATTTCTCCACGACGATTACCGCACCGGCCAACCTGCCGCTCTCCGCAACGGTGAACGGCGCGCCGGCGACCACGACGGCTCCATGACGACGCTCCCGGTCATCACAAAGGCCGACGGCTCAACCGAAGTGTTTGACCCGGCGCGCCTCATTGCGTCGCTTGAGCGTTCCGGCGCGGGTGCGCACGCCGCAGAGCACATTGCGCACGCCATTACCGGCACGGTGACGCCCGGCGCGTCGTCAAAAGAGATTTATACCCGCGCGTTCGCGCTCCTGCGGAAGGAGGCGCGCCCGGTTGCGGCGCGCTATGCGCTCCGCCGCGCACTTCTGGAACTCGGACCGACCGGTCATCCGTTTGAAGATTTCGTGTCCCACCTGTTTCGTGCGGAGGGCTGGCAGGTGGAGACGCGCAAGATAATGCAGGGGAAATGCGTCCAGCACGAGGTTGATTTCTACGCCTCGCATTCAAAACAGAACACCTACCTTGCCGCCGAACTGAAGTACCACAACGACCCGGGCTACAAGACCGACCTGAAAGTCGCGCTGTACGTAAAGAGCCGTTTTGACGATATCTTCGCGTGCGATGCGGCGGTGCGCACGTGTCCCATTGACCGCGGGTTGCTTGTGACCAATACCAAATTTACCTCCGAAGCCATCGCGTATGCCGAGTGTGCCGGTGTGGAACTGCTGGGCTGGGGCTATCCCGCCGACAATAATCTGTTTATGCGCATGGCTCAGGCGCGCGTGTATCCGGTCACCACGCTGACCGGTCTGTCCCACGCCGAGAAGCGCCTCCTCATCGAGCACGGGACCATCGCGGTTGATGAAGTCGTGCAGGACCGCCGCCTGCTGGACATCCTGCACCTCTCAAGCGAGCGGGTCGGCGAGCTCCTCGCCGAGGCGAACGGCCTGCTTGAGCTCACCGTGGCGTCGCGTGCTAGTGTATCGGTATGATGCAGCGTTTTTCTACGGGTTCATTCGTCGCCGGCGTGATGCTCGGCGTCCTGCTCACCGGCGCGTGGTTTCTCGGCGGCGCCGCGTCTCTCACTTCGCCGCCTTCGTCGGCGCTCGCCACGACGACCCCGCCGGTTTTGTCGGGGAGCAACGCCGTTTCGGTTGCCGACCAGCCTGCGGGCGATGCGGTCACTATTGAATCGGTGACGGTCCCGCCGCCGGGGGTCTGGGTCGCCGTGCGCGAGATGCTGGGGAATGATCTGGGAAATGTACTCGGCGCCGCGCGCGCGTCCGGCCCCCGCAGCAATTTCGTCGTCCCGCTTCTGCGGGGGACAGAACCGGGACGCACGTACGCGATTGAACTCTATCGCGACGATGACAACGGCGCGTTTGACCCGGCGGCCAACAGCGTCTACGTGGACTTCACCTCCGGTGCGCGCGTCGTCCAGTATTTCAAAACGACGCAATAATATGGCGGCGAACGGCGCGAAAGCAAAAAGCCGCAGTACGACCTTTGACCCGTCGTCGCCGGAGCCGTACCGCGTGAGCCGCTCTAAAATTGACCTCTTCTCCGAGTGCCCGCGCTGCGCGTATCTGGATATGCGGCTCGGCGTGAAGCGCCCTTCAATGCCCGCCTTCACCCTTAATAATGCCGTGGACGAGCTCCTGAAGCGCGAGTTTGATATCCATCGTGCGAAGGGCACGAAGCACCCGCTCGTACAGCGCTACGGCCTGGATGCGGTGCCGCTGGTTGATGACCGGATGGACGAGTGGCGCGATGCGCTGCGCCGCGGCATCAGCTATCTGCATGAGCCGACCAACCTGCTCATCCGCGGCGGCATTGACGACGTGTGGGTGAACCCCGCCGGCGAGCTCATCATCGTGGACTATAAAGCGACCAGCAAGAAAATCGGACCGAGTACCGAAGACGACCTCTACGATTCGTACAAGCGGCAGTTGGAAATCTACCAGTGGTTGTTCCGCAAAAACGGGTTCGCCGTCTCGCCGACCGTGTATTTCGTGTACGTGAACGGGAAGTCGGATGCGGAAGCGTTTGACGGGAAATTGGAATTTGATGTGGAGCTCATCCCGTACACCGGCAGCGATACGTGGGTGGAGCCGGCGATTTACGACCTCAAGAAGATGCTCGTGAGCGACGAGATTCCGCCGGCGGGGACGTCGTTTGGCGGCGGGCCGTGCGAGTACTGCAGTTATCGGGAGAATGCGGGGAAAATACTCCTTGCATTGCACGCGAAGAACCAGAAGAAGTAAGATGCGCGTATGGAAAGCCCGTTCGCGAAGCGAGTGAGGGACGTCGTCCGACAGATACCGAGAGGGCAGACGCGCTCCTACGGCGAAGTCGCGCGCGCCGTCGGGCACCCGGGCGCGGCGCGTGCGGTGGGTACCGTCATGCGCACCAACTATGACCCGACAGTGCCGTGCCACCGCGTTGTACGCGCCGATGGCTCGGTCGGCGAATACAACCGCGGCGGCTCTCGCGCGAAGAAGCGATTGCTGGAGAAAGAAGGCGCGGTACCTGCCCCGTTAGATACTCAATGAAAAATATTGATGACGCAAAAAATACACCCAACGCTATTGGCGAAAGCGGCGCTGACGACTCCTCCGTATCTAATGGGGTGAGTGTCAACATAGAACCGTCGTGGGCGATGCACCTCTCGGGAGAATTTGAACAAGCGTATTTCAAAGAGCTCACGGATTTTGTAAAAAAAGAATACAAGGACGGCGCCGTGTACCCGGCGCCGAAAAATATTTTCCGCGCATTTGACCTCTGCCCGTTTGAGGAAGTGAGGGTGGTGATTCTCGGCCAGGACCCGTACCACGGGCAAGGGCAGGCAAACGGGCTCGCATTTGCCGTAAACGCGGACACGCGCGTGCCGCCGTCCTTGCAAAATATATTTAAAGAAATAGAGAGCGACTTCGGGAAGCCGCTCGCTCACACCGACGGCGACCTCTCGCGCTGGGCGGAGCAGGGCGTCCTGCTCCTCAATGCAACGCTCACCGTGCGCGCGCACCAGGCCGGCTCGCATCAGGAGAAGGGCTGGGAACGATTTACCGACGCGGTCATCCGCGCGCTTTCGGAAAAGCGCGCGGGGCTCGTGTTTATGCTCTGGGGCAATTACGCAAAGGCCAAGGGCGCGCACATAGACCGCACCAAGCACCTCGTGTTGCAAGCCCCGCACCCGTCACCATTCTCCGCCGCAAACGGCTTCTTCGGCTGTCAGCATTTCAGCAAAGCAAATGAATATCTCATTGCTCACGACGAAACTCCCATCAACTGGCTTTGATTGACTCATTCTAAGAAAAAGAGTAGGGTCCTAACGGGTCAAATTCTATTAGTTGTTTCCACCGAAGTGCTCACAGAGGAGTCTGAACATGAAGAAATCAATCGTTCCAGCCGGCGTATTGAGTGCAGCAGAATCGAATCTTTCCGAACTCAGGAAGAATCTCTACCCCGGGCGCCTCATCATTGCAGGCCTGAATGATTCGGGGAAGTGCCTGATTCAGGTGTACGCGATTTTGGGTAGGAGCGAGAACAGCCGGAACCGTGTGCTCGAGGCTGACGAAGGACGCCTATTCACCGAGACGGCTGACCCGTCAAAGGTCAAGGACCCCTCGCTCATCATCTACAATGCGATGGACGAGACGCTGATGCCTGACGATACGGCCGCCTATGTGGTCAGCAACGGTCATCAGACCGATCACGTCAGGCAGGCGTACTTCAACGGCGAGACTTTTAACGGTGCGATGCAGTCCTCGGAGCCCGAGCCCGGCAAGCAGAATGTTACGGAATACGAGCCGGACAAGCCAAACTTCACTCCCCGCATCACAGCCGTCTCTTCTTGGGTGAAGGGGAAGCCGCGCATCGAAATGGGAATCCTGCGAAAGTCACCATGGAGCGACGCGTGCGATCGCCATTTGTACGAGATGAACGACATGGGGAAAGGATTTGGCTATTGTCTCACGACGTACATGGGCGACGGGGACCCTTTGCCGGCGTTCCAAGGAGAACCGTACCTGTTGCCGCTTGGCGGCGACGCAAATTTCATTGCAGGGACGTACTGGGATGCTCTGAACGCCGACAATCGCGTCTCGCTCGCAGTGAAGTTCATTCCGAAAGAAGGTCCTCCGGAAATCGTTATCATCAATAAGTACTCGAAGGTCGCCTCATCGACTTGAGAGTTTTCGCGCCTGCAGGGTATCATCTTGCGGGCGCGCCTTATTTAATATTATATACTCAATCCTATGAATCACACGCCGCAGATTAAGAAGGCGATACAGTTTGCGGCGCGCAAGCACCACGGGCAGTTCCGTGTGGAGAAAGAGCCCTCGCCGTACATTACGCACCTCTTCTCGGTTGCGCTCCTCGTCGCCGAGGACGGCGCGCACGACGACGTGGTCACGGCGGCGCTCCTCCACGACACGCTTGAAGACACGGACACCACGCGCGAGGAACTCGTCTCTATGTTTAACGAACGCGTCACAGAACTTGTGGAATCAGTGAGCGAAATGAAAGAGAAGGACGGAAAGAAATTAGACTGGAAAGAACGTAAGGCGGACTACCTTGCGCGGCTTGAAAATGCGGACGAAGATGCGATACGCATCGCCATTGCCGATAAAGTGGACAATGTGGAGGACCGAATTGACGGATATACGAAAGAAGGGGACGCATTCCTAAGGCGCTGGAAGCGCCCGAATGAGGACTACCTCTGGTTCTATGGCGAGGCGCTCCGCATCGCGCAGGCGCGCTTGCCGAACCACCCGCTCACCAAGCGTCTTGCGCAGGTGCATGCGAAGGAGAAGGAAGTGTTTGCGGGAGTGTGATATGCTCTCGGAATTATGAAGCGCACACGATATACCAAGGCAGATTTCGCATGGGTGAAATGGAAAGAGGCGGATTTTAAGCGCATCGCTGCCGACATCATCCGCCGGAAGAGGGCGGCCTACGCCGCGATACGGGCTATCCCGGCCGCCGCGCGCACCTTTGAGAACACCGTCTATGCGCTTGAAGCATCCGGCGACCAAGAATCGGATGAGTTTAATCGCATCAGCCTCCTGAAGGAGGTCAGTACGGACAAGCGCGTGCGCAAGGCTGCAGCAGACGCTCTTGAGTCACTCCAGAAAAAAGTCGTTGAGATAGAGTTTGACCCGCGGATGTACGCCGCGATGAAGGAATACGCGAAGAAGAAAGAGAAACTGCACGGGCCGGAAAAACTTCTCTTTGAAGACGTGATGAAGGGCTACGCGCGCATGGGCTTTGACCTGCCCAAGCCGAAATTCCTGAAGCTCAAGGCGAATCTCAAGATGCTCGGCAAGCTCTCCCTCGCCTTTGACCGCAATCTAAACGAACAGAAGGATTACATGCTTGTCAGCGAGCCGGAATTGGATGGACTGCCGGAGAGCTACCGTTCTAACCTCGCAAAGGTGGGAAACAAGTTCAAAATAACGATGGCCTATCCGGATGTGCTTCCCTATATGGCCGGCGCGCACGACGAAGGTCGCCGAAAAGAGCTCCAAGAAAAATTCGTGCGCAGGGGCGGAGCGGAAAACGTGGCCATCCTGAAGAAGATGTTCCGTCTCCGCGCCGAGAATGCCCGCCTCCTCGGCTACAAAACGCACTTTGATTTCCAAACCGAACTGCGCATGGCGAAGTCGGCGGCACACGTGTGGCGATTCATCAAGGACTTGGAGCGTCGCACCAAGAAGCAGGCGGCGCGCGACCTCGCGATGCTGACGGCCGATAAGAAGCGGCGCACGGGCAATCCGAAAGCGAAGCTTGCATCGCACGATATCGCGTATCTGTTTAAGCATCTGCGCAAAGAAAAGTTTGATATTGATTCGGATGTCGTGAAGGAATATTTCCCGTTTGAGCATGTGAAGCAAGCCACACTGGACGCCTATCAGAAACTGCTCGGCGTGGTCTTCAAGCGCCGCACGGACGTAACGCTCTGGCATCCGGATGTCCAGCTCTTTGACGTGTATGACAAGCGCAACGGCTACCTCTCGTCATTCATTCTTGACCTCTACCCGCGCGAGGGGAAATACGGTCATGCGGCTGCGTTTGAAGTGACGCACGGGCGACAGGAGGGGAAGGTCTATCGCGCACCGCTCGCTGCAATGGTTGCTAATTTCCCGAAGCCGAATCCCGCAAACCCGTCCTTGATGAGCCACGGCGAGGTAGAGACGTTCTTCCACGAATTCGGCCACATTATGCACTTCACGCTTACACAGGCGCAGTATCGCGCGCAAGCGGGATTTAACGTTGCCTGGGATTTCGTTGAAGCACCCTCGCAGATGCTGGAGAATTGGACATGGGACGCCGGTATGCTCACACGCCTCTCCAAGCATTACAAGACCGGTCGCGCAATGCCGAAGGACCTCATCGCGCGCATCATTAAAGCGCGGCTCTTCGGTGAAGCGTGGAGCACGCGCGGCCAGCTTGTTCTCGCGTCTCTTGATTACGTCATTCATACCAAAGGCGCGAAGGACCCGGTCAAACTGTACGCGGACATAAACAAGAAATTGATGGGCGTTGAACCGCCGCGCCGCCAGCTTTGGATTGCCGGCTTTGGCCATATCGCGCACGGGTATGACGGCGGCTATTACGGCTATCTCTGGTCCAAGGTCTATGCCGAGGATATGTTCAGCCGCTTCGCGAAGGAGGGCGTGCTCAATCCGAGAACCGGCCGCGATTATCGCCGCTGGATACTGGAAAAGGGCTCAAGCGAGGAAGAAATCAAGCTCGTGGAAGGATTCCTTGGTCGCAAATCAAACGACAAGGCATTTCTCAAATCCATCGGGGCGTAAATTGTGATATCGTCATACGCAATGACCCCCATTAGAAAGCTCGACGACTCGCGTTCTAACGGGGCGCGCGTCGCAGACGTACGCAAGCGATATCTGGAATTTTTTGAGAAGCGCGGACACGCGGTGATACCAAGCGCGCCGATCGTCCCCGAGAACGACCCGACCACGCTGTTTACCTCAAGCGGGATGCAGCCCTTGGTGCCGTACCTGCTCGGCGAGCCGCACCCGGAGGGCACGCGGCTCGCCGACTCGCAGATGTCGTTTCGCGCCGAAGACATTGAAGAAGTGGGCGACAACCGCCACACTACGTTCTTTGAGATGCTCGGCAACTGGTCGCTGGGTGATTATTTCAAACAGGAACAGCTCCCGTGGTTTTTTGACTATATGACGAGCACCGAGGAAGGGCTCGGTCTCAATCCAGAGCATCTGTACGTCACGGTCTTTGCGGGCGACGAGGAGAGCGGTATGGCGGCGGACAGTGAGTCGGTAGAAATTTGGAAGAAATTGTTCGGCGACAAAGGCATTGAGGCGAAGTTCGTGGAGCTCGGCACGGAAGAGCGGGGAAATGAGCTTGGCATGCAGGGCGGACGCATTTTCTCCTATGGCGCGAAGAAGAATTGGTGGAGCCGCGCGGGCGTCCCGGCGAAAATGCCCGCGGGCGAGATTGGCGGCCCCGATTCCGAAGTCTTCTACGATTTCGGTCTGCCGCACGATCCGAAGTTCGGTAAGGAATGCCACCCCAATTGCGACTGCGGTCGATTCATAGAAATTGGGAACTCTGTGTTTATGCAGTACCAGAAGCAGGAAGACAGCTCGTTTAAGGAACTGCCCAAGCGTAACGTAGACTTCGGCGGCGGGCTGGAACGCCTTGCCGCCGCAGTGCGCGGCGACGCGGACATTTTTATGATTGACGTGTTTGATGCAGCGCGCGCGGTGCTTGAGGAGCGTTCTGGCAAGCAGTACGGCGATGCGGATGCAACGCGCTCGTTCCGCATCATTCTGGACCATATGCGCGCGGCGTCGTTCTTCATCTCCTCCGGCATCCGTCCGGGGAACTCGGAGCAGGGATATGTGCTCCGGCGCCTCATACGCCGAAGCATTCGCGAAGCGGACAAGCTCGGCATCAAAGACGCCGTGCTCGCCGAGGTGGCCGAAGGGTTCGGCGCCGCATACGCAGACGCGTATCCGTTCGTGCAAGCCGCTGCAGAGACCATCCGCGAAGAGCTGGAGAAAGAAGAAGTGCAATTTCGTAAAACACTCGTGCACGGTATGAAAGAGCTGGAGAAAATGGGGGGTGCCATTGACGCCTTTATGCTTTTCACCACCTACGGCTTTCCGGTAGAGCTCACCGAAGAAATCGCGAAAGAGCGCGGCATCGCGCTTGATATGTCAGCCGTACAGGAAAAGATGGAGACGCATAAAAATCTCTCGCGTGAGGGTGCCGCGCAGAAGTTCGCAGGCGGGCTCGCCGACCACGCGGAGCAGACGGTGCGGTATCACACCGCGCATCACCTCCTCCTCAAAGCGCTCCAAGTGGTGCTCGGGCCGGACGTGCACCAGCGCGGTTCTAACATCACGAGCGAGCGTCTGCGTATTGATTTCTCGTACGGGCAGAAAATGACCGATGAGCAGAAGAGGGAAGTGGAGCGCATCGTCAACGAGAAAATCGCGGAAGCCATTCCCGTCGTCCGCACGGATATGAAGAAAGAAGAGGCCGAGAAGCTCGGCGCGGAGCACGAGTTCGGCGCGACCTACCCGGAGACCGTCTCGGTGTATTCGGTCGGCCCGCTGGACAGCGCGTTTTCCATAGAATTTTGCGGCGGCCCGCACGTCGCGAACACGAGCGAGCTCGGCGAGGGCGGTAAGCATTTCAAGATTCTGAAAGAAGAAGCATCATCCGCCGGCATCCGCCGCATCAAAGCGGTGCTAGAATAAGCGAATGGGTCCCGTTAGAAATCACGGACACAGCATCCCATCAAAAGGGGAGGTCGATTTTATTAATCCTAATTATTTAGGCCATGTGACTGCGCGTACCCAGTCCGTGTCCTATTTCTAACGGGATGGGTTTGCTGACGAACGTTTTCCACAGCGACAAAAAAGAGGAGTCGGTTGTGCTTGTTGATATTGGCGCGAGCTCGGTTGCTGGCGCGTATGCGCATTACGCAGAAGGCGCACCGCCGGTCCTGCTCTACGCCGCACGTGTTCCCGTTGCGGTGCGGCCGAGTGAAGCGCCGGAGGACGCGATGTTGCGCGCGCTCCAATCGCTCGGCGAAGTGCTTATCCGCGAGGGTGCTCCTGCGCTCGCACGCGCCGCCGGGAGCGGGCACATAAGCGCCGTTCTCGTCTCCATTGATTCCCCGTGGCAGACCACTGCAGTGCACATTGAGCATTTTGAGGAAGGTGAACCCTTTATCTTCACGAAAAGCGCGGTTACCGAGAAACTCAAGGGAGTTAATACGGCGATTCCCGGTAAGACGCTCACCGATGAAGGCATCATCGGCACCACCCTCAACGGCTACGAGACAACTAACCCGTACGGAAGGGTGGCGCACCGCGCCTCGGCCGTCATCTTGTCGTCGTTTATTGATACGAACATCGCCGCCTCGGTCCGCTCGGCGCTCCAGGCCGTGTACCACACGCGGCGCGTCCTGCCTGTTGCGGGCTCCTCACTGCGCTACCAGGCGATGCGCCAAGCGTTTCCGCACGAACGCGAGGCACTCATCCTGGACGCGACCGGGCCGCTGACCTCTATCGCGTTGTTGCGCCACGGCCTCTTTGTCGCCGTCGTTGAGGTGGCGGACACGGGAGGTGCTTGGGTGGATGGCGTCACTAAGGAGCTCGCCGGCCTCGCGAAAAACTATCCTCTGCCGCGCACGCTCTTCTTGCTTGCGCGCGAGCAGGAAGCGGCAGCATTCCAGAAGGCGTTTGCTACGGTGAAATTCGGCGACCTCTGGCTCTCGGACGCGCCGCCCAAGATAATCGCAGTCCTCGCGAGCCACCTCAGCGCTCTGGTGCGCCAGGCGGCGGAATCCTCTCCCGACCTCCCGCTCCTCCTTATGGCGCTCTACTGGCGGTACCGTGCGCCCGATTAATACACACCAATTTGCCATCCGGTGCTCTTGGGGTGGTATACTCATCCCTATATGCGTACCCTTAATGACATCACCCCGCCGTCCCGCCGCAAGGAGATGGAGCCGCTTAGCAAACACGTCCTCCGCGTCTCCGAACGGCCGCCCCGATTCCCGTACACCACATTTATCGTCGCCGCCGCGGTTATTATCGTCTCCATCGGCGCTCTCTTTTATTTCTCCAGTTCCCGCGTAGAAGTGACGCCGAATACCGTCTCGGCGGCGGTCCAGAGCTCGTTTACCGCCGACCAGAGCGGCGGTGCGCTCACGTACGAGGTCATCACGGCACAGAAAGTGGCGACACAGAGCGTCCAAGGGAGCGGCACGAAAGCCGTCAATTCTTCCGCGTCAGGTACTATCACCATCTACAACACCCAGACCAAATCGCAGAAACTCATCACGAACACCCGTTTTGCGACCGCCGCCGGTCTCATCTTCCGCATCCACGCGCCGGTTACGATTCCGGGCGGAAGTGCGGCGCACCCCGGGAGCGTCGCAGTGAAGGTCTATGCCGACCAGCCGGGCGATACCTACAACATCGCGCCGACTTCGTTCACCATCCCCGGATTCGCCGGCACGGCGCTTGAAAGCGAGGTCTACGCGCGTTCCACGAGCGCGATGGCGGGCGGCGCGTCGGGAACCATTCCGGTTGTTGACCCGGCGGTTGCGACACAGACCCAGGGCGCGCTCATCTCGGCGCTCTCGCCGGACCTCCTCGCGAGCATTCAGAAGCAGGTACCGCCGGGCTACATACTGCTCACCGGCGCCGCGACGACGACGTTCCAGGAGCTCACGCCGGTACCCTCGGGAACGACCGGCCAGGTAGACGTGAAGGAGCAGGGCACCATCACCGCGGTCGTGTTCCCGAATGCCGCGCTTGCAGGCGCTATCGCCGCATCGGTACCGGCGCTTGGCTACCAGAACGAGCCGCTCACGCTTGCTTCGTCCAGCAATCTCGCCCTCTCCGGCTTCACCCTGCCGGACCCGAGTGCGACCTCGTTCTCGTTCGTACTCTCCGGCACCGCATCTCTGGTCTACACGGTTGACCCGACGCGCATCGCCGCCGCAGTGGCGGGGAAGAGTCGTTCGGCCGCCGAGGTCGCGCTCACCAACTACCCGGAGGTCAAGCGCGCGGTCATCGTCCTGCGCCCGTTCTGGCGCC
>DAICZA010000015.1 GCA_027311385.1 bacterium | reverse complement strand
AGGTAACTGCTCCAGCGGTACTTGTTCAGATAGGTAAGAGCCTCCCGTATATTCTTTACGGAGCCCTTATCTCGTTCACGCCACTTGGTCGCTCCGGTCAGATAATCGAGCGGATTGAGGTGGAGGTAATGGAGTATGTACAAGAAGTGGGCATCATGCTCAATACGTATCTTTTTCGTCTTTCCCTGGAAGAGGTGACCGTGTCGCGCATATCGCTCGTTGTAATACTTTGCATAACCGACGTTTACTTTCGTCATGAATCTTACCAATCCTCCCTCGACGAGTTCCGAAATGAGTAAATGATAATGATTCTTCATTAGGACCCATCCGTGGATGGTAACCAGCTTCTCTCTGGGCCTTTGGAATGAAAGACCTCCGAGGTCTTTCATTTTCGGATTGAATAATCGGTGTAGATTATCTGCCGGTCTCGTATCATTGAATTCGTATAAAGTATGGACAAAACGCGCGTAGTCTTGTGAATCCAGGAAGAGTCTGCGCTCGTCAATCCCTCTATTCAGTACATGGTACAGCTCCATATAAGTTAGTATACATGAAAGACCTCCGAGGTCTTTCATTGGGAAGAGCTTGGGGAAAGTTGATGGCGAGGCGAATGTGGTATAGTTGCCCCATTATGCAGGGTGGCGACGGCATAGCGAAACAGATTGCGCGGTGGACGGCGCTTACCGCGTTGTTCCTCATCCCGTTTACGCCGCTTCTGATAACGAACTCGTACTTCTTCCCGTTCATCACGGGGAAGGCGTTCTACTTCCGCATCCTGGTAGAGATACTCGTCGCCGCATGGGTCGTACTCGCGCTTCTTGATAAGGAGTACCGTCCGCGCTTCTCGTGGATCGGTGCGGCGGTCGTCGGCTTCGTCGTGTGGATGTTCTTCGCGGACCTCTTTGCGGTCAATGTCGCGAAAGCGTTCTGGAGCAATTTTGAACGGATGGAGGGCTGGGTGCTCCTCATCCATTTGCTCGGCTTCTTCTTTGCCGCCGGCGCCGTGCTCCGGGCGGAGAAGAAATGGTTTACCTGGCGCGGGTGGTTCGGTACGTCGCTCATGGTCTCGCTCGCCGTCTCCGGCTACGCGCTCCTCCAGCTTGTCGGCACGTTCGCTATCCATCAGGGTTCGTCGCGCATTGATGCCACGTTCGGCAATTCCGCGTACCTCGCCATCTACTTCCTCTTCAATGTCTTCATCGCGTTGTGGCTCGCCTTGACCTCGAAGTATGCGTGGCTCAAATGGTCCTTGGTCGCACTCGCGGTGCTTGAAGCGGTGCTCCTCTTCTACACCGAGACGCGCGGGACGGTCATCGGGCTCACGCTCGGCCTCGCGCTCGCGGCGTTCCTCACCGCGCTTACCGCGGGGAAGCGCGCCCGCCGCTCCGCGGCGGGCGCGCTGGTGCTCATCCTTGTCCTTGCCGGCGGCCTCTACCTCGCGCGCGATTCCGCGTTCGTGCAGAACAATCACGTGCTCCAGCGCGTCACTTCTATCTCGCTTGCCGACGGCCAGACGCGCTTCACTATCTGGCATATGGCGTTTGAGGGTGTCATGGAGCGCCCTATTGTCGGGTGGGGGCAGGAGGGCTTCAATTACGTGTTCAACAAATTCTACAACCCGTCGCTCTACGCGCAGGAGCAGTGGTTTGACCGCGCGCACAATGCGTTTATTGACTGGCTTTCCGCCGGCGGCATTCCGGCATTCCTGCTCTACCTTTCGCTCTTCGGTACGGCCATCACGCTCCTCTGGCGGAGTTCCGAACTCTCGCGGCCCGAGCGCATCGCGCTCACCGCCGCGCTCGTCGGCTACGCCGTCCACAACCTCTTCGTCTTTGACAACCTCTATTCCTACGTCTATTTCTTTGCGATACTCGCGCTCATTGATTCGCAGGTCGCGCGGCCCGTCAAACGGATTGAAGAGGTGCCCGAGATTGGCGCCACCGACGGGTTGACGTACGCGCTTCCGATTGCCGCGGTTGTCGCTATCGGGCTCATCTGGACGGTGAATCTCCCCGGGATGCGCGTCGCGTCCGAACTCATCGTCGCACTCTCGCCGTCTCCCTCCGGCATTGACGGGAACATCGCGACCTTCCAAGACCTCGCCGCGCACCCGTCGTTTGCCGCGCAAGAAGTCCGCGAGCAGCTCGTCTCGTTTGCCGCATCGGTCGCGCAGAGCCAGAGTGCGACAACCGCGCAGAAACAGCAGGCGCTCACGCTTGCGGTCACCGAGATGCAGAAACAGGTTGCCGCCTATCCCGAAGACGCGCGCGAATTCCTGGAGCTCTCGTACGCGTACCGCGCCGGCGGCGACAATGCGGACGCACTCAAAGAGATGCAGGCGGCCTCGGCACTCTCGCCGAAGAAGGAGCAGATTTGGATACAAATGGGTTCCGTTGAATGGGATATGGGCAATACGAAAGCGGCACAGGCGGATTTCAACAAGGCATACGCGCTCGGACCGCAATTCTCGGACCTCGCGACCTACGCCGCCGCGGGCGACATCGCCGCGGGCGACACGGCGACCGCCGACCGGATACTCAACAGCACGTTCGGCACGACCACCGTGGACAGCGACACTCTTGCCGTCGCCTATTACCGGACCAAACAGTGGAAGCCGCTCATCGCGCTCTGGACGGCGCGCACGGCGGCGCCGGGCGCGACCGCGAGCACGTGGTTCTCTCTCGCGGCCGCCTATTACGCCGCGGGCAATAATGCCGCCGCCATCGCCACCGTTAATAAAGCGGTCGCGCTCTTCCCGGACGCCGCCGCTTCCGGCGCCGCCGCGATTAAGCAGATACAATCAGGACAATGACCATACAAGAGAATGTCCCGCTCGCGCCCCTAACGACCCTCGGCGTAGGCGGCGCGGCGCGTTTTTTTGCCGTCGCTGAATCTGTGGAGGAAGTGGAAGAGGCGCTCGCATTTGCGCGCGAGCGCTCGCTCCCGCTCTTCGTGCTCGGCGAGGGGAGCAATGTGCTCATTCCGGATGAAGGCATCAGCGGCGTCGTGCTGAAAATGGCGGTACGCGGCATCACCGTTGAGGACCGGGGCGACCGGGCGGTACTCGTCGCCGGCGCCGGCGCGCTCTGGGACGACGTGGTGGACGCGGCGAGTGCGCATCACCTCTTCGGTATTGAGAACTTGGCGGGCATTCCGGGCTCGGTCGCCGGCGCGGCGGTACAGAACATCGGCGCATACGGCGCGGAACTCTCTCGGGTGTTTGATGCCGCCGATGTCGTTGACTCCGAGACCGGGACGCGCACGCAGATTGCGCGCGATGCGGCGGCATTCGCCTATCGCACGAGTTTTTTCAAGCAACATCCCCGGTTCTGTATCAGCCGGGTTACGTTCGCGCTCACGAAGGATGCGGAACCCGACCTTTCGTATGCCGATGTCGCCCGCGCGCGCGCCGCCGGCGCGCCGCTTGCAACGCCGGCCGAGATTGCCCGCACCATTCGTGCCATTCGCGCAAAGAAATTCCCGCAGGATGAGGGGGAAGGAACCGCCGGTTCGTTTTTCAAGAATCCGGTCATTCCCCGCGCGCATGCCGAGGCGCTTGCCGGGCGTTTCCCGGGCCTCCCGACGTTTCCCCGAGAAGACGGGCGGGCGAAGGTGTCGCTCGCCTGGCTCCTTGACCACGCGCTTTCGCTCAAGGGGTACGCGGAGGGACCCGTCCGGCTCTATGAGGAGCAGCCGCTCGTCATCGTTGTGCGCTCCGGCGCCACCGCGGCGGCGGTTGATGCATTTGCGCGCGCCGTTGCCGCACGCGTGCATGACGCCACCGGCATCGCGATTGAGCGGGAGGTGGAAACATTCGGTGTGCGCTCCTGATGCGCGCGAAAACAGTTCTCCGTAATTTTTTTTGCGCACGTTATCCACACATCATTTATTTTTCACACACAAAATATTTTTTCCGAGCGATAATGATGCATAGAAACGTTTGCGCATGAAATTATTTCGCGCGTAGACGGGTCGACATATCAGCGAACTTAATTTGCAACCACCATGGCAAAAAAGCGCAAGGCAGCAAAGAAGGCAAAGAAGACGACGAAGAAGCGCAAGGCAGAAAAGCGTCGCTCGTAGTTTGGTAGTAGAAAGGAAAACCCCGCTCCGGCGGGGTTTTTCTTTTTTGGCTCTCAGAGGACAGAATGGTATACTGCTCGTCAATGCTCGGGCTCTCCCGTTTCTTCGCTAAAAACCAATCCGCGGCCTTTCTCCGGGCCGCGGCGCCGCGCGTGGCGGAGGTCAATCGGCATTCGGAAGAGTTGCAGGGGCTCTCCGACGAGTCGGTGCGCGCGCGCCTTGAGGAAGTGCGCGCACGGGCGCAGGCGGCGGGGGCGGCGAGCGACGCCGACCTGCCGCTCGTGTTCGCGCTCGTGCGCGAGGCCTCCCGCCGGACGCTCCGCCAGCCGCATTTTGATGTCCAGATACTCGGGGGCATCGCGCTTTCGGAGGGAAAGATTGCCGAGATGCGCACCGGCGAAGGCAAGACACTCGTCGCCACGCTTCCCGCAACCTTTCATGCGCTTTCGGGGAAGGGGGTGCAGGTCGTCACGGTGAACGATTACCTGGCGCGCCGCGACAGTGCGTGGATGGGGCAGGTGTATGACTACCTCGGGCTCACTGTCGGCGTCGTGACGAGTACGGGCGCATACCGCTACGACGCATCGCACGTGGAGAAAGAAGAGGATAAAGAGCGCGACGCCGAGGGCTCGTTTAAAGTGTTCTACGATTATCTGCGTCCGGCCGAGAAGCGTGATGCGTACGCCTGCGACATTACCTACGTCACCAACAACGAGCTCGGCTTTGACTACCTGCGCGACAACACCGCCTATGACGCGTCGCAAATCGTCCAGCGCGGCTCATACTACGCCATCATTGACGAAGTGGACTCCATTTTAATAGACGAGGCGCGCACGCCGCTTATCATCAGCGGCCCTGCAGGCGATTCCCAACAGCTCTACGAGCGTTTCGCCGGCATTGTGAGCACCCTTGCGGAGGGCACCGACTACATCGTTGACGAAAAACAGAAGGCGATTCAAATCACCGACGAGGGAATGCACAAGGCGGAAGCGGCGCTTGGTCTGGAGAATATCTATACCGAAGGCGGCGTGAAGTACGCGCACCATCTGGAGACGGCAGTGCGCGCGAAAGCGCTGTTCCATAAAGACAAGGAGTACGTGGTGCGCAACGACGAGATTATCATCGTGGACGAATTTACCGGGAGAATGCAGCCCGGCCGCCGCTGGTCGGAAGGGCTCCATCAGGCGATTGAAGCCAAGGAGGGCGTGCGGGTGCAGGAGGAGACGCGCACGTACGCCACCGTCACGTTCCAAAATCTGTTCCGTATGTACGACCGGCTCGCCGGTATGACCGGCACGGCGCTCTCGTCCGAGGAAGAGTTTTATACCGTATACGAGCTTGAAGTCGTGGTGGTGCCGACCAATAAGCCGACCGCGCGCAAAGACTACGACGACCTCATCTTCCAGACGGCTGCCGGGAAGTATCGTGCGGTGGCGCGGCAGGTCAAGGAGCGCCACGCGAAGGGCCAGCCGGTTCTGGTCGGCACCGTCTCCATAGAAGACAACGAAGCCGTGAGCGAGTACCTGACAAAAGAAGGCGTGCCGCACGAGGTGCTGAACGCCAAGAACCACGAGCGTGAGGGCGAGATTATCGCCGAGGCGGGCAAGGAGGCGCGCGTGACGGTCGCGACAAACCTCGCCGGGCGCGGCGTGGACATCAAGCTCGGCGGCGCACTTGCGACCGCCGACGAGCGCGCGTCGGTGCTCGCGAAAGGCGGCCTGATGGTCGTCGGCACCGAGCGCCACGACGCGCGCCGTATTGATAATCAGCTCCGCGGCCGCTCGGGCCGCCAAGGCGACCCCGGCGAGACGCGGTTCTACGTGTCGCTGGAGGATAAATTGATGCGCGTCTTCGCCGCCGAGACGCTGAAGAAAGTGATGGGGCGCTTCGGCATCCCCGAAGACGAGCCGATTGAAAGCGGAATGATCACGCGCTCGCTGGAAACCGCGCAGGAGCGCATTGAGGGATTCAACTTTGACTCGCGCAAGCAGGTGCTCGCGTACGACGATGTGATGAACACCCAGCGTCTCGCTATTTACGCGCGCCGCCGCGCCGCGCTCAAGGGAACCGATGAAGAAGTGGAAGCGCTTATGCGGGGGCTCATCGGCGACGCTGATGCGGCGCTGGCCACGCTTGCGGCAAAGAAAGCCGAGTTCGGCGCCGCATTCACCGAGCATATCCGCCGCCTTATGTTGCAGGTTATTGATACGTTTTGGCTGGAGCACTTGGAGACGATGGATTATCTGCGCCGTTCGGTATCGCTCCGCGCGTACGGCCAGCGGGACCCCCTGATTGAATACCGGCGCGAGGGGCTCCAGCGCTTCCGCCAATTGGAAGAGAACATCCGTGCGGCGGTCGCCGAGGCCCTGCCGCATATGCAGAACGCCGATGCCGCGCGCATCCGCGCCGAGGAAGAGAAGATACGCGCGTCGCTTGCGGTCGCCGGTGCGGAAGGAGGGGGCGCGTCAGCGCCGATAGTCAACGCCGCCGGGCACGGTCGGAACGATTTTGTGACGCTCAAAAAGGGTACGGCGACCCAGACGCTTAAATTTAAGAAAGCCGAGCCGCTCCTCGCCGAAGGATGGACCATCGTTGAGGGCGAACACTAGGTTGCAGGTACCTGCCGGGAACGTCAAGAATAGAACAAGAATATGCATTGAAATTAAAAACCTCCATATATGGAGGTTTTTAATTTCAATCAGACTTTTGGTTCTGGGAAGAGAAGAAAATGAAGCGGGTATTTTTTCTTGAAACGGAACAGCATACTCTTCGCATATTTCCTCTTGAAATCGCGCTTTCCGAATTCTTCCTCCATAGCCGCAATCGCTGTCTCGTATCCGGGGAATCGGTCACGGAGCCAGTGTTGCACGCGCCCGATAGTTCCGTACCCAACGCCGGTTCGTTTCCGTATAGCTTCCGGAGTTTCGTCTTGAAGAAGGAGGCGTGCAATCATAATCCGGCGCCCCAACATAACCCTCTCACTTTCAGTGAGCAGGTCCCGCAAGAAAAGTTTGACGGCAGAACGGCCTCGCACAGACGATGCGGCGGTGTACAGCGCATCAAGAGTCCGGATGCGCTCCTGCTCGCTCAGCTCATTGATTCTCTTTCTCATACTTTCTTTGATAATACCTCCATATATGGAGGGGTGAGCATTTTATGCACATGTTTGCTACTGTGTACCGATATGGCATTTGTAGATGAAGCGACTATCTATGCGGCGTCGGGGAAAGGCGGCGACGGCGTCATCCGCTGGCTGCGTACCAAGGAGTCCGCGCGCGGCGGACCCTCCGGCGGCGACGGCGGCACGGGCGGCGACGTTGTGCTGGTCGGCATGCGCGACCTCTCCGCGCTCGCCCGCTACCGGTACGAGAAGAAATTTCACGGCGAAAACGGCGAAGCGGGCAAGAGCGAACTGAAGCACGGCAGAAACGGCGCGGATGCCGTGCTCACGGTGCCGGTCGGCACGGTTGCGCGCGTAGTTGAGACCGGCGAGGAATACGAAATCACGAAAGAAGACGAGCGGATTGTCGTATTTCGCGGCGGAAGGGGCGGACTCGGCAACGCGCGCTTCAGGAGTTCCACCAACCAGAATCCCTTCCAGCAGACGGTCGGCAAGGCGGGGAAGGGCGGGACCATTGAGCTTACGCTCAAGATTATCGCGGACGCGGGGCTCATCGGGCTCCCCAATGCCGGGAAATCGTCGCTTCTAAACGCGCTCACCCGCGCCAAGTCAAAGGTCGGTGCGTATCCCTTCACCACGCTTGGCCCCAGTCTCGGCGAGTACTACGGTCGCGTCATTGCCGACATCCCAGGCCTCATAGAGGGTGCCTCGTCCGGACGAGGTCTCGGGATACAATTTCTTAAGCACGTTGAACGGACCGGTATTCTCCTGCATCTCGTCTCGGCGGAGCAAGATGACCCATTCGCGGCCTATAGGGAAGTGCGGAAGGAGATAGAGTCGTTTGGGCACGGCCTCGCCGATAAGCGCGAGGTCATTATCCTGTCTAAAATAGACCTTATTTCTCCCGCAGAGTGCGAAACAAAATTACAGGAACTCGCCCGAGGGACCGGCGGGGAAGTGCTTTCGGTATCGGTTGAGGAGCCCGCCTCGCTCAAATCCTTTGCGGACCGGCTTACGAACATACTGGATACGCCATAAGCAGTCATTTTTTATAGTTGCCACGGGGTACCGCTTACGGCATACTGCCTACTATGTACCGTCCTACTATCGGCTTGGAAGTCCATGCCGAGCTGAAAACCAAGTCCAAGATGTTCTGCGATTCCGCGAACGACCCGGACGTTACAAGGCCGAACGTAAACGTCTGTCCGGTCTGCCTCGCACACCCGGGCACGCTGCCGGTCATTAACCGCGAAGCGGTGCGGCACATCCTGCGCATCGGCACTGCGGTCGGCGGCGCACTCGCCGATTTTACGGAATTTGACCGCAAGAGTTATTTCTATCCGGACATCCCGAAGGGCTACCAGATCAGCCAATACGAACACCCGCTCATCTCCGGCGGCTCTCTTGCCGGCGTCGCGATTACGCGCGTGCATCTGGAAGAAGATACGGCACGTTCAACACATGCAGGCGGGAAGAGTCTTGTTGATTTCAATCGCGCGGGCATCCCGCTTATGGAGCTCGTCACCGAGCCTGTCATCCGCGACGCGGAGACGGCGGGACGTTTCGCACACGAACTGCAGTTGCTCCTGCGTACGCTCGGCGCCGGCGAGGCGAATTTGGAGAAGGGCGAAATGCGCATTGAAGCGAATGTCTCCGTTTCCGCCGACGAAGGCGTCTTCGGTACCAAGGTGGAGATAAAGAACCTCAATTCATTCCGTTCCGTTGAACGCGCAATTGCATTTGAAATAGACCGCCAGAGCACACTCATCAAAAGCGGCGGGAAGGTGGTGCAGGAAACACGCGGGTGGGACGAGTCCAAACAAGAGACGTTCCACCAGCGGTTCAAAGAGGGGAGCGCCGATTACCGCTACTTCCCGGAACCGGACCTCCCCAAACTGTTCCTTTCCGAGATTCCAGAATTTTCTCCTGAAGTGCTCCGCGCATCACTCCCGGAACTCCCGTGGGAACGCCGTGCGCGGTACGCGCAGGCCTATGCGCTCAAGGAAAGCGATGCGGCCTATCTCTGTGCGACCACCGAGCGCGCCGATTTCTTTGACGCCGTTGCCGCGGCGCTCGGGAATGATGCGGCGTTCATCGCCCGCGCCGCGAACTACATCGTGTCTGACCTTGCCGGTATCTATGCAAAGCGCGGGAGCGAGAGTTTTTCAACACTTGATGCGGGCGCGTTTGCAAAACTCATCCGGCTTGTCGCATCAGGCGACCTCTCGTCGCGCGGTGCCAAAGATACACTAGCGATACTCGTGGAAAAAGGGGGTGACCCGGAATCAATCGCGCGCGAACACGGGCTCATCCAGTCGCACGACACGGAGGCGCTTCGGGACGCGGTGAAGGGCGTCCTCGCCGGCGAGGCGAAGGCGGTCGGGGAGTATCGCGCCGGGAAGGAGGCGGCACTGCAGTACCTGCTGGGCAAAAGTATGAAGGCGACAAAGGGCGCGGGCAATCCGGCTATCCTCGCGAAACTCATTGTTGAGGAACTCGGCTGAACAGGGAAGGCGGCCGCCCTCCCGTAACCACGGGAGGGCGGTTTTCATTTGTCAGTCCACGTACAGAACTCCGTCATACCAGACGAGATACGGCTGTACCCAGCACTACCTTGCCTCGGGAATGAGTGCACTGGTATACTGCCGGGTATGGATGAGCTCCTCATAGAGGACAAGAAGTATGTGTCATCAAAGCAGGCCGCAAAGGTCACGGGCTATGCGAAGGACTATATAGGCCAGTTGTGCCGCGAGGGACGGGTCCCGGCGCGCCTTGTCGGGCGCAGTTGGTACGTTTTGGAGTCGGCGATACACGACCATCGTTTTGCCGACCAGAAAGCGGGACCGAAAGAGAGGGCGAGATCGTCGGTTTCTCCGGCGCATACACCGGCGTGGGAATCCCCGCGATACGAGGCAGCTACTGCTGAAATACTCCCTTCGATCAGTCGCCTCACGGAGGATAACGAGGAAGAAGCACCTGCGCCGGATGCATCGGACGACGACTCTTTCTCTCAAAATCTCCAGGATTCCTGGAAGGCATGGTTTGAACGCGTCGCCGAGGCGACGCCTTCTATACCGGATATTGTTCCTGAAAAGAGAGAAGCAGAGCCGGTTGTGGAGGAAAAGGAGGAGGAAGAAGCGGAGAAAGGAGAAGTCAATGTGCCTATTCATACGGTATATCGACAGCCGCCTGAAGAGCTCCTGCCGCGCCGTAGCGCAATGGCAGGGTATGAGGAGAGCGAAGATGGGGAGGAGCCCGCACAGGAAGGACGAGGGCGCAGGAGGGGCTCGCTAGTGGCGCTACAATTCGCCGGAGCAATGCTTGCTGTTATTATGGCCAGTTTAGCTGTTCTTGGAAGCGGTTATTTTGATACATACATAGTCTCGCATACACGAGTTAGTTCAGTTGCTGGAGTTTCTCTCTACAATAAATAGTGCATATACAATATTTATCGTCTTGGATAGGCGAGATAGACAATAAACGTAAGTCAATTACATTAAGAATTAGTGACTACTATCGCGATCATCGTATTTGCCTCAAAACGCCCCTCTAAGAGGAGTTTATATTTGTATAGCAGTTTAGTCGGGAAATAATTGGTGAAGAGAGGAAAGATATATCGGTTGCACTAATATATTTGCGCACAATATGTTGATTACAATATTTTGCGAACTATGATAGATGATATTTCCCGGTGATTTCAGATGCCTGCCATACATTTATATATACAACTGCGGATGTCCGATATATGTAACGTATACAATATATAAGTAAGTATCAGACGATGTTGCGTTGTGGCATACGTAAGAGCCGCATATGACTAAGGCCGTACATTTGGCACGCCAGGACTCACAGATATGATTTTCCGCACGTCATTTGCGTTTGAAAGTACGCTTCTAGCGGGTGACCGGGGTATTTCTGCCTATCCGTGGGTTACCGGTGGCGTTTTTGCCATTTATGGCCCTTATTTTGCCTTCTAGGGCGGTGATCCTGGAGCTGGATTGCGGGCCCGGGACCGGTGACGAAAATTCATAGTACTGCAATAAAATCAGGGTATCTTTTTAGACGAAATGGATTCAATTCCAGAAGCGATTACTTATCCACACGACTTATTATTTTTCTTCACCGAATGCCGAAATCATAAGTTATTATTTAACTAATTCGTCTATCCGACATGAACTCTCTCTCTAACGAAAACCTGGTAACGACAAAAGAGGCCGGAGAGTTTTCAGGATACAACTCGGACTATCTCGCGCGCCTTGCCCGCTCGGGGAAAATCTCCGGGAAGAGAATCGGGCATAGCTGGCTCGTTGACCGGGAATCGCTCTCGGCCTTTCTGGACCAGCAGGGCGATCGTAAGATTGATCGCGCGCGCGCGCTCGCGCGCGCGCGCGCAGAAGAGTACCGCGCGCACCGCTCATTTCTCCACCGCACTACGAGAGCTTTGACAAAACCGCTCTCGGTGCCGCAGTCCGTCCTCAGAAAGAGTTCATTGCGTTCGCACGCTTTCGCGCTCGCGGTCGCATTTCTCGTCGTTGCGGCCGGCGGCGTCGCGGCGCAAGCGTCGGCGATTCCGCAGGTCGCATCACAGACGGCGGCGTTCGCGCGCGACGTCGCGCTTGGGTTCGGTGATGCATTCGGCGGCGTCCCCTCTCGCATCGCAGAAAATATTTCGTCGGTGACCGGCGCGATACACGCGCAACAGGAACGCGTCGCGGTCGCGAACGAGGTCGCGACGTCCGCCATTGCGCCGCTTGACCTCTCCTCGGCGTTCGCATCGATGCCGTCGTTTGAAAATATTTCAGACCGCCGCCTTGGAGGCTTCGCCTCCAAGGCGGCGGTTGTGCCTGCGAATGAGCCGATGCTCACCGTTGAGGGATTGCGCTCGTCGGCGCGCGCGTTGTATGCGAATCTCACATCGCCCTCGCTCGCCGCGAGCACGCTCGCGAACGCGTATGCCGCACTCGGCACCGGCGCGTACCACGCCATCGTCGCATCGCTTGACGGCTATCGCGCGCTTGTTGGTGCGACCGGTGCGCGCTCGCTCGCGCTTGCCGCGACGACGCGCGATGCGCTCCGGGCGGCTCCGGCGCTGGTGAACAGCGCGAATCTCGCATTCGGCACAGCCATCATCAACGCATCGCATGCCGCGATAGGCGCGGACGTCTCGCTCGCGTACGGAACCGCGGCGGCTGCGCCTGCGAGCGCCCGCGCGACCGTGGCGCTCATTGGCGGCACCGGCGACGTGCTTGCCCGCACCACCGCTATCATTCCGGGCGCCGCGACGTACGCGTTCCTCGCGGCCACTGCATTTCCTTCGCACGCGGCGCCCGCCATCGCGAGCGCGGTCTTCGGCGCGGAGTATGCCGTCGCGCAACCGTTCGTCTCTGCGACCAACAGCATCACCGAGCACTACGCGCTTGCCCTGCGCGGCGCAGGCGAGGCAGGGTACGCCGGCGCGACCGGCCTGTCTGCCGCGCTTGGTTCGGCGCAGGCAGGCGCACTCGCATTCGCGCACGGTACGCACTCAGTGTTTGTCGCACTTCTGGACAAGTCAGACTTGTCCAAGTTGCCCGGCAAAATTGAAAACGCGTACCTCGGCGCGCTTGGTAATGCTGCGCTCGCTCTCAATGCGATTACACACACGCCGAACATCGCCGCCGCGCTCTCGGCCGCCGCGCCGACCCTCTCCGCCGGCGAGCAAGTCGCACTCGCCACCTACGACACCATCCACGGCTTCTTTGTCTCTACGACCGATGCACTCGCGACGCTCTTCGGTTCACCCGCTCCCGCTGTCGTCTCCCCCGCCCCGCGCCCCGTCGTCGCTCTCGCCACTTCGACTCCACTTGGCGGTTCAACCGCCAAGTTGGCGCCGAAGGCGTTGGCCGTAAACATTCCGCAACCGACAGTCGTGAACGGTCCGTCGTACCCCACCTACGTCACCACGGTGAACGGCGTCTCGCAGAACTACGTAGACACCGCCATCGCTACCGCAAAGAACTCCCTCCTCGCCTCTATGGCGGGAATGATTCAGCCCGTCATCATCCAGGGCGCCACCAATCAGCAGAGCATCCAGCAGGTCAATATGATTCAGAACCTCTCCGACCTCATCGTGAACAACGGCGACTTCCGCGGAGGTACTTTCACCGGCACGGTCTCCGGCTCTCCGTCCGTTTCCGCAACCACCGGCACTTTCACCAATCTCACCGCCGGAGCGACGACGCTCGGCGTAGCGACGCTCGCCACCACCACCGTCTCGGGCGACCTCACGCTCTCCGGCATCCTCACCGCGAACACGAAGGCGGTCGCGCCGTACTTCACGGCTACTGATGCAAATGCTACGAGCACGTTTGCGGGCGGCCTCACGGTTGGCACGAGCAATCTTGTCGTGGATTCAACGACCGGCAATGTCGGCATCGGGAATACGTCTCCGAAATATCCTCTGGATCTGTATTACGCGTCTACAGGAACATCAGGCGGTAATGAAGGAATCAATGTCAGCGTCGTGAATAATCCTCCGACAACGTCATCGCAAAATTCTTACGCCTTGTTGACCACTAATGATTACCAATCAAGTTCTTCTACCAATTCCGGCGTTTACATCATGGGTGGTTACTTAAGCGCCAGAAATGACAGCACCGCGTATTTGGAAAATCTTGTCGGTACGTGGGGCAAGGCCGAAAATCTCTCTTCCGGAACCATTGATGACAGTTCCGGCGTCGTCGCCCAATCAAGGAATACCGGTTCGGGAACGATGACGAACAGTTATGGAGTCAATGGCGCCACGCGTAACAACTCAACGGGAACAATCACTAATGCGATTGGTGTGTACGGCGACATTATCAACGCCAATGCCGGCGGCACAATTACCAATGCGTATAACATCAAGGCCTCTACTCCTTTCAGCAATGCCGGAACGATTGACAATCTATACGGGGTCTACATCAGTTCCCAGAATCCGACCGGTGGCGGTACGATTTTAAATAAGTGGGCTCTGTATCAAGCCGGAGCCGCCGACCAGTCGTATTTTGCCGGCAACGTCGGCATCGGCACCACCTCGCCCGCGCAGTTGCTCTCGGTCGCGGGCAACGGGTACTTCACCGGCGGGCTCGGCGTCGGCGTCGCCACCACCACGCCGGGCGCATTCCAGACCTCCGGCGACGCGACCATCGGCGGCAATCTCATCGTCAACGGCAATTCCACCGTGCTCGGCAATTCCACCACCATCGGCAACAATTCGAGCGGCACACTCACCGTCAACTCCTACATCACTTCGGATCTGGTTCCCAATCAAAACATTACCTATGACATCGGCTCGCCCTCCTACTACTGGAAGGACGCCTACGTCGGCACCCTCACCGCCAACAACATCTCGGCCGCCTCCACCACCATCGGCGGCACGCAGTCCAAGACCTTCACGCTTGATTCGGCGAATGCCACGGCCGACACCGACAACCAATCCCTCATCTTCTTCCGCGGTACGGTCGTCCCGAACGCGATACTCTCGTGGAACGCCGCCGCGGGTGCGAAGCGCTTTGAATTCAACCAGCCGCTCTACATCTCAAACGGTTCTGCCTCCACCACCGAGCCTCTGCTCTCGCTCTCCGCCGTGCCCGGGCAGACGGGGAATCTGTTCCAAATCGCCTCATCTTCCGGTTCCGCGCTCTTCAATGTCGCCGCAAACGGCAACGTCGGCATCGGCGTTACTGCACCCACCTACGCGCTTGACGTCGGCGGCCTCGGACATTTCACCGGCCTCGTGGACGCGCCAAACTTCGTCGCGTCCAGCACCGCCGCCACGAGCACCTTCGCCGGCGGCTTCAGTGTCGGCCTCTGCGTGACGGGCGACACGCGGCTCCGCCGCCGCCGCAAGGCGAAGAAGGGCGAAGAAGACGAGGCGGATGAAGACGGCTATCTCTACGACGAAGTCGCCATTATGGACATCAAAGAAGGCGACGAGATTCAATCGCTGGATGAAAAGACCGGCAAGCTCGTGTGGTCGCGTGTGAAGCAGCTCGCCTTCATGGGCGTGAAAGGCATCTTCAAACTCACAACTGCATCGGGCAAGATTATCCGCACCACCGCGAACCATCCGTACCTCGCACGTCAAACGAAAAACCCCGACCTTTCGGCCGGGGCAACATTAACGAGGTCAATTGTAACATATGCGTTCATTGATCTGGCTAACGTCTTCAAGGGTGCAGAAAGCGAAGAATGGTCGGTTGATTATGAAAAACTGCAACGGTATCTCGCGACACGGTACGGCGTCACGCGTGCGTTCGTATTCGGCGGCACGAGCAATCGTCCAGACCGCGTTGAGCTTCATGAACAGCTTGTGCGTCTCGGATACGAAGTTCTGCTCGTTCCAACGCGCAATTTTAAGGATGGTACGAGCAAGGCCGACGTGGATTCTCGCATGACATTTGAAATGATGAGGATGGAAAGAGGATATGATCGCGCAGTCGTGTTCACGGGCGATGGCGACTTCTACTGGGTGCTGGAATACCTGCGCGCGACAAAAGAGCGTGTGTGGCTATTCGGAATAGCGGCCCGCACGGCACTGGATTTGAAACGAATGTTCAAAAGCGATTTCTCAAACCTGAGCGATTTGCGTGGTGTGCTAGCAGTAAGAAAAGAAACGCAAGAAGCGGAAACCACTAGGATTTCCGCTTCTCCGACGACGTACCCGTTTGACGTATACGCCGTGGGTGTAAAGACACCATACTCCCGACAGGACGGAATGTCAATAGGCAGTGTGGATAATGCCGTTAAGGTCGGGGAAGGAGTATGGCGCAAGGTGTCGGAGCTGAAAGAAGGGATGGAAGTAGCAATCGCCGGAAATACCGGCGCGGGCGAGGACGCCCGCGCCGCCTGGGACCGCATCGTCTCCGTGGAGCCAGTCGCCGAAGAAGATGTGTACGATGTAGAGATAGAGGGCACGCACAACTTCATCGGCAACGGCATCGTCGCGCACAACACTGCGTTCGTGGTGAACCAGGGCGCGCCCTCCGGCTCCTTGTATGTCGCTCCCTCCGGCAACGTCGGCATCGCTTCGACTTCGCCTTCGGCTACGCTCAGCGTAAACGGCACCGGTTATTTCAGTGGTACCTCATTCTTCGGCGGGGCACTTACGGCCACCTCGTCGCTCACCTTCTCCAACTTCGTCGGCATGCTCTCGTCAAACGGCACCTCAGGCGTCTCGGCGAGAACACTCACCGGCACCGCCAATCAAATCACCGTCACCAACGGAGATGGAACAGCAGGGAACCCAACGTTCTCGCTTCCGTCAACGCTCTCCTTCACATCTGCAACTTCAACCAACTTCTTCGCAGACCACCTCACCGCCAACATCTTCTCCGCAGGACAGAACGCCTCAACCACCATTGACGCAAATGGCAATCTCGCAACGGCGGGGACGCTGAACGTCACCGGGGCCACGACTCTGGCGACTTCTCTCTCCGGTCTCCTGCAAGGCGCTTCAGGGGTGGTGTCTGCAATCACCGGCACCACTGGTCAGTTCCCCTACTACAACGGCGCGAGCACGCTTCTCGCAACATCAACAATATTTTTGTCAACATCGGGCAATATCGGCATAGGGGACGCTGCGCCGGGCACAAAGCTCTCGGTTGTCGGTAATGCTCAAATTGGGTATGCAAGCGGCACCACTGTCTCGGCGGGTACGTCGTTGGCAATCTCGGGCAACGTCGGCATCGGGACGACGTCGCCAAACAGCTTGCTTGATGTGTATGCGGCAGACGGGGGTTCTAACCTGCTCAATCTGGAAACGTCCACGGGAAATAAGGTCACAGTATTAAATAACGGCAACGTCGGCATCGGGACGACGAGTCCTTCGGCTCTGTTAGCGGTACAGGGGAATTCGTATGTGTCGGGTACGAGTTTCTTCGGTGGGGCGATAACCGCTACGAGCACACTGGCGGTTACTGGGGCAGGCAATTCTTATATTCTAGGCAACGTCGGCATCGGGACGACGAGTCCGGGAGCAAAGCTAGATGTTGAGGGTGGAAATATAATTACTTCAGGGACTTTGAC
>DAICZA010000014.1 GCA_027311385.1 bacterium | reverse complement strand
CAGTAGAGCCCTCGTTTGGTACTGCGACGCTGACGACCAAACAAAACGCAGAATAATTCAAAGTGTTGGCTCGAACCTCGTACTGAAGGACAAAATAGTAAGCATTCAAGCCAAAAAACCACTGGCGCTAATCGGAATAATTAGCGACCGTCCAATGCTGCTGCGGGACAGGGATTCGAACCCCGGTGACGACATTCAGAGTGTCGCATCCTACCGCTAGATGATCCCGCAATAGCGCGGCGCGAAGCGCCGCGGTTTCCCCACGATACTTGAAAACAGCCCTTTATTCAACTGCACGCCGGCTGTGCTATCGTAGTTTTATGAACGACGAACAAGACCCTCGGATATACGACGCGAAGACAAACGCATTCAAAACGCTCTGGGACAAGATTGCCATCCACCGGATGCCGTCCTACGCCAACAAAATATTCTTCTCGCTCGGCTTCCTGGCGCTCACGTCTCTCCTCATACTCATCGCAAGCGGCATCGTGCTCGCATTTATGGGCCACACGTGGTGGACCGCGAACCCGTTCGGCGTCTACACCCGCAGCGTACACCTGTGGGCCGTGCAGGCGTTCCTCTTCATCCTCGTCATGCACATCATCGTCGGCGCCATCACGAGCGGCTTCCGTGCGCCGCGCCGGATGGTGTGGGTCTTCGGCGCACTTATCTTCTGTCTCGCTCTCATCCAGACCGAGTTCGGCTACGGCCTGCGCGGCGACTTCGCCTCGCAGTACCGCGCGGTCTCCGGCGCCGACTTCTGGAACGGCGCGCACCTGGGCTACTGGTTGAACCCGCTCAACTACTCGCAGGTCTTCGCGCTCCACGTCGCCATCATCCCCATCACCATCCTCTTCATCTTCCTCGCGCACTACATCTTGGAGAAAACCTACGGCATCTCGCGCCCCTACCGCAAGGACATCCCCGTGAAAATGATTACCGCCGACCACCGCATCCTCTTTGCACGCGGCACGGTACTCGCGGTCGGCATTCTCGTGCTCGCGTTTTTCTTCCATTCCCCGTACGTGGCGCCGGTGACTATTGCCGGTACCGCCGCACAGAATCCCGGCCTCGTCGCGACGACGCTCGTGCAGGAATTTAAGCGCACCTCGGATACGGCGACGTACCTTGATTCCATAGACCCGTACACCTTTGATACGCGGCAGGTGTTTGTCGCGGTGCCGTATCAGCAATCCCTGCACGGCGGCCACGCCACCAACGCGTGGGCGGCGTTTGAGAGCGAGTCCGCCGACCGGCAGCAGGCCGATATACAGGAAGCGGAGGCGTATGCCACTGCCACCGACACGAGCGCGTTTGCGAGCAGTACGAACCCGGTGATCGCCATGGTGAATACGCTCGTCCCAATGGCAGAGAGCGGACTCTACGAATCGCTCCTGAACCAGGAGAATCCGACTATCAACAGCACCTACACGCTGCGCTTCCTGAACGATATGGGCGTGCTGGAAGCAAAGGCGACCGCGCTCGGGATAAATACCGCAGAGTGGGGCATGACCAAGGACGACAATGCGAGCGCCTTCTCGCTCCCGCCCGGCTCGTGGTGGCTCGCGCCCCTCGGCCTCGTCAACACCGCGTTCAACCTCCTCTCCAACCCGAACGGCGACCAGATAGGGGGAGAAATCCTCGGGCTCGTTATGATCCTGTTCATCCTCTTCCCCTATATCCCGTACGTGAACCGCCTGCCCGAGGCGCTCAATCTGGGTCCGCTTATCTGGGGGAAACCGGAACCGACGGCGTCAGGAGAAGTACAGGGCGACGAAAAAAGCGATACCGGAGAGAATGGAGACGCCCCACGCGAGTGAGAACGCGAGCGTGAGGCGCGGACGGTCCCGGAAATAATTCTCTCCGCGCGCGTAGGCGCGCGCGGAGGCGATGAAGAACGCCACCAAGGCGACGAACATCACGAGCGAAAACGTCCCATGGAAGATGGCGAGTCCCGTCTCGTACGGCGAATACACCACCGACGACTGGCCGGCGGCCTCGCGCGAGAGCATATAGGAAATATTGAACAGCACTTCGTACCCGAGCACGACGAATGCGAACGTGCGCAGGAAGGCGCCCGTGCGATACGCTCTCCAGATAATGAAATACACGGATGCGGTGACGAGGAGTTCGGTACCGAGCGTCACGATACTCCAGAGCGGAATGTGCATACACCGCAGTATACCGCACCGAAACGCGCTAGAATGTGCGCATGATACGGAGCGTTGGACATCCGCAACCCGGTGCGTGGCGACGCGCGCACGTGAAGCGCCACCGGCGGTCGTGGGTCATAATGGCGGGCGTTATCATCACCGCGCTCATCATCGGCCTCTCCGGCTACTTCGGCACGGTCTCGTGGCCGGCGCTCCTGGATGCCGTCCTGCGCACCACCTACCGCCTCGCCCTCTCGTACGGCGTTGCGCTTCTCGTCGGCGTCTCGGTCGCGCTTCTGGTCGGCTGGAGCCGGTTCGCCGACGCGCTCTTCCCCGTCTTTGATATCTTGCAAAATATTCCCTCCTTCGCGCTCATCCCGCTCTTCATCTATTTCCTCGGCTACGGCGACCTGATGATTATCCTCTTCGCCGTGAGCTCCATCGTCTGGCCCATCCTCTTCGCCGTCTTGAGCGCCATCAAGAGCGTCCACAACGACCTCAACGACGCGGCGACCATCTTCGGCGCGACCGGATTCCGGCGCATCGTGTCGTATCTCGCGCCGCTCTCCTACCCCGCCATCCTCACGGGCTCCATCGTCGGCATCGCCATCGGCTGGGAATCGGTCATCGGCGCCGAAATCATCGCGAACGCGTCCGGCTTCGGCGCGTTCATCAAGAACGCGAGCGCCTCCGGCATTGACCAGGCCTCGGTCGCCGGCATGTTCGCCATCCTCATCATCGTCTTCGTGGTGAACCGGCTCGTGTGGGCGCCGCTCCTCGCCGAAAGCGCACGGCGCTATGCCGAATAGTATGGCGACGCACGCTGACAGCGCACTCGTCCTCTCCCGCGTTTCGGCGCATTTTGACGACGAGCGGAAACGCGACGCAGCGGCGCTGGAGGACATCTCGTTCTCCGTCCCCGCCGGCGCCTTCGTCTCCGTCATCGGGCCGTCCGGCGCCGGCAAGTCCACCTTGATGCGCGTCATCCTCGGGCTTATGCCGCACGCGAGCGGTACCATCGTGCGGAATTTCTCCCGAAGCGCGATGGTGTTCCAGAATTACGCGCTCTTCCCGTGGCTCACGGCGCTGGATAACGCCGCCTTCGGCCTCAAGATGGGCGGAATGCCGCGGCAAGAGCGCGAGAAAATCGCACGCGAGAAACTGAAAGAGGTCGGCCTTGAACATTTGGCGGACCACTACCCTGCGGCGCTCTCGGGCGGCCAGCGCCAGCGCGTCGGGCTCGCCCGCGCGCTCGCGATTTCTCCCGACCTGCTCATTCTGGACGAACCGTTTTCCAACCTGGATACCATCACCGCCGAAGCGCTCAAAACCGACTTGCTGAAAATCTGGCGCGCGTACGGCATGACTGTCCTGATGGTGAACCATCTCATTCCCGACGCCATTGAACTCTCCGACCAGATCATTGTTATGAACGCGCACCCCGGACGTATTGAAAAAGTGCTTGCCGTAGACCTCCCGCGCCCGCGCGATGCGCGGGGCGCGCCGTTTTTCAAAGAAGTGGACGAACTGACCGAGATTATCCGCAGCGTCAGTTAGGACATCCGATGTCCTAGTGCAATTTGGACATCGGATGTCCTAGATTTCAATGATGGAGAAGAAGTAGGAGCCGAGCGCGAGGAAGAGCGCGCTGACGCCGAGGAGCACGCCCACATCAAGCGTGAGTGAGAACGTGGACGTGCCGATGAGGAAATAGCGGAGCGCATCAACGCCGTAGGAAAGCGGGTCAAAGCGCGCGACAAGCAGAAGCGCGGACGGCGCGCTGTTGAGCGGAAAGAGCGCACCCGAGAGGAAGAAGAGCGGCATTATGAGGAAGTTCATAATAAGCTGGAAGCCCTGCATATCTTTCAGAAGCGACGCGACCATAATACCGAGCGCGCTGAAGAGGAGTGCAATGAGGAGCATGATGATGACGGCCGGCAGAATACCGGTCCACGAAGCGACGCGGAAGCCGGCGAGTACCGCAATGAAGAGTACGAGCACGCCCTGCGCACTCGCCACCGTCGCGCCGCCGATGGTGCGGCCGAACATAATGGCGAGCCGCGAAACCGGCGCGACCATCGTCTCCTTCAGAAAGCCGAATTGCCGGTCCCAGATGACTTGCATGCCGTTGAAGATGGCGCTGAAAATAATGGCCATTCCGATGATGCCCGGCGCGATGAATTCCAGGTAATTCCCCTGCCCCGCCTTCTGAAAGACCGGCCCGAGCCCGTAGCCGAGCGCGACGAGAAAGAGAATCGGCTGGCCCAAGGAACCCACGATGCGCGATTTGGAACGAATGAATCGTTTCACCTCCCGGAGCCACATGACGTAAATAGCGTTGTTCATAGTATGGACATTATCGGCGGCCCCAGCGCCGGCCGTGCGTGCGCATCCGGTCAAGCGAACTTCCCGACTCGTCGCGGATGACGTTTCCGGTCAACTTCAAGAATGCTTCCTCAAGCGACGCGGTGCCCGTCTCCTTCTGCAGGTCGGCACTCGTCCCCTGCGCGATGATGGTACCGTTATCAATAATGGCGATGTGCCGCGCAATCTGGCTCGCTTCTTCCATATAATGCGTCGTGAAAAAGACCGTGATGCCTTCGTCGGCGTTTAGCTTGCGCACATAGTTCCAGAGATGGTTGCGCGTCTGCGGGTCCAAGCCCAAGGTCGGCTCGTCCAGGAAAATAATCTTCGGGTGGTGAAGGAGACCGCGCGCGATTTCCAGCCGCCGCTTCATCCCGCCCGAGAAGTCGCGGATAAAATCATTTTTGCGGTCGGCGAGTTCCACGAGCGCGAGCAGTTCGGCAATACGCTTCGCAAGCGTGTTCTTCGGCACGCTATAGAGCGCGCCGTGCAGTTGCAAGTTCTCCAGCGCCGTGAGGTCCTCGTCAAGTGACGGATCCTGGAAGACAATGCCGAATGAGTGCCGTGCGGCATCCGGGTCAACAACCGGGTTAAAGCCGTTGATGCTGATGGTGCCCGACGTCGGGCGAAGCAGGGTGGTGAGCATTTTAATCGTCGTGGATTTCCCCGCGCCGTTCGGCCCCAGAAATGCGAAAATCCCGCCCTCTTCCACCGAGAACGAAATGTCGTTGACAACCGCAGTGTCGTCAAACTTCTTCGTGAGGTTCCTGACCTCAATGATATTCGCCATAGCTGGTATATCTGTACTACGTTGTCCGGGACTATTTTCTTCGCTTATGCGTAGCGGCGCGGAGGAATTCGGTGAACAGGGGGTGCGGAGAAAGCGGGCGCGCCTGGAGCTCGGGGTGGAACTGCGTACCGAGCATAAACGGGTGTTCAGTGCGCGGGAGTTCGGCGATTTCCATCAAGACACCGTCCGGCGACGTGCCCGAGAAAACAAGACCGGCGTCCTCCAAGCGCTTCACATACGCGGGATTGATTTCGTAGCGGTGGCGGTGGCGCTCCTCTACGAGCTCCTTCTTGTACGCGGCGCGCGCCATCGTGCCCTTCTTGAGGTAGGCCGGGTACACGCCGAGGCGCATCGTCCCGCCGTACTTGTTGTCGGCGAGGTGTTTCTTCTGCTCCAGCATCACGTCTACCACCGGGTCCTCCGCGCTCTTCTTGATTTCGGTCGTGTTCGCATCCTTGAGCCCCAGCACATTGCGCGCGTATTCAATCACCATCAGCTGCATACCGTAGCAGAGGCCGAAGTACGGAATCTTGTGTTCGCGCGCGAACCGGATGGCCTGTATCTTCCCCTCTATGCCGCTCTCGCCGAAGCCGCCCGGGACAATGATGCCCTGGAATTTCCCGAGAATGTTCACGGCCTTCGCACCGCCTTTCTCCAGGTCTTTGGAATTCACCCAGGTGATTTTCGCGTGGCGGCCGAGCTTCGCCGCGGAGAATTTAATGGCCTCAATGACCGAAAGATAGGCGTCGGCGAGCACGAAATCGCCCGTATCAAAATATTTTCCGACGATGGCGATGCTTACCTCCGGCGCCTTTGCATTGGACACCGCGGCCGCGAACTTCTTCCACACGGCAAGCGACGCCTTCCGCTTCTCCGGCAGATTGAGCGCCGTGAGAAGCGCATCGCCGAGCCGGTCTTTCTCAAAGTTGAGCGGCGCCTCGTAGATGCTATTAATATCCGGCGCGCTGATGATGCGGTCGCGGCGCACGCTGCAGGAAACGGCAAGTTTCTCCTTGCGCTTGTCATCCACCGGTTCCTTGGAACGCGCGATGATGAAGTCCGGCTGGACGCCGTAGGAATTGAGGTCGCGGACCGCCATCTGGGTCGGCTTGGTCTTCATCTCGCCGAGTGTTCCCGGCACCGGCAGATACGAGACCATCACGAAGAGTACGTCCTCCGGGTGCCGCATATGCATCACCCGCGCCGCATCAATGAACAGCGCGTTCTGGAAGTCCCCGATGGTGCCGCCGATTTCAATGACCGAAACGCGGCTGCCGTTGTAGGCGGCCGCATCCTCAAAGCGCCGGAGGATTTCGTCGCGCACGTGCGGAATGGCCTCCACGCACTTGCCGCCGTACTCAAGCGCGCGCTCGCGGTTGATGACCGACTGGTACACCATACCGCTCGTCATATAGTCCTCGTTTGTGAGGTCGCGCCCGAGGAAGCGCTCGTAGTTACCCATATCCTGGTCGGTCTCCATACCGCTCCGGAGCACGAACACCTCGCCGTGCTCGGTCGGGTTCATCGTGCCTGCATCCACGTTCAGGTACGGGTCCACCTTCACGAGGTTCACCGGATAGCCCTTCTGCTGGAGGAGGAGGCCGATGGAACTCGTGACGACGCCTTTCCCCACGCCGCTCATCACCCCGCCCAACACGAATATGTATTTGTGACCTTCTTTTGCCATACCGAATTAGACCTTGAGGTATTTACGAATAGCGAGCACGGATGCGATCGCGCCGAGCGCGATGCTTGAGACAAGCACAATAGAAAAGATGAGGGCAAAATGGCCGCTGTAGTAACTCGCAATATTGAAACCGCCGAACCACCCCGCAGTCCTCGCGCCCGCATACCACGTCGCCGGCCATAACAAGAGGAGCACCAGCGCGGCGGCGGTGACGCCGGTGATGACACCCGTCACGATGAACGGCCCCTGGATGTATGCGTTGGAAGCACCCACGAGCCGCATCACGGCGATTTCCTCCTTCGCGGTATAAATGGCGAGGCGGATGGTCGCAAAGGCGATGAGGATGGACGCGAGCGCGAAAAGCGCGACTACCGCGAAGCCGACCTCGCGCGTCGCCTGTATCGCGAGCGCGAGGCGGTCAATGACCTCCTTGTTCTGCGCGTAATTGATGCGGTCAACGATGGACGTGCCGCCGGCAGACAAGGCCGGCGACGCTTCCAGGAAGTTTACGATGCTCTCGTACTCGGTCGGGTCCTTCGCCCGCACCTCAAGCGACGCGTCAAGCGGGTTCCCGCCGAGCTCCTGGAGCGCCTGAAGCGTGAGCTGGTCGCTCGCGTGCCGCGCGGTAAACGCAGTGAGCGCGTCGGCGGCGGACGTGTAGGTGACGCTCGCGACCTGCGGCAGTTTCTCCAGCTGGCTCTTCACCGCGAGAATGTCGGACTCGCTCGCGGTGGTGACGAAGTAGACCGATACGTCCACCTTGTCGGTAATAGTGTTCAGCGTGAAGGTGAGGAGCGCGGAGAGGAAGATGAGCGACGCGATGATGGCGAGCGTCACGGTCATAATGAGCACGGTCGCCGCCGAGACCGCGCCGCCGCGGGTGAAATTTTTCCCGCCGGCAATCACCATTCGCTTGAATATCATCCAGTCCATACCTATATGAGTATACCAGTCGCCGGAATTCCTCGGCAGGACGACCCCCGAGGAATTCCGGCATCTAATGAACACATAGTCGCTACGCTCGTTGTGTTCATAAGATATACTTCCCGCCCGCGTCGTCGCGCACCAACCGGCCGCGGTCAATGGTGATGACGCGCCGCCCGATGGCGTCCACCACGCCCTTGTTGTGCGTCGTGATGATGACGGTCGTGCCGAGCTCGTTGATCTTCTTCAGAATTTCCACGACCTCGTAGGTGTTGATGGGGTCCAGATTGCCGGTCGGCTCGTCGGCGACGATGAGCTCCGGCTGGTTGATGATGGCGCGGCCGATGGCAATGCGCTGTTTCTCGCCGCCCGAGAGCTGGTCGGGGAAATGGGCCGTCTTATCGGCGAGGTTCACGAGCTCCAGAATGTACGGCACGTCGCTCTTAATCTCGTCATCGGTGCGGCCCGCCGCTTCCATCGCGAACGCGATGTTCTCGTACGCGGTCTTATTCGGAATGAGGCGGAAGTCTTGGAAGACCATGCCGATTTTGCGGCGGTAGTGGTGGAGCGCCGAGCTCGGCAGGTCGTTGATGTCTATGGATTCAAAAAAAACAGAGCCGGCGGTGGGACGCTCTTCGGCCAAGAGGAGCTTGAGGAGCGTCGTCTTCCCCGCGCCCGAGTGGCCGACGATGGAGACGAACTCCTTGGGGGCGACCGAGATGGTGACCTCTTCAAGCGCCGCCATATCTCCGTACAACTTCGTCACCTTGTCGAAATAAATCATGCTCGCTCTCTATTGTACCCCAGTTCATTCGCTCACGTAAAGACGAACCGGCCGCGCTCCTGCGCGGCCGACCTGGGGATAGCGCTCTATTCGGCTCCTGTCGCTGCCGCGGCGTCTATAAAATCGTCCACATCGCCCTCCAGGACCTTATCGGGATTGCCGGATTCGTGGCCGGTGCGGTGGTCTTTGACCATTTTGTAGGGGTGGAGGACGTAGGAGCGGATCTGGCTCCCCCACTCGTTCGCGGTGGTCGCCGCGATGGAACGGCCTTTCGCGGTCGCCTCGCGTGCCGCCTCCTCTTTTGCAAAAATCTTCGCTTTCAGGAGTTCCAAGCCCTTCTCGCGGTTGGCGAGCTGAGTACGTTCGCTTGAAACGTGCACCGAGAGGTTCGTCGGCGTATGGAGAATGCGCACGGCGGTCTCGCGCTTGTTTACGTTCTGGCCGCCGGCGCCGCCGGAACGCGCAAACTGTATGTCCAAATCGTCCGGCTTCAGTTCCACCTTGTCGGTCGCGACCAAGGTCGGCAACACTTCCACAAGCGCGAAGCTCGTCTGACGTTTTGCATTTGCATTAAAAGGCGACTGGCGCACGAGCCGGTGCACGCCCGCCTCGTGCTTCAAGCGGCCGTACGCGCCGCTGCCGGAAATTTCCAGCATCAGGTTGCGGTAGCCGCCGTGGTCGTTCTCGTTGGCGTGGAGTTCGCGCACGCGCCAGCCCTTCTTGGCGGCATAGCCCTCATACATCCGGCGGAGCATCCGCGCGAAGTCTTCGGCGTCGTCGCCGCCCGCGCCCGCAAGAATCGCGAGGGTCGCGTTGCCGGCGTCGTGCGGGTCGCCCGAGCCGCCCTCCTTCAAACTCTGGTACTCCTGCACAAGCGTCTGTGCACTATCCTTGTCCGCCCAGAAGTCCGGCGACGCCATCATCGCCTCCAGTTGCGCCAGCCGCGTTTCGCGCTCGTCAGTCATGACGATTCACGCTCACTTGGAACCGTTCTGAGGCGCTTGATTCTTTGTTATATTCGCTTCCAACGCTTCCTTTTCTCTCTCCAACACGTCAAGCTTTTCCTTGATCGCCCTTCCCTCCTCAATATCGCTCGCGCGCGTCGCCGGATTCTGCTGGCGCTCCGGATCAATACCCCTTTCGATTATTTCGTTGTATTCCTCTCGCGCTTCTTTAATCTGCGCCTCCAGATTCTTGAATTGTTTGAACCGATTGGCTGGCACAACCTCGTCTTTGTGATATATAGCGTGTTCCGCCGCCGCCCCCGACGTCACACGGCGCACTGCTCCTTCAGGATTTTCCATAACTTATATTCTACGATTTCCACGCAAACTGCGCAATTGCGCTATCTTGGAGCCGCCTCTCAGATTTGAACTGAGGACCTACCCCTTACGAAGGGGTTGCTCTACCAACTGAGCTAAGGCGGCGTATGGTATTGACTATAATTTGCAGACCAGGAACCTTTTGTCACGAATGAGCCGTCGGCTCTCTACCAACTGAGCTAAGGCGGCTTGCGTTACAAACGCCTCTCATTTCTACCATATAATTCTCACCTGAAAAAGTGAGACCCTATTAAACTCCGCTAGAACCTATTTCGCCCAGAACCAATGATCTCTCGCGCCTCGCGGACTCGGCGCTCACCGCCCGCTCGCAGACTCGCGGTCGGCCCCGAGCCCTGTCCGCGCATTTCTGTCTTCTGTCCGGTCGGGATTCGCGGGGGGTGTTCGGAATGCATGGAGCGGCAGGGCTCGGGGGGAACGGCTCACTTCCCACCAAATGAGCCGTTGGCTCGTGGAAGTGAGCCGTTCAAATGCAATACAGGTTATGGTCTCGGGCTGTTCGTCTTCGCTTCGGAGCGTCCCCTGCTATGGGAGATTCACCCTCGGCATCCGCCTCGGGCTGTTTCCGCTATGGCTACGAGCGCCTAGATTCATAGGAGCGTCGCTTCTCCTCGCAAGTCGCGCCTGCTGGCGCGTTGCTCGGGGCGGCTCTTGTTTGGGGAGAGGAAGGAATCCTCTCCCCAGCTCGGGTGATCTGTACCCCGAAAAGTGGACACGGGTACACGTTTTCTTTTGTTAGCATTAACCACTAACAGAAGAATATGAGAACAACATTTTCAAGTGATGAAATCGCGGAACTAAAGAAGAATCCGTGCGTGTTCGATTGCACCGAGAAATCGGTGTACTACACCCACGAATTCAAGCAGCGTGCCCTTGAGCTCTACGCACAGGGCGTCGAGACTAAGGAAATCTGGAGACGATCGGGCTTTGACGTGCGCAAGTGGAAAAAGCACTACTTCAGACTCACTCTCCGGGATTGGAGACGTGTTGTGGAAAGGAGTGGACTTGAGGGACTCACGAGTCCAGGAGGAACACCGCACGACCGAGGACCTAACAATACGAACAAGGACACCATCAAGCGATTGGTACTCCAGGTCAAATATCTGCAAGCTGAAAACGATTTTTTAGCACAACTCCGGGCCAAGCGAGCGGAGTCAAACTCAGGCCGCATCAAAAATACCGAATCATCAGAGAACTAGGCGACGACATCAACATTCTCTGTGAATTAGCGAATGTCTCCCGAAGCGGATACTACCAATGGCTGCGCCACGCCGATGAGCCGGACAAAGATTATCCCGACTACCTCAAGATCAAAGAAGTCTTTGACCGTGGCAAGGAGAAATACGGCTGGAGAAGCATCAAAATGAGGCTACCAGCGATGAACCACAAGAAGATACAACGGATCATGAGAAAGTACGGTCTCGTCACCAAGGTGAGAAAAAGAAACCCGTACAAAGCCATCATGCAGAAAAGACTAGAGCACCGGGTATTCCCCAACACACTGGATCGTGCATTTGACCAGACGGTTCCGTTCACTGTCTTCTGTACCGATATCACGTACATCCCTTTCCAGAGTGCCTTTGCGTATCTATCGGTGGTGAAAGACATTGCGAGTGGCGAAGTGGTGGCATGGAACCTCTCTGATGGTCTTGAAGAGACTTTAGTGCTCGATACGATACGAAACATGCCGCGTGTATCCGACGATGCGATGATTCATTCAGACCAAGGGTTCCACTACACGAACCCACAGTACATCGCGGCAGTGGAAGCACTGGAGATGGTGCAATCCATGTCCGGCAAGGGGAGCTGTATCGACAATGCGCCCATCGAGTCATTCTTCGGACACATGAAAGACGAGCTGGACTACAAATCATGTACCTCCATCGAGGAGCTTCGTTCAAAAGTCTCTGAATACATGCAATACTACAATTGCGAAAGAAAACAGTGGACCAGGAACAAGATGGCACCGATTGAGTACCGGGACCATCTTCTCACAAAGCCGAGCGTGGGAGTGGGTTTCGAAAGTGTCCGCTAAATGGGGTACGGATCAAATAAGGAGAGCCCGCAACTTATTTGCGGAGGGCGCCACGACACCGTGGCGCTTTTGCTTTGCAAAAGGGAGGGATTCGAAAGCCGGAGGCGCTCTGCGCCGAGGCGGGGTCGAGAGCGCTTAGCGGATTGCGAATGCCTGGAGCAATCCACTTAGCGACTCGTGACCGAATCCTCCCGGCGAGGGTCGTGAAATTTTGCGAGCAACGGCGAGCGAAATATTCCTGACCGAATCCCTCCCCCTCCGCAAAATAATGAGCCGAACGCGGCTGAGCATCCGGCGACTATATTTTGCGAGAGTGGGGAGGGATTCGAAAGCGAGCGCGGGCACCTGTTCAACAGAACAGGTCGCGCGAGCGTGGTCAGGCGGAGTGAGGAGCGACGGCGACGAACGAGCGCTTGACCGAAAGCGTAATCGCAGTTCCTCCCCATCCGCACTTCTATAAAAAACGAAAATCCCCGCGAGACGCGGGGATTTTCATCCCTCTCGCCTGTCTTACATCATCGCTGATGACTTCGGAGCCGCTGCTGCCCAGAAACCGAGTATTGCGATGACGATGCCGGTTACGACAAGCGTGCTGGTGAGTGCGCTGTCCGTGACACCCATCGTAAACGGGATGATAAGCACCCAAATACCGAGAATGCCGTTGACCCAATCTTTCCACATAGGTTGTACGTTAGCGGATAATAACCCACCTTTATTGTACTCCTTGTACGGATTTATGCGGGGCTTTTTTGCGAGTTGTGGATATGCACAAAAGGACGCCGGCGCTCCGCGCCGGCGTCCCCTCTCCCGCGCGGAGCGCGGGAATGCACCCCGTTAGGGAGTGCAGGTCCGGCATTCTCCCTTATGCGAGAACATAAGGGCGAGCGCCGAGAGACCGACGGCGAGGTAAACGAGGTTCTCAAGTGTCGGCCAAGAGCCGAGGAGGAGGTTCACAACGTTCCAGTTGCTACCCATCCACGTACCGATCGCGATAAGGCCCCAGTTGAGGCCGCCGATGATAACGAGGATGAACTCCGTAACGTGTAGTCCTTTCATGTGGATGTAGGAGAATGATTAACGCGGAGGTGGTGGTCCGCTTCCCCTAGTATGACTCTTTTTGGAGCCGCCGGATGGCCCCCTGTGCAAAACGCGTACAGAACGACTCCGGTACTGACGCTATACTGAAGGAGTACCGCTTATTCACTGACCACTCTTACATATGCCGCTTACGTATTTTTATGCACAGCTGTTCGGCCTCGCCATCCTCATCATCGGGCTCGCGATGCTCGTGAACCGCCGCGCCATGCTCACGCTGATGCGCGAACTCCTAGACAACCGCGCCCTGCTCTACCTTGCCGGCGTTATGAGCCTGTTCCTCGGCATCATCGTCATCCTCACGCACAACGTCTGGAGCGGCGGCGCGCTCGTTGTGCTCGTGACGCTTCTCGGCTGGGCGCTCCTCCTGCGCGCCTGCCTTATCCTTTTTCTCCCACACGGCGCGCTCAAGAATCTCTTCGCCTCATTTAAATTTGAGCAGAGCTACTATCTCGTCACCCTGCTTGCGCTCCTCCTCGGCATCTTCCTCACCTATTACGGCTTCTCCGTTCCGGTGTATTAGAGCGCCCCGGTCGCCTTGGCGAGTTTGAAGCCGGCCCAGATGCCAATGATGCCGCCGATGGCGCCCCAGATGGAATACGACAGGAAGCCGCCGTTCCAGAAATACGGAACGAAACTGCCGATGCCCGAACCGACGAACAGCCCGCCCCAGATAAGCGTCTTGCCGCTCATATTACTCGTATCGTAACGCATCAATCGGGTTTTTCTTCCCCGCCTGGCGCGCCGGATAGATGCCGAACGCGATGCCGGCAACGCCTGACACGACAAGCCCGAGAACAACCGCCGATAGCGGGAACACGAACACCCAGCCCAGAGCCGGATTGAACGCGTTCACGCCGAGATAAATCGCGCCCACGACCGCCGCGCCGAAGAGGATGCCGACGATGCCGCCGACGATGGTGAGAATGACCGATTCAATGAGAAACTGCTGGAGGATATCGCCGTCGGTTGCCCCGACCGCTTTGCGCAGGCCGATTTCGCGCGTCCGTTCCGTGACCGAGACCAGCATAATATTCATTATACCGATGCCGCCGACCACGAGCGAGATGGATGCGATGGCCGCGAGGAAGAGCGTCAGCACCGACGTGATACTGCCGAGAATGGAGAGGATGTCGGCCTGCGTTTCAATATTGAAATCGTCCTTGTTCGGGTCCGTAATCCCGTGATTCTGCTCCAGAATGGCCCGCATACGCGATTTGACGAAATCCACGTCGTAGTTGGCATTCGCCTGCACGACGATGACATTGAAATAGGTGATGCCGAGGAGCTGTTTCTGCGCCACGCTGATAGGCATCACGACGATATTCCCGATGTCCACGCCGAACGCGCCCGTGCCGCTCTTCGCCAGGACGCCGACGACGCGGAACGACACGTTCTTTACCCGAATCGTCTTATTGACGGGGTCAACGTTCGGTCCGAACAGCGTCTGCGCAAGATCGGGACCGATGACGACCACATGGTTCCCCGACGTGACGTCGCTTTTCGTGAAGGTCTGACCTTCGGAGACTTTCGCCAAATTGCTGACCGTAAAGAAATCCGCGGTACTGCCGGTGTACCCCACCGTCGTGTTGTTGTTGCCGTACACGACCTCCGCCTGCCCGCGGACCTCGGGCACCGCGAGGTCCACGGCCGGTTCGCGCGAAAGCGCATCCACATCCCGCTGCTGCAAACTCGTGATGACGATGCCCTGCGCCGCGGCGGGCGGCGCGAATTTCCCGTTCGAGGGCGCGCCGGGGATGACGATGATGAGATTGGAACCGATGCTCTGCACCTGGCCCAAGATGAGATTCTGCGCCGACTGCCCCACCGACATCAGGATGATGACCGACGCGATGCCGATGACGATGCCGAGCATCGTCAGAATGGAACGCATCTTGCCGTGGGCAAGACTGCGAGTGGCGGTTTTGAAAGCGTCGCGGAGCAGCATACGTTATTTGAGCGAGCCGACCGGCGTGCGCTCGGTAATCGCCCGGTCGCTCTCTACCATCCCGTCTTTCATCCGGATGATGCGGTCGGCGAACTCGGCGGTCTGCGTCTCGTGCGTCACGAGCAGTATCGTGCGTCCCTTTTTGTGGAGCGAGGCGAGGATGTCCATAATTTGCAGGCCGGACACCGAATCCAGGTTCCCGGTCGGCTCGTCGGCGAAGATGACATTCGGGTCGGTCACCAAGGCGCGCGCGATGGCAACGCGCTGCTTCTGCCCGCCCGAGAGCTTGCCGGCTTCAGTAAAGAGCTTCTCCTCCAATCCGACCGCGCGCACGGCCTCTTCAATGAGTGTCCGGCGCTTCCCGGACGGAATCGCGGAATACAGAAGCGGTATCTCCACATTGTCGTAGACGGTCAGCCGCGAGAGCAGGTTGAACGACTGGAACACGAAGCCCATATCTTTGTTGCGGACGTGCGCGAGCTCTTGGTCCGTCATTTCATCAATGCCTTTGTCCTGGAACGTGTAGGTACCGCCCGTCGGCCGGTCCAGAAAGCTCAGTATCTGGAGCAGAGTGGACTTGCCGGAACCGGACGGGCCCATAATGGAAACAAATTCGCCTTTAGCGACGGTGAACGTGACGCCGCGGAGCGCGCGCGTCGGCGTTTCTTCGTCGGTGTACTCCTTTTTGAGATTACGGACGTCTATCATCCCGTTAGAAGCTTGGCTGATGTCGCTTGTCATAGTTCTAGGTGCTCACGCGCTGGCGAGTGGTAGCTTCTAACGGGAATCATTGCGCCTTGAGGCCGATGTTGATGACCTGCTCGCCAAGCGTCACGCCGGAGAGAACCTGCACATTGCCGTTCTCGTCCTGAATGCCGATTGTCACGGGTGTCGTGGTCGTCGTATTCCCGACGGGCGTCTTCACGAACGTGCCGCTGTCGTTCTGCAGAATCGCATATTGTGGGAGAATGAGAGCGTCATCCACTCGTTTTGTCTGTATCGTGATGTTCGCCGTGAGACCGCTCTTCAAGCGCGGGTCGTTCTTGCCGAATGAGATCTTGACCAGGTACGTAACGACGCCCTGCGTGTTGGTCTCCGCCGGCGCGATATAGAATACCGAGCCCGTGAACGTCTCGTTCGGAAACGCATCCAGCGTCATCGTGACCGGGTCGCCGACACTGAGCTTCCCGACATCCGTGTCGGACACGCCCGTGTCCACTTCAAATCCGCCGTTGCCGATGATGGAAACGAGCGGCGTCCCGGGCGTCGCTTGTTGGCCGATTTTCGCGTCTTGCTCGGTCAGGGTGCCGCTTATCGGCGCGATGAGTTGCGCGTTCTGCAAATTCGCCCGCGCGCTCGCGACGCCGGCCTGGGCGACTGCCACCTGCGCCTGCTCTGCGGCGATGTCCTCCGGCGTTGCCCCGGCCTGGGCGAGCGCGAGCGTCCCCTCCGCACCGACGAGCGTTGATTTCGCGCTCGTGAGCGTCGTGAGCGCGCCCGCGATGCTCGTCCGCGCCGCCGCAATATCCGCCTTGTAGGTGTTCAGTGTCGCGAGCGAGAGACTCGCTGATGATGAGGTCACAGAGAGTGCGGCGGCGACGTCGTTAAGAAACGCGCTGACCTGGGTCAAATTCCGGAGCGCCGTGGCCGCCGCGGGCAAGGGCTCGTCCGTACCAAAGGAGGGCGCGGTTGTCTGCGCATTCCACGCCGCGAGTATCGGCTCCAACGCGGTACGCTCCCGGGTCACTTGGTTTGCGAGTGCCGCATCGGGAACGGTGATGGAAAGCGACGCGCTTGTCGTACGCGCGTTCGTGAATATCTGGTCCGCATCCGTGTGCACCGCGGCATCGGCGGCGGCATACGCGCTCGTGATTGCATTTACGACCGCGACTCGGTCTTGCGTGACAGCGCTCTGGTCTATCGCGAGCTGTTCGGGCCGCGTGCCGGCAGTGAGCGCGGCAAGATTCGCCTGCGCGACCGCAAGATTCGCCTGCGCCTCGGCGAGCGCCGCAGAAAGACTAGCCATATTGAGGCTTGCGATGACATCCCCCGCGCTCACCCGGTCACCGAGATTGCGGTACACCTGCGCAATGGTGCCCGCATTCTGGAACCCGAGCGAAACGCTCTGCATCGGGGTGGTATTTCCCGTCACGGAAACCGTCTCGGTGATTGGTCCTCGTGTGACGGTTATAAATTGATACGCGGGGACGCTGCTACGCATGAAGAACCAATACCCGCCGCCCAGAACGAGCAGGACGGCAATCGTAATCGTCCACTTAGACTTCAAGAACCGTATGAGGGTATGCGGAGAGGGAGACATAGTAAGGTTACTGTAGCATTTTTTAGCG
>DAICZA010000013.1 GCA_027311385.1 bacterium | reverse complement strand
CGAGCAGGAGCACGCCCAAAACTGTCGATACAATAGACCACCAGAAAAATAAATTGTCCATACGCCTCATTATAGCCCCGCTCCTTATGTCAATTCAAGTACGACGCGAGCGCCGTCAAAAGCGCCCAGATGCAAGGCGCGAGTGAGGAGCGAAATGAACCGTACAAAGGTACGGTGAATGAGCACCGGAGCGAGCAACGCCGCAGATGGGACTTTTGGCGCGCTCGCCTAGAGCGCGACCATGCTGGCGATGCTGTCACCCTCCCGCATCTTCATAATGCGCACGCCCTGGGTCGCGCGGCCAAGCGACGGGATTTCGCCAACGCCGGTGCGGATGACCTGGCCTTTTTTGGAGACAACGACGAGTTCCTCGCCTTCCAAATTGCCGGAGACCACGCGCGCGCCGATGATTTCGCCGGTCTTCGCCGTCACTTCCGCTGTCTTGATGCCGGAGCCGCCGCGGCCCTGCACCTTGTACTCGGAGAGCTTGGTGCGCTTGCCGTAGCCCTTGCTCATAATCACAAGCAACGAGGCGTCCTTGGCCGCGGCGGAAATGACTTCGGCAGAGACCACCTTGTCGCCCTTCTTCACGCTCATACCGCGCACGCCGCCCGCCGTGCGCCCCATTTCGCGCACGTCTTCCGTATCAAATCGGATGCTCTGGCCTTTGGAAGTCACAATGGAAACCGTGTCGCCTTCGCCTGAGAGATTTGCGGAGACGAGCGTGTCGCCTTTCTTGAGATTAATCGCGATGATGCCGGAGCGGCGCACATCCGCAAACGACTTCGCCGCCACGCGCTTTACCACGCCTTCGCTGGTCACAAACACCACCGATGACGCATCCAGCGCCGCGCCCTTGGGCACGGCGAGCACGCTCGTGACCGACTCGTCGCCCGCGAGCTGGAGGAAGTTCATAATGGACTTGCCCTTGGTTGCGCGCTTCCCTTCCGGTATTTCATACATCTTGAGCTGGTACGCCTTGCCGAAATTCGTGAAGAAGAGGAGGTCGCTGTGCGCCGACGCGACGAGGAAGTGCGTCACGATGTCTTCCTCCTTTGTCGCGATGTCTACCACGCCCACGCCGCCGCGCTTCTGCTTGCGGTATTCGGCCGGGTTCGTGCGCTTCACGTACCCGCCCTCGGTGAGGACGAGCATAGACTCCTCGTCCGGCACGAGGTCTTCCACGGAAATGTTCTGCACCCCGCCCTTCACGATCTTGGTGCGGCGGTCGTCGCCGTATTTCTCGGCGAGCTCAATCAGCTCCGCCTTCACCACGGCGAGGATTTTCTTCGGCGAGGAGAGAATGTCTTTCAGTTTCTTTATCAAAGCCTGCACTTCGGAGAGCTCGTCCTCCAGCTTCTTGCGCTCCAGGCCGGCGAGCTTACTGAGGCGCATTTCCAAAATCGCCGCCGCCTGGAGCTGCGAGAAGCCGAACTTCTTCTGGAGCGCGGCGCTTGCGGAGGGGATGTCCGCCGCCTTCTTGATGACACTGATGACCTCGTCAATGTGGTCCAGCGCTTTACAGAGCCCGATGAGGATGTGTTCGCGCGCCTCCGCTTGGCGCAGGTCAAACTCGGTGCGGCGCTTCACCACCTCCTGGCGGTGGTCTACGAAGTGGCCGAGCATGCCCGAGAGCGAGAGCATCTCCGGCACGCCGTCTACCAAGGCGAGCATATTGTAGTGGAACGTGCTCTCCAGCTCGGTGTGCTTGTAGAGCGCGTTCAAGACCGCCTGCGGATGCGCGGTGCCTTTGAGCTCCACGACAATCCGGATGTCCGGACGGCCGTTCGCGTCGCCGGCCGACTCGTCGCGCAAATCACGGATGCCCTCCAGCTTTTTCTCCTGCACCAGCTCGGCCATACGCACGATGAGGTCGCTCTTGTTTACGCGGTACGGAATGGACGTGATGATGATTTTCGTATCCTTCTTGCCGTCGTCCACGATTTCCGCTTCGCCGCGCACGACCACCGGCCCCTTGCCGCCGCTGTACGCGTGCTTGATGTCGGTGTGGTTAAAGGCGACGCCGCCCATCGGAAAATCGGGACCTTTCACGAACTCAAGGAGGTCGTCGGTTGTCGCGTCCGGATTCTCAATGAGGTGCACGGTCGCGGCGACGACTTCGCGCAGGTTGTGCGGCGGGATGTTCGTCGCCATACCGACCGCGATGCCGAGCGTCCCGTTGAGGAGCAGGTTCGGGAGTGCCGCGGGGAGCACCTGCGGCTCGTCGCGCGTCGCGTCGTAGTTCGGCACCCACGAGACGGTTTCTTTATCCAAATCGGCGAGCAGCGCCTCAGCGATGCGCGAGAGCTTTGCCTCGGTGTAGCGCATAGCAGCCGGACTATCGCCGTCAATGCTTCCGAAGTTGCCCTGTCCGAGCACCAGCGGATAGCGGTGGGTGAACTCCTGCGCCATCTTGGTCATAGAATCGTAGACGGCGATGTCGCCGTGCGGGTGGTACTTGCCGAGCACGTCGCCGACCACGAGCGCCGACTTGCGGAACTTCGCGCCGGGCAAGAGCCCAAGCTCCTTCATCGCGTAGAGGATGCGGCGGTGCACCGGCTTCAATCCGTCGCGCACGTCCGGCAAGGCGCGCGCGGTGATGACAGTCATCGCGTAGTCAATGTATGATTGGCGCATCTCCGCGACAATCGGCTGATTGATGACGTTCGCGGCGACAGGTTTCCCCAAAGGGGAAACCGCGTCCTTCTCTCTGTCTTCTTTCCCGCGGGCCATGATACGAATGAGTGTTTACTAAAAAGGAATGACGTTCTGCTGGACCGGCTTCGCCGGCACCGACGAGGTCGCGTCAACTATCTCAATATGCGCCGGTGCGCTTGCGGCCGGGAGCGCCGCGGCGGCGCCGGCGAGGCCGCTCGTGCCGCCGGCACCGGCTTCGGTCGTCGTCGCGACCGGCTGCTGCCCCGTGCTCTCGGCGAAATTGCTCCCCTGGATGGCGAACATGCCGGAGGTCACCGACCCCACAAGCCACACGAGCGCGATGACCGCCGTGACGCCCGTCGCAGCCGCAAACGCGACCCGCTTGCGGACGTGGTGCGGCTTCCCCTTGATGTGCTCAACGTGTTCAAAAAAAGTTTTCATACCGTTACGGTGTTATCACCAGTATACTCCCGTCGCGGCCGGCAAGGTCTTTCTTCTTCAGGGTAAGCTTGTCCGTCTTCTCGCTGCCGTTCCCCGACGCTTTGAGGAACGCGTCCAGCGCCTTCGGCGCCCCGATGCCGCTCCAGTGCATGGGGACGATAATCTTCGGCTCAAGCGACACCGCGAGCTCATGCGCCTTTGCCGGCGAGAGCACGCCGTCGCCGCCGACCGGCACAAAGAGCACGTCAATTTCATCAATACTCTCGCGCGCCTCCTTGGAGAGTTCGGCATCGGCAAGCGCCCCGAGGTGAACGAGCGTCATGTCTTCCAGGTCAACGCTGTAGACGGTGTTCACCGCCTCGGTCTCGCCCTTTTTGAGACCGTAGTTACTCTTTGAGAGAAATCCCTGGATGACGATACCCTGTCGCTCGTACTCGCCGGGACCGGTGACGGCAAACGGCTTCTTCTCGCCGTACGTGACTTCTTCAATGCCGTTCATATCAGGATGGTCGCGAGAGACGAGCGCGATGTCCGCGCCGAAGCGCACAGCGGGCAGGGTCGCGCCTTTGGCTATGGGGTCAAACACGAGTGTGAGGTCACCGAAGGTGACCTTGAAGCACTGCCCGCCGTGGTGGGTGATGACCATATTGTTGCTCGTATTCTAGCATAAAATCCGCCCGCGCGATAGTGTTTTTCGCGTCGAAAAACACTATCGCGCGGGCTGTCCCCACCTCCCGAAAAAACGCGTTGTATAAAGCGCGACATCTGCTATATTCGCGAGCAGGTGCACATTTCGGCTTGTCTAGCGAAGACTGCGTGCGCCCTTCGGCCATCTGGCCTCAACCCGGCGATTTTGGAGAATCCCACATATGAATGCACGCCAAACCAATACCGACTGAGCCTAGGCCAAGCAAACCGGCTAGTCCCCGGTCCGTCCGGCGTCCCATCGCCGATCCGATTGACTAACAACACCCCGCCCAGCGGGGTGTCACTCTTTTCTATCCGGAAACACTGTGCTATAGTGCCCCCATCGCGTGCAGGAGAAGTACGAATCGGCTAACCCTCAGCGCCGCAAGGCGCGAGTACTGATTCGGAAAATCCGCACCGCTTAATACATATGTCTGAAGAGACGAAGAAGGCCGCTGTGGCCATTCCGACCATTCACCTGACCGAAGGCCATCCGATGGCCGGACTTATTGATTCCATCCCGACGCCGCCGAGTAACGGCGACCTTGTGGAGGGCACCATCATCGCGATGAACCGCGGGCGCGTGTACATTGACCTGCCCCCGTTTGGCACCGGCCTCATCTACGGCCGCGAGTACCTGAACGCCGCCGACGTGCTCCGCAAGGCGAACCCGGGCGACGCCATCAGTGCAAAAGTGATTGACCCCGCCGGACGCGAGGGCTATATAGAACTGTCGCTCAAGGAAGCGCGCCAGGCCGCCATCTGGGGCGAAGCCGAGGCGGCAATTCTCACCGAGACGCCGTACTCGCTCACCGTAGAGGAAGCGAACAAGGGCGGCCTCATCCTCACGTGGCAGGGCATCCAGGGATTCCTCCCGGCAAGTCAGCTTTCCAAGGAGCACTACCCGCGCGTGCCGGAGGGCGATAAGGACAAGATTCTCGGCGAGCTGATGAACCTCGTCGGCCACCCGCTCTCTGTGCGCATCATCACCGCCGACGCGAAGGAGGGCAAGCTCATCTTCTCGGAGCGCACCGGCAACGAAGCCGAAGAGAAGGCATCCCTCATTGATAAGTACCAGGTCGGCGACAGCGCCGAGGGCGAAGTGACCGGCATCGTGGACTTCGGCGTGTTCGTGAAGCTGGAGCCCGGGCTGGAAGGCCTCGTGCACATCAGCGAATTGGACTGGGGCCTCGTGGAGGACCCGCACGTGCTCTTCAATGTGGGCGACAAGGTGCGCGTCAAGGTGATTGAGATAAAAGACGGCAAGATTTCGCTGTCCATCAAGGCGCTCAAGGAGAACCCGTGGCACACCGCCGCCGAGCGCTACACGAAGGGCATGGAAGTGCCGGGCGTCATCATCAAGTACAACAAGCACGGTGCGCTCGCCTCCATTGAGGAGGGCGTCGCCGGCCTCGTGCACGTGAGCGAGTTTGAGTCCCCGCAGGCGCTCCGCGAGACGCTGGAACTCGGCAAGACGTATCCGTTTACCATCGCGCTCTTTGAGCCGAAGGAGCAGCGAATGACACTGACCTACGCAGGCAAAAAGAAATAACCAAGTCATATTAAATGTTTAACATTTAATATCTGATGTGCGGCTTTCACTAGAATTTAAATGTTAAACATTTAAATTTCGGCAAGAAACCAAACACCTCGCGGCGCCTCCGGCGCCGCGTGTGTTTACAAAACAGAAGTTGCTGGTTTTAATCGATTCACTACAAGGCCGACAATGAGTGTGACGATTGAGAATGTTGTAAATACAGTGCTCAGTGTCCTGTATGTATCCAAAAATCCACCTTCACCAATGGGCAAGGGCAATAGGATTATTAGGTTTCCTCCCACTATTTGAATATAAGTAAATACTAGTGACCAGTTAGTATATCCATTGATACTATTTTGCCTGAAAACAAGGAAGATGTACGCGGCTCCGACAAAAGCCATTAACGAAAGAACCGCCAAAACAGCGAATTGGACTCCGCCATAATTGAAACCCAGAATAAGTTCATATGTACTTTCTATAAAAACAAGCAATCCTATGGGGCCGTACGCAATACCGTATGCAATCGGATGTTTTTTCATAATCTAAATGCTACCACGCCTCAATTGCCAATCATCGCGTGTTCGCGAACTGGGTGGCGGACTCAATGCCTTCGGCGGCGAAGAGGCGTGCGGCTTCGGCAGCTTTTTTCAGGACTTTCTTCACCGCTGCTTCTTCGGCCGGTTTCCACTTCCCTATCACGAGCTTGATGACCTTCTCTTCGTCCTTTAATTTCTTCGCCTGATTTTTCTTGCCGGCAGGCGCGACGCCGATGCGGATGCGTGCGAAGTCTTTCGTTTTAATTATGCGCATCACGCTCTCCACGCCCTTGTGCCCGCCGCTGCCGCGCGCGAACACCATCTTGAGCGTGCCGAGCGGCACATCCAAGTCATCGTGGATGACGAGCAGATTTTTTGCCGCTTTCGGACTCTTCACGAACGCCGCGACCGCCTTCCCCGAGAGATTCATCATCGTCTCCGGCAAGACCAGCGTCGCATTCTCGCCGCCGACTGCCCCTTTCGCGACAAGCGCGTTCGCTGTTTTATTAAAAACGAACTCGTCCGCGCCTTCCTGCTTGGCGAGAAGCTCCACCGCATTCCTTCCGGCGTTATGCCGCGTCTTTTCGTACTCTTTTCCCGGGTTTCCGAGTCCGACGATAACGAGTGCCATGCGCCGAATAGTACCACGGAGCGGATGAGGCGGGGCAAAATCACGGGCTCACACAGTGAGTATGTCCGCGAGCGAAGCGAGCGGACATCCGCCGAGCCTGCGAGGCGGACAAGCACGGTCCGGCGCGTCTTCGCGCCGGTTGTGCGAACGAGCGCGAGCGCGCCGGCGCGCCGGGACGGCGACGCGTACCGTGATTTTGCCCCGCATCGTCCGCGAGAACTTGCGCGCTTCAAATGAACGCGTACAATGCTCCCATGTCTGACTCTTGGAAAGGTCTTCTGAAGGATCTTTTCACTCTTGCGTTCCTCATTATTGTCGTCGTTATTCCCATTCGCCTGTTCGTCGTCTCGCCGTTCGTCGTTGACGGCGAGTCTATGCACCCGACCTTTGAGAATATGAACTATCTCGTCGTTGACGAGCTCGTGTACGACCTCAAGGCACCCGCGCGCGGCGATGTTATCGTCTTCCGCTACCCGGGCGACCCGTCTATTTTCTACATCAAGCGCATCATCGGGCTCCCGGGAGAAACAGTGTCCATCAGCCACGGCATCGTCACCGTCACGACCGTGGGCGGGCAGCAGCTGACGCTCACCGAGCCCTATGTCGTGAACGAAGACGTGACGTATAGCAAAAGTGTGACGCTGAACCCGGGAGAATATTTCGTGATGGGCGATAACCGCCCAAACTCCTCCGACAGCCGCGTCTGGGGACCGTTGCCGAGGAAAGATATCGTCGGCCGCGTTGACCTCCGGCTCCTCCCGCTCAGCGGACTGGGATTCTTCCCGGGCGCGACCTCGTATCGCGTACCGGCGAGCGCAAGCACCACTGCCCCCATCACTCCATGATGCGCGACGTTATTCCGGCGGAAGAATTGCTGCATAAGGCGAGCGCCGTCGGTCAGTATTACGGCTTTATGCCGCTCTCGTCCCTCACTGCCAAAGCGCGCGGAAGCAGACCGAAGCAGACCGGATATCCGGAGAGTCTCACCGGCATCGCTCTTGACCCGACTGCCGAAATAGTCGCAAGCTTCCTGAAGCAACTGCAGAAGCTGGAGTGCGCGCCGTCTCCGCGACAGCCGCTTTTCGTCTGGCACACCAACATCGCGCCGGGACGACCCGCGCCGAAGAAAGCGACTATCCAATTCCACGCGCTCGGGACCGACCGCGCGCTCGCCGACGCGGTCGTCATCCGCGCGCTCATCGCGCTCTCGCGCGACCTCTTCCACGAAGAGCCCGTCGTGCGCATCAATTCTATGGGCGACAAGGAGACCCGCGCGCGCTACGCGCGCGAGCTCGGCAATTTCTTCAAGAAACGCGGGCCGACCCTTCCCGAAGAATGCGTGAACTGCGCCAAACGCGATACGTTTGAGGCGGCGGAACTCGCGATAGAGAACGAATACGCCGACGACCTCCCCGCGCCGACCGAGCACCTCTCCGACGCGAGCCGGAAACGGTTTGAAGATTTGCTTGAATACTTGGAGATGACCGAGACGCCGTACGAACTCGCGAAGAACCTCATCAGCCGCGGCTCAACGTGGAGCGACACGTGCTTTGAGCTCGTGGCGGGCGAACGCCGCGTCGCCTGGGGCTCGCGCTACAACGATTTCACCAAACACTTCTTCCCGGGCTCCGGAATGAGCGCGACGGGCGCCGTGTTCCAAGTGGCGAGCGAAGGGAAAGCCGTGGTCAAAGCGAAACCCGCGCGCCTGCGCTTCTCGTTCGTCCACATCGGCGACGAAGCGAAGCGACTCTCCATCCGCCTCGCCGACGATTTCCGCAAGGCGCGCGTCTCGCTCGCGCAGGACATCGGCGTGGAATCCCTGACCGAGCAGCTCTACCTCGCCGAGCGCCGCAACAGCCCGTACCTCCTCATTATGGGGCGCAAAGAAGCGCTGGAGGGCTCCGCCATCCTCCGCAACCGCGCGACGCAGGTGGAAACCATCCTGCCGCTTGCGGGTCTCGTTGAACGATTGAAAGCCGTCGTCTGAGCGTCAGCCGCAGAGCCGGCCTTCGCTCGCGTGGTAGTAGACACTCGCGCCCCAGGGTGCTAGAATCCCCCCATCATGGCAGCCGCCGATACACGCGTTGAGGTACGCCGCGGGAAGAACGAGAGTTCTACCGCGCTTATCCGCCGCTTCACCCGCAGAGCGCAGGGACTCGGGCTGGTGCGCGAGATGCGCGACCGCCGCTATTACAAGCGCACCAAGTCCAAGAACGTTGACCACAAGCGCGCGCTCATCAACAAGGCGCGCCGCGAGACCTACAACGAACTCGTGAAGCTCGGCAAGATAGACCCGGCGGCGAAGAAGACGCGCAAGGGCGGCAGACGGTAGCGGGATGAGCGGCGTTTCCATACAGAACTTCACGCGGCGCCCCACGGCGCCGCGTGCTGTATTTTCAGCGATTGCGCGGGACGTCCTCCCCGGCTGGGATATCTCGCTCGTCTTTGTCGGTCCCGCGCGGGCACGCGCGCTCAATAAGAACTTGCGGCACAAAGAGTACGTCCCGAACGTGCTCTCCTACGTCGCCGGCGCAAAAAGCGGCGAGATTATCATCTGCCTCGCAGAGGCGCGCCGGCAAGCGCCCGCGCACGGCATGAGCGAGCGGACATTTGTTCTATATCTGTTTATCCACGGTGCACTCCATATAAAAGGATGGGCGCATGGTGCTACTATGGAGCGAAGCGAACGGAAGCTTGTAGCGAAATTTGCTCCAAGCGGCGCGCGCTCCTTACCCAATGTCACGACGCATCGCAACCGGCATCGACATCGGCACGTACCAGGTAAAAATGGTCGTCGTCGAGGAACTCTCCGATAAAAACGGCGGGCGGCAATTGCGCATCATCGGCACCGGCCTCGCCGAATCCAAAGGACTCCGTCACGGCTACATCGTCAATAAGGAAGAGGTCGCCGCAAGCATCCGCGAGGCGAAGCGCCAGGCGGAGTCGGTCGCGTGTGTGCCGCTGCGCGCCGGCTTCCTCGCGGTCGGCGGCATCTCGCTTGACGAAGCGCATGCGACCGGTTTCGCCATCATCTCGCGCGCCGACCAGGAAATAACCGCGCTTGACCTTGAGAAGGCCGAGAAGGCGGCGCGCGAGGCGGCGGCGCCCGGATTCCTCAACCGCCACGTGCTCCACAGCATTCCGGTGGAGTACCGCATTGACGGCACAAAGGTGCTCGGCGACCCGGCCGGCATGAAGGGCGTCCGGCTTGAAGTTGATTATCTTTTCGTCACCTGTCTCGCCCAGCACGAAGAAGCGCTCGCGAAAGCAGTGGAGGATGCCGATATTGAAATTATTGACCAGATGGCTTCCCCGCTCGCGGGCTCGTATGTGCTCCTTGAGGGCGACCAGAAGATGAAAGGATGCGTCCTTGCGAACATCGGCGCGGAAACGGTCTCCATCGTCGTGTACGACGAAGGCATTCCGATTTCGGTGAAGGTGTTCCCGATGGGCTCCAGCCACATTACCGACGACATTGCGCTCGGACTGCGCATCTCGCTTGAAGAAGCCGAGCGGGTGAAGCTCGGGCGGCTCTCGGGTGCGATGTACCCGCGCAAAAAGGTGGACGACCTTATCGTAAGCCGCCTCTCACTGCTGTTCGCGCTCATTGATAAGCACTTGAAGTCGCTCGGGCGCCGCGGCCCCTTGCCCGCCGGCATCATCATCTCGGGCGGCGGCGCGGGTGTGGGAAACATCAGCGACATTGCGCGCGGTTCGCTGAAGCTCCCCGCCCGGCTGGCGGAGCTCCGCATCACCGCTGATACTAAAATACGCGACGCGACGTGGGCGGTCGCCTACGGCCTCGCGCTCTGGGGGCTCACCGGCGACACGAATGCGCCGAAGAAGAGCCTGCGGGTCTCTCTCGGGAAGTTTTTCCAGCAATTTCTACCTTAAACGGCGAGTTGCGCCGGTGAATTGTCAATATTTGCATATCGCCCGTGTCTGTTAGTATGACGGGAATTACTCCTTAAGCTTTTCCTATGTCAAAACGCGTTGAACCAGAGGTCGAGACGTTCGCACGCATCCGCGTGGTCGGCGTCGGCGGTTCGGGCAAGAACGCAATCAACCACATGATTGCCTCAAAGGTGCGCGGGGTTGAGTTCATCGCCGTCAACTCCGATGCGCAGGACCTGCACCGCTCGCTCGCGAAGCGCAAGATTCATATCGGCAAGAATCTCACGCGCGGGCTCGGCACCGGCATGAACCCCGAGCTCGGCAAGCGCGCGGGCGAGGAAACGCGGCAGGAAATTCAGGAGGCGCTCACGGGGAGCGATATGGTCTTCATCACCTGCGGTATGGGCGGCGGCACCGGCACCGGCGCGGCGCCGGTCGTCGCAAAGATTGCGAAGGAGGTCGGCGCGCTCGTCATCGCGGTGGTCACCAAGCCGTTCGCCTTTGAAGGCGCTCAGCGCAAAGACATCGCCGAGCGCGGCCTCGCCGAACTCAAGAAGGAAGTAGACGCGTTCATCGTCATCCCGAACGACAAACTGCTCTCCATCGTAGACAAGAACACGTCGGCGAAGAATGCGTTCGCAATGTGCGACGAGATACTGCGCCAGGCGGTTGAGGGCGTCTCCGATATCATCACGACGCCGGGCGACATCAATACCGACTTCAACGACATCAAGGCGATTATGGAAGGCGCCGGTCCTGCTCTTATGGGCATCGGCACCGCCGAGGGCGACGATCGCGCCAAGGAGGCCGCCCGCCTCGCCGTCAATTCCCCGTTGCTTGACGTCTCCATCAGCGGCGCGAAGGGCATCCTCTTCGTCGTTGCCGGTCCGGACGACCTCGGCATTATGGAGGTTCAGGAGGCGGCTAAAGTCATCAACGAGTCGGTAGACAAGAACGCGCGGGTCATCTTCGGTATGATGAAGGACGAGAAACTGAAGAAGGGCCAGATCCGCATCATTGTCATCGCGACCGGTTTCCCCGAAAGCGCGGCGCATGCCTCCACGTCCGTGTTTGAGCGCTCTCTCTTCTCCCTGCCGACCGAAAAGCGCGAGGAGGAACGCGGCCGCATTTATAACGAGGTATTGAAGCGCGACGAAAAAGCGGAAGAGAAAGGCGCGGACAAGCGTGATATGAAAGAGATAAAGAAAGAAGAGGAAGCGGCCGAGAAGGAGGAACCTATCGTCACCGCCGTGCCCCGCAAGCGCGAGGACGCGCCGCTGGCGCCGGAAGACGACGAGGCGTGGGGCGCGATTCCGGCATTTTTGCGAAGGCACAAGAAGTAGCTCCGCTCGGAGCGCCTTTCGTAAGAGCAGAAACCGCCCCAGCAGGCGGTTTCTTAAGCTCCGCGCTCGGGTTTTGGCGTTGCGCTCCGCGCGAGGAGGAACGCCAAAACACCATGCCCGACCAGCTTCGCTACTCTTACGAAATGCACTTCTCGCTCCGAATAGTTTTGGTATACTCGACTCATGAACGACCTCATCATCATCGGCGGCGGGCCCGCCGGCGTCGCCGCGGCAGTGTATGCCGCACGCAAACAATTAAAAACCGTGCTCATCGCCGAAGAAATCGGCGGACAATCCACCGTCTCCGAGGGCATTGAGAACTGGATTGGGTCCCCAAAAATCCACGGTCAGGAGCTCGCGAAATCGTTCCGCGCGCATCTGGATGCCGTGAAGGGCGATATCGTCACGCTCGTGCTCGGCGAACGCGTCGCCGCGCTCGCCGCGGCCGACGGCGGCTTCTCCGCGACAACGAAAACGGGAAAGGAATTCTCCGCAAAGGCGGTACTCATCGCAACCGGCGCCGGGCGCCGTAAGCTCGCTATCCCCGGTGCGGACAAGTTTGAGAACAAAGGCGTCACCTACTGCGCCTCCTGCGACGGTCCGCTCTTCGGCGGCATGGATGTCGCGGTCGTGGGCGGCGGCAATGCCGGCTTTGAGACCGCGCTCCAGCTCCTCGCGTATGCAAAATCCGTCACGCTCCTCCACCGGCACAAAGACTTCAAAGCCGATGCAGTGACGATTGAGAAAGCGCGCGCGCATCCGAATATGCACATTCTCGCGCACGTGGAGCCGACCGAAGTCACGGGCGAACAGTTCGTGACCGGCCTCAAATATCTGGACAAGGATTCCGGCGAGACCAAGGAACTGGCGGTCTCCGGCATCTTCGTGGAAGCGGGCGTCATCCCGAACACCGACTTCGCCGCCGGTCTCGTCGCGCTTGACCCTATCCAGCGCATCACGGTGGACCCGCACAACCAGCGCGCAAGCATTGACGGCGTGTGGGCCGCAGGCGACTGCACCGACGAGCTCTATCACCAGAACAATATCGCCGCCGGCGACGGCGTGAAGGCGCTGGAAGACATCTACCTCTGGATTAAGAAACAGTAGCTGTCATGCGGCCGCTAATGCGCTATCAGTAGCCTATGGAAAGCATGGAAAAGCCGACGGGGAAAAATCAGCCGGAATATGTACGGAACGAGGTTCTTGCGAAGCAGTTCGCACAGCCGGAGAGGTACGAATACGGCTCGACAACGGTTGAAGCTTTCGATATACGCCCGGAGAAATTGAAGGACGACGTGCCGGTATTCTTCGGCACTGGCTGGTCCGCTTCCCGAGGCGTTTACGAAGCGAGCATCCTCGGCATCGCCGACCGCGGAAGAAGGCTCCTCTCATTGTTCGCGCCGCATGGTATTGATATTGACCCTGATTTCGGCAAGGGAGATAAAACCTACGCCGCTGCCGAATTACGCAAAGCAGCCGCGCTGTTAAAGACACTGGAAGAGAAAGGGGTGGAACAACTAGATATCGTAGCGCATTCGGAATCCGCTATTTGGACGCTCATCGTTGCAACAATGCATCCGGAAAAAATTCGCAATCTCGTCCTTATTGACCCCGCCGGCCTCATTGATGAAGAAACAACCCCGCGCCTCGCAACAAGCTTTGCACTTGATATTGTGCAAGGTGCCTTAAATAAGGAGAAGCTCCCCCGCCCGGAAGTTGAGCGCTCGGTTAAGCCCGGTAGTCCGGCCGACCTTTTTGGAGCACTTCGTAATATAGCCGGCGACCCGATGAAATCTCTGAAGGAAGTGCTCGCACTGCGTGATGCGGATATACGGTTTCTGCTTGAAGACCTCAAAGCGCAAGGGAAACATATATCCATTGTCCAGGGTGCGCGCGATGTGATTTTCCCTATGGAACGGATGCAACGTGTGGTTAATACCGAACAGGTGGACGGCTTCTACTCGGTGTATGGCGCTCATAACGAAATCAACTCAAACCCTGAAGCGTATATCCACGTGATAGACCACGCGCTTGATGCGCTCGCAAAACTGAGCGAGAGAGACAAAACTGCAAAAGAATAAAAAGAGAAACCGCCGGAAATGAAACCTTCGGCGGTTCCCTTTCCGGCGGCTTATTAGTCGACATCCTGGTCTATGATGTTACTGCCCCCGAGGACCATGAACAGGAAGAAGACGGTGCCCCATATCATCATCCATATTCCCCAGGCGAATATGTTGCCATAGTGCAGCATCCAGCGGCCGTTCTTAAAGCAGAACTCCGCCATCCAGCCGTTCGCGGAGCCAAGACCGACTACGAGCGCTGGAAGAACCGCGATGATGAGCGTGCAGAGAAGCCCTGTTTCGGCGATGCTGAACAGAGCTCCCGGCGGAATGCCGTAGAGCTTCGCCACCAAGTACAGTACGACCAGAAGTACACTTGGAAACGCCAGGATGACACCGGCGAACCAGTACAGTGCTGCCTTTACTCCGGACTTCTTTTCCATGATGCTCCTCCTAGGCGAATGCTCTTTACAGGCAAAGAGCGCGGGTTGGTCAGACTTCACATATACCAGATTTGCGGGAATAATCAAGCCGGCATACCTTGACTTGGTGCCTGTGGTTTGTATAATATATCCCAGAGGCACCTTGATTCCATTACGGACAGAGGAGCTTCAACTCGCGCCATCCGGCACGAGCAATCACCACTGAAGGAGACTGACCATGCAAGCAGCATGCTCGGGAACCCAGGCGAGCGATCGCTTCGGTATCACCCTCGACTTTGTCACCAAGCTTCACAACGGCTCCATCAGCGAAGAAGAAGCGAAACGCTTCCTCCGCCGTGAAGATCCGTTTGTTCAACCAAAGGTCTCAGCGCGATCCGCAGGGGTGGCCACACCGTTCCCCGTCATCGCCACCACCATGCTCAGCTTAGTTACCGGCAAACCGACGAAGAAGTGCTTCCCTCGTTCTCGCTACGCGTATCGCGGTGGCGAAATCGATGATTGGCTTCCCAAGGAACAGCCTGAAACACTCGTCTGCGTCATCACGACGTTCGCTCCTCCGCTGAAAGCGACATTCGTCGAATGGGCGGCCGCGATCCTCAGCGTCCCGGTCAACACACCGACCAGGGCACTTGGCTCGCTTCTCGTCGAGCGCGGCCACACTATGACTCTGGTGCAAGCCGAAGACATGATGGAGCAAACCAAGAAAGGCGGATTGACTGGTGTGCGTACTGACGGCTGGGACAACTTTTTCTTTGTCGAAACTGGCAATGAAGACGATCCGGTCTCGGTCGCCCGCATCAGTTTTAGCAAATCGAGGTGGGAGGCTGGTGTCCTTAGGTTCAACTCCAGCTTCGAGTGGGCCGCCGGCCATAGCCTCCTCGTCCGCAGCTCGGACGCTTCGAAACTCTGACGCTTGGTCCCTGTATTCTGGTGTCCTGAAGCCCCTCTCTCGCTTCGCGCGGGGGAGGGGCATACTTTTGTATGGGTTCAAGATTGCCAAGACCTGATCCGTGTTGGGAATCAAGAGCTGAAATCTTGGTTTCGCTGTCTCTGCTCTCTCGGCCCGTCGCTTCACGCGGCGGGCTGCTTGTTTTACTGAATGGGAACGAGGTTTTTAATAAATGCATCCGCCGATGCGTCCCACGAGTACCGGAGCGCCGTGGCGCGGCAATCCGCCGGAGAAAGCTCAAGGCACTTGAGCGCCGCTTCTTTCAAATCCTCGCCGAGGTACCCGTCCTTCCCTTCCGTGATAATGTCGCGCGGGCCCATCACGCGGTGCGCCGCGACCGGCAGACCGCACGCGAGCGCCTCAACGACGACAAGGCCGAACGTTTCGGTACGCGACGGGAAGACAAACACGTCGCCGAGCGAGAGCCAGTCCACGAGTTCCTGTCCGCGTTTGAATCCTACGAATGTATTTTTGCCGCCGTACTCCTGTTCCAGCCGCGGGCGGTCGGCGCTGTCCCCGATGACGAGCTTCGTCCCGGGCAAGTCCAGCCTCAGGAATTCTTCGGGGCTTTTCTCCGGGTCCAGACGGCTGAAATACACGAAGACCGGTTTCGGCAGGGGCGGAAGCGGCGGCGCCGGATTGCGCGTGAAGAGCTCGGTATCTACGCCGAGCGGCACAATGACGACACGCGTAACGCCCAGTGATTCCAGTTCCCGCTTGAGACTCGCGGTAGAGACCATGGTGCGGACCGCGGCACTGTGGAAGCGCCGCAGGAGCGCATTGAGGGGATGCAAGAGTCCGCGCAGGCGCACGTTTACGTACAACTGGAGATGCGTGTGGTACCACGTGGTGAACGGTATGCCCTGCTTCCGGCACACGGCCCGCGCCGCCCACCCCAAAGGACCCTCGGTCATCAGATGTACCGCATCGGGCTTCTCTTCGGCGAGCACGCGCGCGATGCGGCGGCGCGGAAAGAGCGCGAGCCGTATCTCCGGATAGAACGGGAGCGCCACGGTCCGGAATTGCCCCGGCTCAATGACCGTGACCTCGTACCCGCGCGCCTTGAGCGCTTTCAGATGCGCATCCTGCACGCGCACCACGCCGTTTACCTGCGGCGCCCACGCGTCCGTCACGAGCACTATCTTCTTCATACCTTCCCCTCCCCGCCGTCCTCTATCTTTTTATCCTCTTTGAGGAACTTCCGGCGCATATACCACGTGAAGAGGTAGTAGCCGGTGATAGCGACGGCCGCAAACGCGATGACGTACTGCACGTTTTCTATAATGTGGATGACGTTCCCGCCGAGCGAAGCGCCTAAATAGTAGCCGACGAGGAGAAGTGTGCCGTACTGAAGCACCGCGACGAGACTGCCGTACCCGAAGAAGAGGCGAAGCGGCATCTTCACCATGCCCGCGACCACGATGAACGCCGACGCGATGCCGTACGAGAGCTTGCCAATAAACATCGTCCAGCCCGGGCGGCGCTCCCAGAGGAGCCGCACTTTCTCCAGGTGGTCGTCGGTCACGCCGAGCTTGGCGAGCATGCGCTCGGTAAAGGCCGTGCGCCCGCCGAAATAGCCGACGGCGTAGTAGACGCCGTCCAGCCCGACATCGCGGATGAAGAAAAGCGCCGCGAGGAAATAGAGGTTGAAATAGCCGAGCGACGCGAGCGTGCCGGCGACAAACGCGACCACCGGCCCCTCAATCAGGGACAGCGGGATGAGTATCCAGTAGCGGTACTGCAGGATGATCTGGGTGATAAACGCCGTAGACATTGTTCCCGCCAGTATACCGCAATGGTATGCTGACACCATGAATCGCGCATTGCTCTTTGCCGCCGTCATGCTCGTGCTCCTGCCGGGCGCCGCGCGCGCCGCGACGGCGCCGGCGGCGCCCTTTGAGGTCTCCGGATGGATTCCCTACTGGCGGATGGCGACGGGCACCGTTGATACGCTCGCGCATATGCAGCATTTCACCTCGGTGATGCCGTTCGGCTACATCGTCCAGAACGACGGCTCGCTCTACGACGCGTTCGGCCTCACCGCCGCCGCGGCCACCTCAACCCAGAACCTCCTGCGCATTGTCGCCCGCGCCGAGAAGGTGCGGTTCGTGCCGACCGTGATGTGGAGCAACGGCGCGGCCATCCAGAAAATCCTCAGCTCCACGCGCAGCCGCATCGCGCTTGAGAACCGCATCGCCGCGCTGGTGAAAGACAACGGGTTTGACGGCATTGATATTGATTTTGAAGGCAAATACGCGCAGACGCGTCCGTACTTCTCCACGTTCTTGCGGGGGCTCTATATGCGTATGGGGCAGAAATGGGTGTACTGCAGCATTGAGCCGCGCACGCCGCCCTCCTCCGCATTCGCCGTGATTCCGAAGACGATTGACTACGCAAACGATTACTACGCCATCAACCGGTACTGCGACCGTGTAGAGATTATGGCGTACGACCAGGGCGCGATAGACCTCAAGCTGGACGCCGCCGCGGGCACGTCGCCCTACGTCCCCGTCGCCGACCCGGCGTGGGTCAAGAAGGTGATAGACTTCGCGGCGCAAGTCATTTCCAAAAAGAAAATCATCCTCGGCGTCGCCACCTACGGCTACGAGTACGACCTCGTGCCGCTCACGCAGGGCTACCGGTACAACCTGGACTGGGCGTTTGACCCCGACTACGCGACGACGCTCGCGTCTGAGCTCCACATCACGCCGGCGCGAAATAGCGCCGGTGAACTAAGCTTCACCTACGCGCCGACGACCACGCCCCAGACCGCGAGCGCGGTCCCCGACCCCGCGCACATCGTCTGGTGGAGCGACGCGAGTGCGATTAACAACAAAATACAGCTAGCGAAACAGCTCGGCATCCGCGGCGTCGCCGTCTTCAAGCTGGACGGCGGCGAAGACC
>DAICZA010000012.1 GCA_027311385.1 bacterium | reverse complement strand
CCACCGAGTAGATCGCGGCCTGGGCGAAGGGATAGAGCGTAGGCCAGAGGAGCCGTGCCGAATCCTTCGCAGCCACCGTTCGACGGCTCGTTCGATGGAGGGTTTTCCAGAGGAAAAGCAACGGCACACCTTCGACCCAGGTTTTTACGACCCAGAACGGTTTTGTGCGGTATAGGTTGTTTTTTTGGCTTAGAAAGCGGGTCATGTAAGCTCATAATACGCTCAATCAACCGCATTTCCACGGCCCTTACGAACCCCAATATGGAGCTATTTCTCCAGCGGAAGTAGCCTCCCGCGCCTCTATCTCCCTCACAATCTCCCGCACCAGCTGAAGTGTTTTAAGAAACTCAGGATCTCGATTCACAAAAAGGGTGCTAACCTCATTGAGGCCAGCCCGCAAAATAATGAGCCGGACGCGGCTGAGCGTCCGGCGATTATATTTTGCGAGAGTGGGAAGGGATTCGAAAGCCGCAGCACGACGGTGCGAGGCGGGGTCGCGCAAATTTCTAGCAAGAAATTATGCGTGACCGAATCCCACCCTCTCCGCAAGTTAAGTCACGCGCGCGATGCTATACTTTCCCCATGCCCCGCGCTGCCCTTTTAGAATGGGAAGGGAGAGAATACGACCACAATCCGAAGGATGCCGATTGGTATTGGGCGCTCGGCATCATTGCCGTTGCCGGCGCGGTCGCGGCGGTGCTCTTCGCCGACTACTTGTTCGCGGTGCTCATCGTCGTCGCGGCGGCGGCGCTCGCGCTCCATGCGGCGAAACAGCCGCCCTTGCACCGCTTCCGGCTCGTTGAGAACGGCCTCATGATCGGCGACGAACTCCACCCGTTTGAGCGAATGACGTCGTTCTCTGTCCTTGAGGACATTGAGGGAAAATTGCCGCCGATGATTTCCATCAAGACCGAGAGCTGGCTCTCGCCGCACCTCGTCATCCCGCTTGCGGGCGTTGATGCCGACGCCATGTATGCCTACTTCCTCCAGCACGTGGATGAGGCCGAGCACACGCATTCCTTCACCGACTTGGTGGCGGCATGGCTCGGGTTCTGATATACAGTTAGGGTATCCTTACTTTGCTCTCGTCGTTCAACGGATAGGACACCGGCTTGCGGAGCCGGCAATGACAGTTCGATTCTGTCCGAGAGCACCACATGAAAAACGTAGTATCGTAAGCGTACGCTCTCGTATGTAAGCAAGCTTTCTACTGGCGCTTGTTCGCAAATGGCAAATCAGAATTTCCCATTTGACTCACTCGCTTAGTAGTAGGCATACTTGAGCTCGTTCGGAGAATTCGCCTACACGAGGACGTGTCGTCGCATTTCCTCACTTCGCTCTCGTCGTTCAACGGATAGGACAGCTCCCTCCGAAGGAGCAGATGACGGTTCGATTCCGTCCGAGAGCACAACCGACATAGAACCTGCCCTGCGGCAGGTTCTATGCGTTGTGCTTGGCGGAGCTATGTGTGAGTCTGCGAACACGGCGAGCCGGGGTCGAGAGCGCTTAGCGAAATGCGAGTGCTCGGAGCATTTCGGTTAGCGACTCGTGACTATAAAAAGGAAAAGGCGCGCCGCTGTGCGGCGCGTCTCTCCTTTTGGTATTACGCCTGTGCGCGCTTGATGGCGGCGGCGAGGCGGGCTTTCTTGCGGTCGGCGGTGTTGCTCTTGATGACGCCGCGCTTCATCGCTTTGTCTATCGCCTGATAGGCGGCCGGGAGGAGCTTCTCGGCCCCGGCGACGTCCTTTGCGGCGAGCGCCTTCGTGAGCGACTTCGTCGTGTCGGTAAGCGCGTTCTTGCGGCGCAGGTTGAAGACGTGCTTCCGTGCCGAAGCGCGCATTGCTTTCTTTGCTGAACTGGTGATTGCCATAGGTACTCCATATATACGCTATCTCCCGCGAACTGGCAAATGGTAGTACGATACTAAGATGATTCGGCAGGTACGCGGGAAGGTGCTTTCGGTCGGCCCCTTGAGCGCCGTGATTGAGGTTGCGGGCTTCGGCGTGGAGGTGCGGATGAGTGCGCCGGAAGCGCTTACCGAGGGAAGCGAGACATCGCTTGCGACGCATCTGGCGCTCAAACAGGACGGTCTGGAGCTCTACGGCTTCGCGGATGCAGAGGACCGCGATTTCTTTGAACTCATCCTCACGGTCTCGGGCGTCGGTCCCAAGACGGCGCTCTCGGTCCTGCGCCGCGCGCCGCGGGCGGCGCTTGAAGGCGCCATCGGCAAACGCGATTTGGAATACCTCACCAAAGTCGTCGGGCTCGGAAAGAAAAGCGCCGAGAAAATGCTCGTGGAGCTTGCGGATAAGGTCGGCCCGCGCTCGCACGACAATGCCGACGGCGAAGTCTTTGACACGCTTGTCGCGCTCGGCTACACCGAGCGCGAGGCGCGCAAAGCGCTCCAAGCCATTCCGGAGACGGTCGCCGGAAAGGATGCGCGGCTGAAGGCGGCGCTCTCTTCGGGCCAGTAGTATGTACGCACTCGTCAACGCCGTCGTCCGGGTCCTGAAAAAAATAGTGCCCGAACCGGTCGTGCGCGCCTTCCGCCCGCTCTATCACCGAGCGCTCGCGCTCCTGATGGCGCTCTCCTACGGCTTCCCCGCACGGAAGCTGACGGTCATAGGCGTCACGGGGACGAAGGGCAAATCAACCGTCGCCGAAATGCTCTTCGCAATACTGCGAGCCACCGGACACAAGACGGCGCTCCTCTCCACCATTCGCTTCGCGGTGGAAGATGAGTCCGAACCGAACCGGTACAAGATGACCCTGCCGGGACGCGGGTTCGCCCAGCAGCATATGCGCCGCGCCCTGAACGCCGGATGCACGCATTTCGTCATAGAGCTCACCTCGGAGAGCGTGCTGCAATACCGGACCCTCTTCCTCTCTCTTGATGGCCTCATCGTCACGAATATCCAGAAGGAGCACATTGAGAGCCACGGCTCATTTGAAAACTACATCGCCGCGAAACGCGCGATTGTCGCCGCACTGGAGCGTTCCCGGAAGCCGTCCCGCATCCTCGTCGCCAATGAAGACGTCCCCGAGAGCCGCGCATTCCTCTCCGCAAGCGTTTCAAAGGCAATCGGCTTTGGCGAACGTGAGCTGGGGCGTCTTTCGGGAGACGAACAGAGTGTCGCATTTGAGTACGCCGGCACGCCTTTTTCGCTTCCCTTGCCGGGGGAGTTCAACGCACTGAACGCACTTGCCGCAATCAAGCTTTGTGAAGCGTTCGGGATTCCCGCTTCCGCAGCGGCGGACGCACTCGCGAAACTCCCGCCGGTGCGCGGCCGCGCGGAACGCATTGACGCCGGTCAGGATTTCATCGCCATCGTGGACTACGCACACACGCCCGACTCGCTCAAAGCGCTCTACAGCGCATTCCCTCGCCACCGGAAAATCTGCGTCCTCGGGAACACCGGCGGCGGGCGCGACACGTGGAAGCGCCCGGAAATGGGGCGCATCGCTGACGAGACCTGCGACAAAGTGATTCTCACGAACGAAGACCCGTACGATGAAGACCCCGTGGTGATTGTGGAGGCGATGGCGGCGGGTATGAAGCGGACGCCGGATATCATTATGGACCGGCGGGAGGCGATACGCGCGGCGCTCCGCGCCGCGCGCTCCGGCGATGCCGTCCTCATTTCGGGCAAAGGCACCGACCCGTTCATTATGGGGCCGAAGGGTACGAGACTCCCCTGGGACGATGCCACCGTTGTCCGCGAAGAGCTCGGGCGACTTCTCGCGGAAGTTTGATACTATTGGCGTATGGATCCCGTTAGAAATCGCGGACGCCATACTTAAAACAATGACAACGGTCGAGATTACAAGCTTTAGCCGGATAGGGTACGACGTCCAACACGCGTCCGTGTCCTATTTCTAACGGGATGGAAATACACGACGCGTGGTTTTTCATCGGCGTCTTCGTCTTTATATTCCTCATCTGGATCGCAACCGGCGGCCCGCTCCACCCCATTGCGTTCACCGGCCCCTCGCTCTCACTCCCGGGCCAGCTCGGCGGCGGGACCTATCTCTCGCTTCCGCGCTCTCCCTACGATATCGGCACCGGGAACAGCGTCGTCCTGCCGGGATCGTCAAACGGCGGAAGCGTTTCCGGGAGTTCGGGAACCTCGGCTTCATCTCCCTCTCCATTGGGAGGTATCGCGTTCGGTGCGGTTTCCCCCTACCGCGGTATCGTCTCACTCACCCATTACGTCTCGGGTGCCGGCTCTTCCAACCCGGGCAATGAATATGTCGTCATCAGTGTCTCGCCGAACGCCGGCGTGCCGGTTGACCTCTCCGAGTGGACGCTCCAGAGCGACGCGAGCGGGAACGCAGTCGTCATTCCGAAAGGGACCCGCATGCCCACGAGCGGCATTGTAAACGCGGCGCAAGACATCATCCTGAACCCGGGCGAACAGGCGATTGTCATCTCTGGGCAATCGCCCATCGGCGCATCCTTTGAAGAAAACAAGTGTATCGGCTATTTCAGCACGTTCCAACATTTCTCCCCTCCTTTGCCGTTGACCTGCCCCCTGCCCTCCAGCGAGCTCACCTCGTTCTACGGGACGGGCTACATCCGCGACGACGCGTGCGTCAACTACGTCAACACCCTCACGCGCTGTCAGGTCGTTCTCACGCCGCCGCCCAACGCGTCAACCGCATGCCAAAACTTCCTTGTGAAATACCTGAACTACAACGGATGCGTGGACGCGCACCGAGACGACGCCGACTTTGAGGACGGCACCTGGCGCATCTACCTCGGCCGGACGACGCCGCTGTGGCGCACTAAGAACGAGGTCGTGAAGCTCGTGGATGTGAACGGCAAAACAGTGGATGCGTTCAGCTACTAGTTCCTGAAAGAGAGTATCGCCTGTTTGAGCAATTCCCTTTTCTCCACGTGTTTCTTCCATCGACTGTTTGAACGGTTGCCGTTCATATATACACCTGCTGAAAAACCGACTTCCTGTTCAAATCGCTTTAGATTTTCCTTCCCTACGATCACCACTTCATTAGGAAAAACTATTCGCGCTGTGATATCAAAATCGGCTAACAATGCTTTGATTACCCCTAGAACTCGTACGTCTTTCTGGTAGCCTCGGATTTTTCTCACATTGTTCTTCGGGCGAAAATCCATACATCCCTCATCATCAAAAAAAGCCCTGACAAACTCGTGCTTCAAATCGGGGGACATTTTTTTAATTCCTCGCAACAATTCTTTTGACTTCTTCCTTAGATACGTGCTAAGAGCCACATTATAATAATTCGTCTTCCATACTCCAGTCATTTTGTTTTGATACCGTTTTGGCTCAAAGTCGTATAACTCGCGCATAAGCCCTTCAACACGCCCGACGAGCGCGAGACTGCGGTTGTTATACACACATCTTCCCTTCGCGATTTCTCCGTCAAAAAGTAGGTGAGCGGTCAGAAGCACCGTACTGGTTGCCCATCTTTCAAACGTTCGGAATGAGTGTTCGCTCTTCCCTCTTCGAGCCAGCGCGAACTTCCTAATCCACCTACCAGATGCAATGCGATATTGTTTGATACGTTTCTTACTTAGCGGAATATCCTTTATGTGCGTATGGACGGAGCTTTTTGCCCTGCCCGTCGCCTTCATAATTTCAATAATGCTCTTGTCTTGCTTACGCAACTCGATGCATCGTTCTTTAAAAGACTTCATGTGCGCCCCCTGGGAATCGAACCCAGAACCTCTTCCTTAAAAGGGAATTGCTCTACCAATTGAGCTAGGGGCGCGTATTTTCTTTCACCACACTACCATCTTTAGTATACACCAGCGACTACCTTTTATGAGTACCATACACAGGTTCGTAATCCCTGAATGAGGGTAGGAACGTGCTACTGTCTAGAGATATATGGCGTTTGACTGGCACCTTGTACTCGGGACTGGCGCGAGTCTGTTACTACTCGCGCTTATCGTCCCCTACATCAAAAGTATTACCTCAAGCACGACGCGTCCGAGCGCCGTATCGTGGTTCGGTTGGGCGCTTCTGTTTGCTATTGCGACCGCTGCACAGGCATCAAAAGGCATCGACTGGTCACTCGCCGTCCCATCCATTTCAACCATTAGTACGACCATCATCGCTTTCACTGCACTCTATATGGGTCGCGCTGTATGGACGCGCGCGGATGGAATTTGTATTGTCCTCGCTACGCTCGCAATTATTCTCTGGGCAATCACGAAAGAGCCGTTGACTGCAATCGTCTTGAGTATCATCGCGGACCTCTCGGTAACAACGCCAACGATTATCAAGACGTATCAAGACCCAACATCTGAGCCGGCAAATCTCTGGGTCTTGTATGTGATTGGCGTCACCCTTGAGCTTGTCGCGACTCAAGATTTCACCGTCTATAACTTACTCTTCCCTATCTATACGGTTATCGGCTCCGCCATCATCATGGCTCTCGCGCTTCGCGGGCATTTCGCATCCCGCGTATTGTAATCAGCCAGGCGCGCCTGTAATAAAAGAATCGGCTGCTTGTGCAGCCGATTGCAACCTGTCATCACTATTTACCACTGTCGTTTTCATACATGTCCTGAATCTCGAACTCCACGCTGCGGGCGTTATTTTCAGCGCTTCCGGTTAACCATCCGGCGATAACCAGCGCGGTCCCGAGAACAACGAGGGAAATTATCGGGAACATTCCGAACGTTTCCGCAAGTGACCGGTGCCAGGGACGTATCGGTACGTAGGCAACCACAAGAAGAAAGTTGCCGAGCACTCCGCCGAGCCAGATGAAGACCCATCGCATTCTGGCCTTCACTTTGAGGCGAATGCCCTTCAACTGCTCCTGCAACTCCTGTTCTCTGAAAGAGTCAATCATGCCACCTCCTTCCGTCAGTTCACGAACCAATTACGCGCAATGGCGGCGGCTTTTTGGCGTTCCCATACACATTCGACGATTTCCGGTTTCGTGACGTGCTCCATTTCCAGGAGGTAGGCCTTGAAGCATCCCTGTTGTTCCGGTGTCAACGGGAGTAACCCTGGTATATCCAGTGAATCGCTCATGATTAATCTCCTCTCAATTCACCAATTAACGAAGAACCCGTAACTTGGTTAATAGTATCACCTCCTATACGGAGAGCGCGAAGCGCTCAAGAGAGAGGTTAAGAGGGAGTCCGCCACGCCGCGAGTTCTGCAAGAGTTCAATGAGCGCGAGTGAGAGTTGTCGCGACTCCTGCGGCGTCCAGGCACGTGCGCCTTTCTCCATTAAATCGCGCGCCTTCCAGTGAAGGAGGCCGTGGAGCATCTCGGGCGCATCGCCCGCGACGAGCGCACGATTAATCTCCAGCCAGAGCTTGTCCCGCTGACGGGAGGCGAGCGCATTTACTAAATTTGAATTGAAGCCGCGCTTGTCTTCAAGCGCGGCGGGCTTGTCATACACATAGGTCATCTTGGCCTTCGCGGCGATTTTTTTCGCTTTCGCGGCGGCGAGCTTCGGTGCGAGGACGATGATGGCGTTGTCGGACGCGGCAAGCGCATCCAGATGCTCTTCCAGCACGCCGCTCGCGCTGACTTCTTCCCCGCCCTCCTCATCGCCCGCCGCCCGCGCCGCCGGAAACGGGTCATCAATGAGCACGAGGAGGCGCGAGACGAAGAGCCCGCCCGAGAGCGCCGCATCATCCAGTGCCGCGTCGGTAAGCTCCTCGCGCGCGAGGCGCGCGTATACAAGATTCGGCTCTTTCGCCCGCGCCTTCGCGACCCATTCAAACGCTTTCGTGCGCGCCTTCTCAACGTCGGTGCCGTGAAATAAATAAATCATATAGTGTGCATGGAGCCCCAGTCAGCGCCGGTTTTCATCGTTACCAAAACGGGAACGCCGCGCGCGTCCTTACTCGGGAGCGCCGCTTCCATTATCTTTCTGATTTCCGCGCCGAGTTCGTCCGCGCGCTCTTTGCGGATTTCATACACGAGCTCGTCGTGCACTTGGAGGAGAAGGTGCGCGTCGTCCTGCGCTTTCTCCTTCGTGAGCATCTCGTCTACGCGCACCATCGCAAGCTTAATGATGTCCGCCGACGTCCCCTGCAAAGGCGCGTTGATGGCCATACGCTCGGCCTGCGCGCGCACATACGGAAGCGACGATTTCATCTCCGGGAACTGGCGGCGTCTCCCGAACAAGGTCTCGGTGTACCCGTGTTTGCGCGCGAATCCTTTCGTTGACTCCAGATATTCGGCAAGTGTCTTGAAGGTCGCGAAATACTCCTCCAGGTACCGGTGCGCTTCGGCCGTCGTGCTCCCGAGCTGAGCACGCAGCGCATTGACGCCCATACCATAGAGGATGCCGAAGTTGATGACCTTCGCGCGCCGGCGCATTTCCTGGTCTACCGCCTCCGGCGCGACGTGGAACACCTGCGCCGCGACCTCGGTGTGCACATCGCGGCCGCTCTTGAATATGCCGCAGAGTTTTTTGTCGCCGGAGAGAATGGCGGCAAGCCGCAGTTCTATCTGCGAGTAATCAAGCGACACGAGCGAGAAGCCTTTCGGCGCAATAAATGCATGGCGAATCATCTGTCCGCGTTTACTGTGGAGCGGGATGTTCTGGAGATTCGGATTCTGCGACGCCATGCGGCCGGTCGTCGTGCCGGTCTGGAGGAATTCGGCGTGCAGGCGGTTTTCGGCATCCAATAGCGGCGGAAGGTTTTCAATATACGTGGAGAGGAGTTTCTTCAGTTCGCGGTATTCCAGAATGTCGCCGATGATGGGGTTCCCCTCGCGTATCTTCTCCAGCTCGCTCTCGCGCGTGGAACGAGCGCCGCCGGCCGTCTTCTTCTGCCTCTCGGGAACAATTCCTAATTCGTCAAAAAGCACCTCGCCGAGCTGTTTGGGAGAGCTCACGTTGAACTCGTGGCCCGCGCGTTTGTAAATGCGCTGTTCAATTTTCTCAAGTTCCGCCCGGTACTCCTTCGCGAGCGCTTTCAAGACCGCAGGGTCCACGAGCACCCCGCGCGTCTCCATCTTCCGTATGACGGGGATAAGCGGTTTCTCAATAGTCTCGTACACTTCGCGCACCTTCCCCAGCTCCGCCAATTGCTTTTCAAGCGCAGCGCGCGCGGCGTCAAACGTCCGCTGCTTCGCGAACGCGAGGATGTCATCCAACGACGGATTCGTGAATTCCGATGAAATGAGCCAGAGCATCGCCTGCGCTTCTGAAAGCGCCACCGGGTCTACCTCTTCTGCCTCAGGCTCCGGCGCGCGCGCCTCCCGTTCCGTATCATCCGGAGAGTTCGCAAAAACTCGGTGCACGCGCTCCCGCAGCGAACGGAATCCGAATTCGTCGCACATCCGAAGCACGTCCTGCGCGGTGACATTCTCACGCCAGACCCGCTCGGGGAGCGTGAATGCTATTGGCGCGTCCAATCGTATCGTCGCGAGTGATTTTGAGAAGCGGGCGTCCTCTTCGTGCTCCCGCAGGAGGCCAACCATTCGTGCTTTGATTCCCTTTTTTAGAAATGCCGCGTCGCCTTTCTTGAGCGCGGCATATATTTTCTCAATGCTGCCAAACCCCGTAATGAGTTCGGTCGCCGTCTTCTCGCCGATGCCGGGAACGCCTTTTATGTTATCGGACGGGTCGCCTCGCAACCCTTTCCAATCGGGAATCAAGGCCGGCGAAAAGTTGAACCGCTCCACGACGGCCTTTTCGTCGTACAAAATAGTGTCATTGATGCCCTTCTTGAGGGTGTAGACCCTGACGCGCTCGTCGTCTACGAGCTGGAGCGTGTCCATATCGCCGGAGGCGATGATGACGTCCACTCCTTTCTCCTCCTTCAGTTCGTGCGCGATGGTACCGAGCAGGTCGTCGGCCTCAAACCCTTCCCGCTCATACATCGGGATGGAAAACGCTTCAAACACCTTGCGCGATTCCCGGAGCTGGAGCGCGAGTGCGTCGTCGGTCTTCGCGCGCGTGCCCTTATAGTCGGCGTACGCCTCGTGGCGGATGGTCGGCGCTGCCAGGTCGTAGCACGCGGCAATGTAGTCCGGCTTTAAGTCGGTGATGATTTTGAGGAGCATCGCAACGAGACCGTACAAGGCCCCGGTGGGCGCGCCGGTGGGTCCGGTGAATTCCGGCAGTGCGTGGTACGCGCGGTGGATAATCGCGTGCGTGTCCAGGAGCACGATGCGTTTTCTGGGAGTGAGTCTTTTAACCATAGGTAAGTACGCGCGAATCATCGTGCTCAACCGCGAATGAGAGCCGGGCGGCGGGGCTCGGGAGCGCGTCCGCCACCTTCTCCGGCCACTCAAGCAGAATAAGATTCCCGGGATCGCGCAGGAGCTCGTCAAACCCGAGCGGGGCGAGGTCGCCGCCTTTTTCTAAACGATACGCATCAATGTGGACAAGGCGCTTGAACGTGGAGGCTTCGCCTCCAAGTAGGTAGATTTTCTCAAGCACGAAGGTGGGGCTATTCACTATTTCTTTCACGCCGAGGGCGCGCGCAACGGCTTTCGTAAACGAGGTTTTCCCCGCCCCGAGCTCGCCCGAGAGCGTCACGAGCGTCGCGTCCTCCCTGGGCGAAAGCGATGCGACGAAGCGCGCCGCCTCCGCCTCAAGCTCCGCCGGCGTCCGGATTTCCTTCTCCATAGGGCCAATTGTACCGCCGAAAAGGAAAGCGCGCCCGCCCCCGGAGGGTGGTACTATACGGCCATGGATCCCGTTAGAAATCGCGAACGCAGAAACCCGATTACGGAAAGGGTTCTGTTGGGATACCTTAATCAAATAGGGTGCGACGTGGAGAAAGCCACGTCCGCGTTCTATTTCTAACGGGATGGATCTGCCATTTGACACGAAGCGCGCCGACGCCGAGCTTGAGCGCGTACACGAACGCGAGGAAGAGGATGTCGCACGCATCCTCTCCGAGAAGTACGGAATGTCCTATGCCGACCTTTCGCTGAAAGAAATAGACAACGACGCCCTTCGCACCATCCCTGAAGCGGAGGCGCGCGCCGCCGACGCGGCGGCGTTCGCAAAAACGGCCAAAGAACTCTCGCTCGCCGTTCACAATCCGGGCAATCCGGCGCTCGCGAAGCTCGAAAGCGACCTCGCCGCGCGCGGCTTCGTGCTCCAGAAGTTCCTCGTATCCAAAAAGAGTCTGGAACGGATACTTGACCGCTACGGCGACCTCTCGTTCTCCGTCCAATCAAAAGCGGGGATGGTGACCGTCTCCCCCGAAACCCTCGCGGCGCTCGCCGCAAAGGGCGCGACCAGGAGCGCGCTCAAGGATGAGCTGGACGACGCGGTGGAATTGAAATCGCTTGAACGCGTCTCCCGCGTCTTTGAGACCATTCTCGCGGGAGCCTTTGCGCTCCGCGCTTCCGATATCCATTTTGAGCCGGGCGAGACGTCCGCGCTCCTGCGCCTGCGCATTGACGGCCTCCTCTCCGACGTCTACCACTTTGACCCGGCGCTGTACCACCAACTCAACTCGCGCATCAAACTGCTCTCCGGCGTAAAGCTCAACATCACCAACGAGGCGCAGGACGGCCGTTTCAGTCTCACGAAGGACGCCTCCCAGATTGAAATGCGCGTGTCGTTCATCCCCGGCAACTACGGCGAGTCCATCGTGATGCGTATTCTTGACCCCGAAGCGACCAAAGTCTCGTATAAAGAGCTCGGCATCCACCCGAAGCTCCTCGCGCGCCTGGAGACGGAAATCCGCCGGCCGAACGGAATGCTGCTCACCACCGGTCCGACCGGAAGCGGTAAGACGACGACCTTGTACTCGTTCCTTCGCGAAATCCACAAGCCGGAAATCAAGATTATTACGATAGAAGACCCGGTTGAGTACCACCTGGACGGCATCGTGCAAACGCAGGTCGCGGGGGAGAAATACACGTTCGCCGAAGGGCTCCGCTCCATCGTGCGCCAGGACCCGGACATCATTATGGTCGGCGAAATCCGCGACGGCGAAACGGCCGACATCGCCATCCAGGCGGCGCTCACCGGCCACTTCGTCTTCTCCACGCTCCACACCAACAACGCGGCCGGCACCTTCCCGCGCCTCGCAGACCTCGGCGCGGACCCGAAATCCTTCGGTTCGGCAGTCACCGTTTCTATGGCCCAGCGCCTCATCCGTAAACTGGACCAGGGACGAAAAAAGGAGCGCCCGCTCTCCGACGAGGAGAAGGCGATGATTACGAAAGTATTTGAACCGCTCTCGGATAAGTCTTTGGTACCTGAAAAAATTGAAACGGTGTGGGAGCCGGTTGCCGGGAACGAAGACGAGACCGGGTACAAAGGGCGCATCGGCCTTTACGAAGCTATTTTTATGGATGACGAGCTCGCACACTTCCTCCGCGACAATCCGCCCGAAAACGAGATTGCAAAACTCACTTCAAAGCAGGGATACCTCACGATGGCACAGGACGGCATTCTCAAGGCGCTCGCCGGCGTCACCTCCCTCTCCGAAGTCGCCGCGACCGTTGATTTGCCCCGCTAGGCAGAGCAGTATTTAAACCCATGTAGCGGAATGGGGAAAGAAAAAGCCCGCTGTGCAACACGGGCTTAACTCATAGAACCGATAACCCAGTTAGCGACCGAAAAGCGTATATGCTTTGGTCCGGTGATCCTCTCCGGTACTCTGGACAGGTCTCCGTATTTCTTGATTACCGCCATTTCCGAAGCAAGTTCTTCCACAAGCATTTCCCGGTTATCCGTGATTATTTTTCTCGCCTTGTCTAAAAGTTCTTCTTTCTGCTTCTGCCTGTAACTTACCTCCGTTCGCTTTTCGAGAATGGGTTCGTCTGTCTCACTGGATTCAGAACTTATCTCAAATATTAGGAAAAACAATTCTTCCCAAACCTTGTCTATCTCCTGTAAGACGTCACTCAATTTATTTTGAGCCATGTTTACTCCCGATAGTTAACACGCACTGATGATTACTTGTACATGAGTCAAAGTCAAGCAACCAATGCGAGATTGCTCACCCCAGCTTGGCCTCTCTTCCCGTCCATAGTCCTCCAGACAAAACCCGCAATAAATCGCGGGGTAGACGAGACACCTGAGGAGATTCCCAGCGCCACGACCGAAATCGCGGACCAGAAAGTCCTTGGGGAAACGCCCGAAGCCGTCAAGCCTTGCCTAGAGGAGTATGAACAGGATAAGGGAACACTTATGCCGCAACATGTTGCGGCGCAAGAACTGTGCTAGAATGCTAGCATCATAAGATTTTTATGTCAAGCCTCTCCACCATCAACCCGTCGGCCCCTACGTCCCTTGATTCCGCGCTCCGCCCCGCCCGCTGGGACGACTATGTCGGCCAGAAACAGGTCAAGGCGAACGTGCGCATCTCCATTGACGCCGCGAAGAAGCGCGGCGGGATGCCCGAGCACATCCTTTTCTACGGTCCGCCGGGCGTGGGCAAGACCACGCTCGCCCACCTCGTCGCCGCAACGCTTGAGGTGCCGCTCAAAAGCACCTCCGGTGTCGCGATTGAGCGCGCCGGCGACCTCGCCGCGATTCTCACGAACCTGGAGCCCAACACGGTGCTGTTTATTGATGAAATCCACCGCCTCTCGCGCAAGATTGAAGAACTCCTCTACCCCGCCCTTGAATCGGGCCATTTGGACATCATCCTCGGCAAAGGCCCCTCGGCGCGCACAGTGGAGCTCGCGCTCCCGCCGTTTACGCTCGTCGGTGCGACGACCCGCGTCGCGGAACTCTCCGGCCCCTTGCGCTCGCGCTTCGGCGGCGGCACCTACCAGCTGGACTTCTACAGCGACGACGACCTGCGCGACATCATCCGCCGCTCGGCGAAGCTTCTGGAGCTCGACGCGCCACGAGAGGTCATCGAGCGTATCGCGGCGCGGAGCCGCGCAACGCCGCGCGTCGCGAACGCGCTCCTGAAGCGGGTACGCGACTTCTCCGAAGTGCACGAACGCGCGCTCTCCGCCGAACTCTGCGACGAGGCGTGCGAACTCTTCGGCATTGACGCGCACGGACTCACTAAAGACGACCGCCGCTACTTGGAAACCCTCCTCAAGAGTTTCCGCGGCGGGCCGGCGGGCGTGGGCGCTCTTGCGGCCGCGCTCCACGAAGATGCCGACACGGTGGAGAACGTGTATGAGCCCTACCTCTTGCGCCTCGGCTTCATTGAACGCTCCCCGCGCGGCCGCATCCTCACGCCGCAAGGACGCACCTATTTGAACGGCGAAAAAGCCGGTGGTATGTTCTAGATATGTCCGGGCACAGTAAATGGTCGCAAATCAAGCGGCAGAAGTCGGTCACCGATGCGGCGAGAAGCCGTGTCTTCTCCCGCTATGCGCGCCTCATTGCGATGGAAGCAAAGAAAGCGAACGGTATCCTCTCGGCGCCGGGCCTCTCCGTCGCCATTGCCCGCGCGAAGGCGGCCAATATGCCCAAAGACAACATTGAGCGCGCTATCGCCAAAGGTACCTCAAAGGATGCCGGCGAGTTGTTCCCGGTTGTGTACGAGGCCTACGGCCCGGGCGGAGTCGCCATTCTCGCAGAAGCGCTGACCGACAACAAGAATCGCACGACGCAGGAGATTAAGCACTTGCTCGTCCTCCAGGGCGTAGAGCTCGCCGCGCCCGGCGCGGCGAGCTGGGCGTTTACGAAAACTGGCGCGGACTATATCCCGAACGAACCGTTGATTGACGTCGGCGACGAGGAGGAGGAGAAACTCCGCGCGATACTGGAAGCGCTTGATGAACACGAGGATGTCCAGCAGGTGTTTACTAATGCGCGCGGCTATGAGGATACTGGCGATTGACCCGGGCTACGACCGCCTCGGCATCGCTGTCGTTGAAGGCGACCCGTCGCGGCCGACGCTCCGTATGAGTGCGTGCGTGGAACCGGCAAAGGGGGCGCGCGAAGACCGTCTTGCGGAAGTATCGCGCGCCGTCACCGACGCCATCCGCACCTATGCACCCGCCGCACTCGCCATTGAGACGCTCTTTTTCAGTGTGAACAAGAAAACAGCCATCGGCGTCGCCGAATCGCGCGGCGCGATACTCGCCGCCGCCGGCGTTGCCGCGCTCCCCGTCATAGAGTGCTCGCCCCAGCAGGTGAAACTGGCGGTCACCGGCCACGGCGGCGCGAACAAGGCGGCCGTCGCCGCAATGATTCCCCGGTTGCTCGCCCTCCCCGCGAAGAAGCGCCGCGACGACGAGCTGGACGCGATTGCTATCGGCATTACCGCGCTCGCCGCCGGCCTCCCCCGAGCGTAATCCCCAACCGGCGGCGAAGCCGCTTGCGTGAATATATTTTTTTGCTACATATATCCGTATATGGATGATGAACTGCTTGACGAGAACCTCATTGGAACCGAAGACGAATTGCCGTTCGACGAGGAAGAGGACGAAAAATACTGAATAGGGTGCTACCATACGCAGTATGGCTTCCCGTACGCGCCTTTCGTGGCGGCATACTATTCTTGCAATTTTTCTCGCACTCGTCGGGCTTGGGTTCCTTCTCGCAAGCGCGATTCTTATTATGGTCGCGCTCACGCCGGTACCCGACATCAATTCGTTTTCTGCACGGCAGGTAGACCAGTCAACCAAGATTTACGACCGCACCGGGCAAGTCCTCCTCTATGATTACAACCGCGACGCAAAGCGCAGTATTGTTCCCCTCTCCGATATCTCGCCGAATACGATAAACGCAACCATCGCCATTGAAGACTCCAGCTTCTACGAGCACGGCGGCATCCGCATCAGTTCCATCATACGCGCGATGTTGGTTGACGCGGTCAGCGGCGGACTCTCCCAGGGCGGTTCAACCATCACCCAGCAAGTCGTGAAGAACGAACTCCTCACCAACCAGAAAAGCATCACCCGCAAAATAAACGAGTGGATACTCGCCATTAAGATGGAGCAGGTCTATTCAAAAAATCAGATACTGGAGACGTATCTCAACAATATCCCGTACGGCGGGACCCTCTATGGCATAGAAGCGGCCTCCGAGTCGTATTTCGGCATCCCCGCGAAGGATGTTGACCTTGCCCAGGCCGCGTACTTGGCCGCGATGATTCAGGCGCCGAGCTTCTATTCGCCGTACGGCGCGAACCGCGCGGCGCTTGATGCCCGCAAAGACCTCGTGCTTGACCGTATGCACACCCTCGGCTTCATTACCGATACGGCGTATGCCGCCGCCAAGACTGAACAAGTATCGTTCTCCACCGGCGGACGGAACGCCATCATCGCGCCGCATTTCGTTTTCTATATTCTCAACCAACTGGAACAGACCTATGGTCCGAATGCGCTCATTTCCGGCTTAAAGGTAACAACGACGCTTGACGCCGACCTTCAGGCGCATGCAGAAAGTATTATTGCGAACGCCGCGCCGACGCTTCTTGCAAACGACAATGCAAGCAACGAAGCGATGGTCGCCATTGACCCGCCCACGGGAGAAATCCTTGCTATGGTCGGTTCAAGTAATTTCTTCAGCACCACGACTGACGGGCAGTACAACGCCACACTGGCGCTCCGCCAACCCGGGTCAACAATGAAGCCGTTTATCTATTCACTCGCGCTCAAAGACGGCTACACCCGCGATACCGTTGTCTTTGACACGCCGACACAATTTTCAACGTCCTGCAGCCCGTCGGACGTCAGTAACAGCACCTCGCCCTGTTACGCACCGGTTGATTATGACGGAAAGTTCCGCGGCCCGATGACTTTTGAAACCGCCCTCGCTCAATCCATCAACATCCCCGCCATCAAAGTGCTCTATCTGGTCGGCATCCAGAACGCCATCAACCTCGCAAAATCATTCGGGCTCACGACGCTCGGCGACCCGAGTCAGTACGGACTCACGCTCGTGCTCGGCGGCGGCGAAGTGCGCCTTATGGACCTCACCGGCGCCTATGCCACCTTCGCAAACGACGGCGTACTGAATCCGCCGACCGGCATTCTTGAAGTTGACGATTCCTCCGGCACTGTGCTCGCCAAATACACGCCGCAACCGACGCAGGTACTGCCGGCAAACATTGCACGCGATATGTCCGCAATGCTCTCCGACAACCCGGCGCGTGTGCCCGAGTACACCCTCGACTCTCCACTCTACTTCCCCGGCTACGACGTCGCCGTAAAAACAGGAACCACCGACGATACCCGTGATGCATGGGTCGTCGGATATACGCCATCCATTGCGATAGGCACGTGGGCCGGCAACAACGACAATACGCCGATGGCAAAAACCATCGCCGGTATGATTCTCGCGCCCTCATGGCACGACATTATGGCGTACGCGCTCTCAAAATATCCGAAGACTTACTTCGGCGAACCGGACCCTATCTCCACATCCGTCCCGCCGATGCTCCGCGGTGATTGGCGCATCCCGGATGCTCAGGGCAATATCATGCCGCATAGCCTCCTGTACTGGACCGACAAAAATAATCCCCAAGGGTCGCCGCCCTCTAATCCTTCCCAAGACCCTCAATTCTCTTATTGGGAGTACGGCGTTTCCTCGTGGTACGCATCACATCCCGGACTCTTCTCCGGCGGCACAATGCTTCCGGTTCCGCTTTCCTACGCCGCAACAAATACAGTGAGTACAAGTACGGCTCCGGCACTTTAATTATTGATTCATTGGAGAGACAAGATACAGGAGTGAGGTATCTCCGACACCCCGTATGATGAGCGGACGGCCGATGCCGGCGGCGGTAAGTGAGAGACTCTCGGCAGTGGTGAGGGTTAATACTGCAGAGAGGTAGCGATGATTAAACGAGAGTTCAAGTGCGCTCCCTGCTATGCGGGCGGTGAGTGTTTCCGAAGACTCGCCAATATCCGTATTCCGCGCGAAGAGCGAAAATATATTCTTCTTAGGATCAAAGTTGATGCGTATTTTTTGGAATGAGTCGGAAAAAATAGTTGTTCTCTTTAATGATGTTTCAAAATCTTTTCTGAGGAGCGTCGCCTCCACAACTGATTCTTTTGGAATGATCTGGCGGTAATCGGGGTAGGTTGCATTCGTGAGACGGGAAACAAGCATCCCTAGAGTACTTACAAACGCGCATTGATGCTCATCAAACGACATAATAATATCGTCATCAGGGAGTGCTTGTGCGATTTCAAGCGCATTTTTAGCAGGGATAAGGAATTTCCCTTGTGTTCCTTTATTTGAAAGAGGAACTTTTTTCTC
>DAICZA010000011.1 GCA_027311385.1 bacterium | reverse complement strand
CGTGGAGGTGACCGTCATTGATTACACAAAAGAACCGGCGTATGACCTGAAATTGCCGGGAGCATTCAATCAGCAGAACGCGCGCGCGGCCGCAGCGGCCGCGCGCGTCGCGCTCCCGTCAATCACCGACGACACTATCCGCGCCTCGCTCGCTTCATTTCAGGGCACCTGGCGCCGATTTGAATACAAAGGAAAGACCGCGAAGGGCGCCGACGTGTACGACGACTACGCGCACCACCCGACGGCGGTTCGGGAGACGCTCAGAGCGCTCCGCGCGAGAATCCGCGAGGTGTCACCTCGCGGGAAAGTGTTCGTCGCTTTTCATCCGCATCTTTACAGCCGTACGCGCGACTTATTGGACGAATTCGCGACGGCATTCAGCGATGCCGACCGCGTATTCATTGCACCCATCTATGCCGCGCGTGAAGTGAATGACGGCACCATTTCAAGCGAGATACTTGCTGAGCGCATCCGCGCGACCGGCACGGAAGCGACCGCGCTCGATTTTGATTCGATTGAAAAAGCGCTTCAAGACGTTGCGCCCGGCGACACCATCATCACGATGGGCGCGGGCGATATCTACAAAGTTGCCGACGCACTTGTGAAAAAATGAACGACCTTGGCATACAAACAGCCAAGGTCGTCTGAAACGGCGGGTGTGTCACCGGAGGCGTTCAATGGAAATGAGCGCGTCCGGGCCGATGTCGTCAGGGAGCTTGAGCGCGCTCCACGAATTTCGTATGCCGTACTGTAGCGTGCTCTTGAAAAACTCATCTTCAAGATTATGTACCTCAAGTTCCGATGTAACGGCCTCGCTGTCAGCCGCGAAAAGGAGACTTGCTGAAATCCCGTCGCGGCGCGCCCCATACATCAGGAGCGTATCGGCGATTCTATCCACGAGATTGTTCTTCCCGGAAAAAGAACCGGCTTGTGCCCGTGCGACCGCAAGCTTCCCCACGGCCGTCGCGATGATGACCGGCCGCCCGTCCATGTGGTCAACGAAAGCCCACGCGGGCGATAGAAGCGTCACGGCGGATAAGGCTCTGACCCGCACCAACCCCGAATCTTTATTTAGGTGATACAAGCCCGGAAGGCATGCGAGACACCCGCGTGGAGCGTGCTCCACGCCGATTCTCCAGGAAATGTCGCCGACGAAGGTCGGCATAAATGTTACTACCGTCTGGTCTTGCATATCCACCCCCCTCTGTGATTGAACAGTACTGCCCGGGCATCATTCTACATCTCTAATGTCTGTAGGTCAAGATGACGCAGGCGAATCTGCAGGGTAGAGTGCGGACATGGGCACACTCTCAATCGTCGCGACGCCGATAGGCAACTTGGAAGACATAACGCTCCGCGCCCTGCGGACGCTCAAGGAGTGCGACATCATTTACGCCGAGGACACGCGTGTCATTTCTAAATTGCTTGCGCGCTACGAAATAAAAAAGCCTCTTCAGCGACTGGACGCGGTGACCGAGGCGAAGAAGGCGGATGAGGTCATCGCGCGGCTTGAGGCAGGCGAACACGTCGCATTCGTGAGCGACGCCGGGACGCCGGGCGTTTCCGACCCCGGTGCGCGGCTCGTGGCGCGCGCCCGCTCCGCGGGCGCGCGCATTGAGGCGATACCGGGCGCTTCCGCGCTCACCGCCGCGCTCTCTATTGCCGGCATGGACTCCGGCTCGTTCACCTTTCTCGGTTTTCTCCCGCACAAGAAAGGACGACAAACGGCACTCAAGAAAATCGCCGCGTCCGAGATTCCCGTCGTCCTCTACGAATCGCCGCACCGCATTTTGAAATTATTGAAAGAACTGACGGGCGTGTCGCGCGTGACCATCGCCCGCGAACTGACGAAGATTCACGAGGAAGTCGTCTCCGGCACGCCGGCTGAAGCGCAGGCGCATTTTGCCGCGCACCCCGATGCCGTCCGCGGCGAATTTGTGGTAATCATTGAGCCTTGATAGACTATGCTCATGTCTCGCACCAGCACCCTCATCCTCCTCGGCATTCTCACTATCCTCGCGCCTTTCTCGGGGCTCCCGATAGACATACGCAATCTGCTTGCGGTCATCTTCGGCGCGAGCGTAACCGGCATCGGGCTCTCCATACGCGCGCACGAAGCGCGGAGCGCGGCCGCACAGCCGCCGGCGGAAATGCCGTCGGTATCCGAACCGGTCCCGCCGCAAAGCATTTCTCCGATGTAATGCAAACAGAAGGAACACCGGGGCGCCGGAGGCGCCCCGGTGTTTGCTATACTGACGCGTAATGGAGAATCCAGAGCGCGTCACCTATTTCGCCGCGACCGACAGTCGCGGGAAGTATGTCCCGTTCGGCATCAAGTCAAAGGACCGCGACCGCCATATGTACGTCATCGGGAAGACCGGTATGGGGAAGTCCACCCTGCTGGAGAATATGGCGATTCAGGACATCCGGAACGGCGAAGGGCTTGCGTTCATTGACCCGCACGGCGGCACGGTTGACCGGCTTCTGGACTACATCCCCGAAGACCGCATCAAAGACGTCGTGTACTTCGCGCCGTTTGATATGGAGCACCCCGTTGCGTTTAACGTGATGGAGGACGTCGGCTACGACAAGCGCCATCTGGTGGTCTCCGGCCTTATGGCGACCTTTAAGAAAATCTGGGAGGACGCGTGGAGCGCGCGTATGGAGTACATCCTCACGAACACCCTGCTTGCGCTTCTGGAGTACCCCGACGCGACCCTGCTCGGCGTCAATCGTATGTACACCGACAAGGAGTACCGGACAAAAGTGGTAGACAATGTGAAAGACCCGGTCGTGAAAGATTTCTGGACGAAAGAATTCGCCAACTACGGCGACCGCTACACGCAGGAAGCGACGCCCGCCATCCAGAACAAAGTCGGACAGTTCACCGGCAACCCGCTCATCCGCAACATCATCGGCCAGCCGAAGTCCTCATTTGATATCCGCACGATGATGGACGAGAAGAAAATCCTCATCATCAACCTCTCCAAAGGGCTCGTGGGGGAGACCAATATGCGGCTTCTCGGCTCTATGCTCACGACGCGCATCTTTCTCGCCGCGATGAGCCGCGCGGACCTCTCCGCCGACAAGCTCGCCGAGCTTCCGCACTTCTATTTCTATGTGGACGAATTTCAGAACTTCGCGAATGAGACGTTTGCGGAAATTCTGTCCGAGGCGCGCAAATATAAATTGAACCTCGTCATCGCGCACCAGTACATTGAGCAGATGGAAGAGGAGGTGCGCGACGCCGTGTTCGGCAACGTCGGCACGACGGTCGTCTTCCGCGTCGGGCCGTTTGACGCCGAGGTGCTGGAGACGATTTTCCTGCCGCACTTCACCAAAGAAGACGTTGTCGTCCTTGATAAGCGGCAGATATACCTCACGCTGATGATAGACGGCGTCGGAAGCGCGCCGTTCTCGGCGGTGACGATACCGCCGATAGAAGCGCCGTCGGTCTCGTACCGCAAACAGGTCATCGCAGAGTCGCGGGAACAGTTTACCGCACCGCGCGCCGGTATTGAGAACGCCATCCTAGAGGAACTGAGCGTGAGTGCGGCCGCTGAGGCGCCGCATGATGCGCGGATGCGGAAGAAGCCGGCACCGCGCCCGCCCGCACAGAGAACGGAGCCGGAACCGTTGCCGCACAAGCCGTTCGTTCCCCGCGACGTTAGTCCGCATCCGGTCCGCGAGCAGTCGCGCCCGGAGATGCCACATCGGCCTCGTGAAGAACGGAAGGAATTTGTTCCACGCCCGGCACAGGAGCGCACGCCCGCGCTGCAGGTCCGGCCGACGGTCTCCGTTCCGGCGGCAAAGAGTGCGGACGACCTGAAAGCCATTCTCCGCACGATGACGGCAAAAAACGGCGCAGAGAAGGAACAAAAGAAATCGGCACAACAACAGTCGCTCAAAGGAGCGCTTGCGGAGGTATTGCAAAGGAATCCACAGAAAGCAGAAACACAGAAAACAGAAACCGGCGCACCGGAAATGCGGAAACCGGAGCCCGCGGCGGCACAGCCGCCGCGGGAAACTATTCCGTCCGCGCCAACAGCGCCGGACAAGAAACCGTTTGAAGTCTCTGAAGACGCCCTGCGCAAGGTGCTCAAGGGCGACACCTGATTACTCGCTAAGTATACGTACGCTCGCATGCGTTACCTCTACACTCTCGGGCTGTTCTTTTTCTTGATACCGACACTTGTCCATGCACAGTGTCCTTCTACTGTCGTTAATATAAATACAGCTAGCAAAACTACACTCGAGAGTCTTGAACATATTGGTGAGGCTACAGCACAGAAGATTATTGATTATCGTGCGTCGAACCCTTTCCAGACTATTGAGGATATAAAAAAAGCGAGCGATTACATCACAGATGCGCGTTATGAAGATATAGCGTCATGTATCACCGTTGGCGATACAGCAACCAGTACGGCAGATACCGCGGCGACTTCCTCAACACCGAGTGTTGCCGCACCGCCGTCCGGCGGCGGGACAACTTACGTGCCGCCGCCTACGACTCTTTCCATAACCATAAGCGGCGCCCAAACGGCAGTGCTTGAGGTGCCGTTTCGTCTCTCCGCGCGCGTGACGACCAAGAGCGGTACTGCTGACCAGTCGGCGCGCATCGTATGGAGCTTCGGCGACGGCTCCGCAAGCGAGGGAATAGTCGCGGAGAAGACCTATCGGTATGCGGGGACATATCTGGTCACGGCGATGGCGAGCGACGGCAGTGCGAGCGCGCGCGGCGAGCTGGTCGTTACAGCGGCGCCGGCGCAGGTGCGCCTCCTGCCGGTTTCGGGCGACGGCATCACGGTGGCGAACGATGCGCACGAGCGCCTGGACCTCTCCGGCTGGCGGCTTCTCTCCGGCATCGGCTCGTTCCGCATCCCCGACGGCACGACCATTCTGCCGGAGGCGGCAACGCTGTTTCCGTATGCCATCACAAATCTCCCGCGGGCGGCCGATGCGGCGCTCGTGTACCCGGACGGCATCATCGCCGCGCGGACAGCACCGGCGGCACCCGTCGCAGGCGTAGTTGAAGCATCCGCGCAACCTTCCGCGCCCGCGGACAGTTCTTATGAAGTACAGACGGTCCGGAATGATGCGACACCGCCTGTGGCACTTACCAGCGTAAGCGGCACCGCACATGAAGAAGCAGTACTAGCCCCCACGGCGACGGTAGAAACCGCCGCCGTGGGGGCGGTGTCTGCCGCACGTGCAGAAGCCGCACCGTCGGCCAGTGCGCCTCCAAGCGGCGGTCTTTTGCACTCGCCCTGGATTCTCGGACTCCTCGGCGTCATCGCGACCGCCGGCGGCGGCTTCATCCTCCTCTAGCAGATTTAAATGTTTAACATTTAAATTCGTGCAAGTCGTGTGTCTAAGGGAGATATAGTAAGCTATACCAACATGGCAGAACAGAGGATCATTCTCGTCACCGGCGGTACGTCGGGCATCGGCAAAGAGACCGTCAAGCAACTTGCCGCAACCGGCGCATCGGTGGTGTTTACGGCGCGCGATGAAGCAAAAGCGAAACAAGTCCGCGAGGAAATAATCAAAGAAACGGGGAACACCGGCGTTGAGTACCTCGTGTGTAATCTGGCGTCGCTTGCTTCGGTGCGGGCGTGCGCAGATGCCGTCAAGGAGCGCTGGAGCGGAATCAACGTTTTGATAAACAACGCCGGTGTCCTGCCGCAAGAACGGCAAGAGTCGGAAGACGGCATTGAGCTGAATCTCGCCGTCAATTTCCTGGCGCCATTCCTTCTCACCAACCTCCTGCTTCCTCTGCTGAAGGCGAACGCGCCCGCGCGGGTCATCAACGTGTCGTCTTCTATGCATACTGAGGGAGACATCGACTTCGCCGATCTGGAGGGCAAGAATCATTTTGATAAATACAAAGCGTACGCACAGTCAAAGTTGGCGCTGCTGCTGTTCACTAGGAAACTGGCAAGAGATTTGAAGGGAACCGGCGTGACGGCGAACGCACTGCATCCGGGCGTCGTCGGGACGGAGATGACGATGCGGAATGTGCGCGGGATGAATCCGGTCACCGCCTTCGTTTTCAAGCGCACATTGATTTCTCCGGCGCAGGGAGCGGAAACAAGCGTGTACCTCGCGACGTCGCCGGAGGTCGCGGAGGTGAGCGGGGCTTATTTTGATAAGAAAAAGGCCGTCCCGGCGTCGCCGCTTGCGGATGATAAAGAATCGGCAGAAAAATTGTGGGATATTGCTGAAACGAATGTGATGTTGTATAAGTAAAGCCTGCCCACCACAAGGAGTCAGACATGAGAGTTCTTTCGACGGGAACGGTCCGGAGCATCACCGGTACGTTGACGAAAAATGACGACGGGCTGGTCATCCACTTTGCAAACAAGGGAAGCAGGGATGCGTTTGCCCGATGGCTGAGCGAATTACAGGGGGACGCAAGCCGCACCCCGGCAGAACGCTATGAACTGGTTCGCCGTCAAATGGATTCAGGTGTCCAGACCCAAGGCGAATGAGTCCCGGTATTGCGGGCAGGCCAGCGTAACCGCTGGCCTTTCTCTTTGGTTATACGTAGTAATTACCAGGGATTTTGATACAGTAGAAACCACAAAGGCTTCGGCCCCGTACTCGCATATGCATATTCTCCGGAAAGAGGCGCTTGAGGTGGCCGTCATTGACCCCAAGAAAAAAGTCGGCGAGGAAGGGCAGTACGTCCGGTACCGGGGTGACCACCCCGGGCTTGAAAAGGTGCTCGCCGAAGCCCGTGCGAATAACCAGGAAATACGCCGGTACGTGGAGAACATCGCGGCACGAGACGGGGGAATCGTCCCACTGAAATACGTTCTCACCGAGGTGCCGCCGATGCATGTGCAGCCGTTCCATAGTCATACAAATGTGGATGAAATCAATCTGGTGAGTTCCGGGGAAATCTACTTCATAGAGAGCGACACCCTTTCTGAGGACGCTTTTGACCAGATCCGCGCACAAGGGAAGCTTCTTCGTCCGGGAGATGTTGTTGTCAGCGAATCAGAGAAGCGCCATACGGTCGCGAATCTCTCAAACGCATACGCGTACCTTATAGGAACGATATCCGCCAAGGATTCGGTTCCTGAGTTCCGGCCTGATTGGAAACGATGAAACGCATCCTTTTTTTCTCGCTCACGTACCATCCGTTTATCGGCGGCGCGGAAGTGGCGATTAAAGAAACGACCGACCGGATTTCGCCGGAGGCGTATGCGTTTGACATGATGACGCTCCGCTTTGACAGCACGCTCCCGAAATTTGAACGCGTGGGGAACATTGACGTCTTCCGCATCGGATTTACGAAAAAGGGCGCGAACATCAGCGATTTCAAGAAATTCCCGCTCGTGCTGAACAAGTACCTCTACCCATTCTGGGCGCTTGCGGCGGCGGTCGTCCTGCATCGCCGCAAGCGCTATGACGCGGTCTGCTCGGTGATGACGAGCTACTCTTCCTTTGCAGCGCTTTTCTTCAAGTATGTGTTCTCGGGCGTGCCCTACATCGTCCGTTCGGATGACGGCGACCCGATTGAGTACCTGAAGAAGCGCGTCGGCGTACTCCGCCCGCTGTTTACGCGCGTGTTCACGAAAGCGGATCTCGCGATTGCATCCTCAACCTATCTTGAACGGTTCGTTCGTTCTATGGGGTATCGCGGACCGCTGGCCATCGTACCGAACGGCGTCAACGCGGCACACTTCTCGCAATCGTATGCGCCCGAGGAATTGGATGCGCTCAAGCGGAAGCTCGGCAAGCAGGAGGGCGATGTCTATCTCATCACGACCTCGCGGCTCGTGAAGAAAAACGCGATAGATGACGTCATCCGTGCGCTGCCGCTGCTGCCCGCACACGTATCGTTCCTTATTTTCGGCACGGGTCCCGACGAGCCGAAGCTCCGCGCGCTCGCCGAGGAATGCGGCGTCGGCGACCGCGCACGCTTTATGGGGCAGATCAGCCATGCGGAGATGCCGAAGTATCTCAACGTCTCCGATATCTACATCCGCCCATCGCTCTCCGAAGGGTTCGGCATCGTCTTTGTGGAGGCGATGGCGGCTGGATTGCCCGTCATCGCCACCCAGGAGGGTGGCATTGCGGACTTCCTCTTTGACGCGAAGCGCAATCCCGACAAGGAGACGACCGGCTGGGCGGTAGACAAGGACTCGCCCGAGCAGATCGCCGAGGCGGTGCGGGATATCATCGTGCATCCGGACGAGGTCGCGCGCGTGACGGCGGCGGCCAAGAAGATGGCGTTTGAGCGGTACGACTGGGGTCTCATCGCACGCAAGATGCAGGACGCCTTCAACCGGGTGCTCCGGAACCGCTAGAATACCCGTATGAAGCTCGTCATCGCGACACCCCTCTACCCGCCCGAGATAGGCGGGCCGGCAACCTATGCGAAGCTCCTAGAAGAGGGATTGCCCGGCAAGGGCATTGACGTGGAGCTGGTGAAATTCAGCGAGGTGCGGCACTTACCGAAGCTCATTCGGCATTACGCCTACTACCGCCGCGTCCGCCGCGCGGCGCGCGCGGCGGACGCCGTCCTCGCGCTTGACCCGGTTTCGGTCGGATTGCCGGCGCTTCGCGCGGCGCGGAAGGAGCGCACGCCGTTTTTTGTAAAAATTGTGGGCGACTACGCCTGGGAACAGGGGAGGCAACGGTTTGGCATCACATTGACGTTGGATGAGTTCGTGAAGACGGAACGCGTGCCACTCCCGGCACGCCTGTTTCGGCGTGCACAAACATACGTGGCGCAGAGCGCAGTGAAAGTCATCGTGCCGAGCGAGTATCTGAAGGGCATCGTCGCGGCGTGGGGAGTTGATGCAGAAAAGATTTCAGTCATCCATAACGGCATTGAACTGCCGGACGTACTGCCGGAGGTGGAACGGCCGGACGGGTTCCTCGTCGTCTCAAGCGGCCGGCGTGTGCCCTGGAAAGGGTTTGAAGCGCTTGAGCGCGTGGTAGAGCGGGAGCCGTCGTGGCGGCTCCATATCGCCTCCGGCGTCTCGCGCGGGGAGGCGCTTGCGTGGGTGAAGGCGGCAGACGTGTTCGTCCTCAATTCTTCGTACGAAGGTCTCGCACACGCGCTCATTGAAGCCATGATGCTTGGCACGCCGGTGGTGGCGACTGCCGTCGGCGGGAACCCGGAACTTATCAATAACGGCGTGACGGGGCTCCTCGTGCCCTTGGGCGACGGCGACGCGCTGCATGCGGCGCTTAAAAAGATCGCGGAAGACCCGGAGAGCGCGAAAGCCCGCGCGGGCGAAGCCCGCGCGCACATGCGCGAGAAGTTTTCCGTTTCTACCATGCTGAACGCGACCGCCGCGGCGCTTCTGAACACAGTATGACCAAAGTCCTCTTCGTCTCCAACGACCCGATGCTCTTTGATGCGGCAAGCGCGGTGCGCGCGCGGATGCGCACCTACGCCGCGTTGGTTGATGAATTACATATCGTTTCTCCGGCTCGGATGGGTGCGCGCGAGGAACAGGACGGGAATCTCTTCCTCCACCCCGTGCACAGTTGGAAGCTGCTCCGCGTGCGTGCGCTCGCGTCGCTCGCGCACGCGTTGATTCTCCAATACGGCATTGACGTCGTGTCGGCGCAGGACCCGTTTGAGCAGGGGCTCGCGGCGCTACGCGCCGTCGCCGGCACGCGCGCGAAACTCCACATCCAGGTGCATACGGATTTCCTCTCGCCGTGGTTCGTGAAGAGCGGCAACTGGCGGTCGCCCAATGTGCGGATGCCGCTCCTGAACCGCTGGCGCTGTAGTGTCGCCGACGGGGTACTGCCACACGCCGCCGGCATTCGCGTCGTCTCGGAACGCATCAAGACATCGCTTATTGCGCGCTACGGTTCGCGCATCCCCGAACCGGCGGTTATTCCGGTGGCGGTGAGTTCGGTAGTGCCGGAGCCCGTGCCGCTACCGGACCATTCGTTCACATTCGTCCTCATCACGACAGGGCGCCTGGAGCCCGAGAAGCGCATTGAAGACATCCTCGCGGCGCTCAAGCTCGTCATAGCGCACTACCCGACCGTCGGGCTCCTCATCGTCGGCGACGGGCGCGAGCGCTGGCGGCTGGAGCGAATGGTCCGCCGCCTCGGTCTCTCTGGCAACGTCATCTTCACAAGGGGCTGGCAGAGCGCAGAACGGGCGTGGGGTATGGTGCGAAGCGCGCATGCCTATATCCAGGCGAGCGCGTACGAGGGCTACGGCCGCTCGCTCATTGAAGCGGCACTGGCGAAGGTGCCCATCGTCACGACCGACGTCGGCATCGTCGGCGAAGTGTTCAAGGGCTACGAAGACGTGCTTGCCGCCCCCGTTGCCGACCCGACGGCGCTCTCGCTCGGCATCGTCGGATTCATTGAGGATAATGCCGTGCGGCAAGAGCTCCCGCGGCACGCCGAAGAGACGGCGCGTGCGCACCTCGCCGCGGTCGGTGACATCCCGGCGCGCATCGCCGCCGATCTCGCTCGGCTAGTCGGAGCGTAACCCGCGCAAGACGGGGGCGGTTACAATCTATACAAGGCCGGAAGGCCATTCGTGATACAGTCATCCTCATGGCATCGATTTCTGATACAAAACCGCTCATCGGCTTCGTTGGGCAGGGGTACATCGGCAAGAATTATGCCGATGATTTCGAGCAGCGCGGGTACCGTACCGTCCGGTATGCGCTCGAAGAGCCGTACCAAGGCAATAAAGAAAAGATACGAGATTGTGACATCGTCTTCATCGCCGTTCCGACGCCGACGACACCGGAAGGTTTCGACGATTCGATTGTGCGCGAAGCAATTGCACTTGCCGGAGTAGGGAAGACGGTTGTCGTGAAGTCGACTATTGTGCCCGGCACGACGAAGTCGTTTCAAGCACAGTATCCCGACCGTGTCATTTTCTATTCGCCGGAGTTTCTCTCTGAAGCTACCGCCGCGCATGACGCCGCGCACCCGTTCTCGAACATCCTCGGAAGCGCGGCGGATGATGCCGCGCACCAAACGGCCGCAGAACAGGTGCAAGCGATGCTCCCGCCCGCTCCTTTCGCGCAGATTTGCGATAGTACTGAAGCTGAGCTCATCAAGTATGCCCACAACGGGAATGGCTTCGTTGCGGTCGTTTTTTTCAATCTCATGTATGATCTCGCGCAGAAATTCGGCGCTGACTGGAGTGCCGTAGAGAAGGCGCTCCGCGCAGATCCGTTTATACCGGGTCAATACACGAAACCGCTTCATAAGTCCGGTCGCGGCGCCGGCGGCCACTGCTTCATCAAAGACTTCGCCGCACTGCGGGACCTGTACGAAGCACGTGTCGGAGACATGGCGGGTGTAGCGGCATTCTCCGCGCTCGAAGCTAAGAACATTGCTCTTCTGAAAGAGAGCGGAAAAGATAGCGACCTTTTGGAAGGTGTTTATGGTCCGGATAGCATATGAAGCTGCTCATCGTCACTCAGGCGGTTGATACGGAGGATTCGGCTCTCGGATTTTTCGTGCGTTGGGTGGAGGAATTCGCGAAGCATGTCGAATCTATAGAAGTCATTTGTCTCAAAGAAGGGAAGCATGATTCGCTTCCGGTGAATGTGCGCGTGCACTCGCTCGGGAAGGAGAATCCGCCGCGCTTCGCGCGGCGCCTCCGCTACGCCATCCGTTTCAAGCTCCTCGCCTGGCGCCTCCGCCACGACTACGACGCCGTCTTCGTGCATATGAACCCGGAATACGTCGTGATTGGTGGCGCCCTGTGGCGCATGCTCGGCAAGCGCATCGGCCTGTGGTACGTCCACAAGAGCGTCGATATGAAGCTTCGCATAGCGGCGTTCTTCGCCGACGATATCTTCACCGCTTCGCCCGAAGGATTCCGTCTCGCGACGCCGAAGCTTCATGTGGTGGGGCACGGCATCGACACGGCGGCATTCCACGCATCGGTTCGATCGCTCGGCACGCCACTGCGCATCGTGAGTGTCGGTCGCATCACGCCAATCAAGAATCTCGATACGCTCATCGAGGCGGTCGCACTGCTTAATGCGGAGGGGGTCGCCGCGACGGCGACGCTCATCGGTGCGCCGACCAACACGTCTGACGAAGCCTATCAAGCGTCGCTCAAGCAGCTCGCCGCAGAACGAGGCGTCTCCGAGCAGATCATATTCGCCGGGAGCGTGCCCTATGCGCAGATGCCGGATCAGTACCGCCATTTCGACATTTCGGTGAACCTGGCGCCGACGGGCGGGCTCGACAAGGCGGTGCTCGAGTCTATGGCGGCGGGATTGCTCGTGTTCGCGTCCAATCGGGGCTTCTCTGACCTTTTCGGCCCGCATGCGAGCGCGCTCCTCTTTCCCGAGCGCGATGCTGCCGCTTGCGCCGCAGGCATCGCGGCTCTCGCGCGCGACCCCGAGGGGGCCGCGCGCGTCCGCACCGACCTGCAGCAGCGCGTCGAGACCATGAGCGTGCAAGCGCTCATACCGCGCCTCCTCACTTTCTATGAAGCAGGTCGATAGAAAGACGCCGGAGGTGTGTTTCTTCGGCATCTATGACCCGTCTTATTCACGCAACAGGGTGCTCATCCGCGGTTTTGAAGAGAACGGCTTTGAAGTCGTGCCGTGCCGCGTCGACCCGCGTGAGCACCGCGGCATCTCGAAATTCTTTTTTCTCATTCGCGAATATTTCCGTATTCGGAAGCATTCGTTTGATCTCGTCGTCGTCGCTTTCCCGGGCCATACGGTCGTATGGCTCGCGCGGCTTTTGTTCGGTCGCCCGATAGTGTTCGACGCCTTCGTCTCGCTCTACGATTCAAATGTCTTCGACCGGAAGCTCTATAGTGCCGCGAGTCTGCGCGGGCGGCTCGATTGGCTGCGCGATTATACGAGCGCGCGACTTGCCGGTATCGTGCTTCTCGACACGGAGGCGCATATCGATTATTTCGTCCGGACATTCGGATTGCCGCGAGAGAAGTTCTTGCAAGTGCCGGTCGGCTCCGATGAACGGATTTTCTATCCCCACGATACGCCGCGCACAGGAGAATTCATCGTGCATTTCCACGGCACATTCATCCCGCTTCACGGCGTGCCATACATACTCGAAGCGGCGCGCCTCCTCACCGATGAGCCGCTTCGTTTCCGCATCGTCGGCGGCGGGCAGGAGTATCGCCGTGTGCGAGAGGAAGCGGCTAAGCTCGGTCTCACAAACGTCGACTTCGTCGATTCAGTACCGCTGAAAGAGCTTCCGGGTCTCATCGCATCGGCGCAGGTGTGCCTCGGCATCTTCGGCGACACCGAGAAGGCCGGTCGCGTCGTGCCAAACAAAGTCTTCGAGTGCATGGCGATGGGCAAACCGATCATCACGGCTGATTCTCCCGCGATACGGGCGCTCTTCGCGCCTGCCGCGCCGCCGCTCGTCCTCGTGCCGAGCGCAGACGCCGCCGCCCTCGCGGCGGCGGTGCGAGCGCTCTCCCGCGATTCCGTTCGTCGCAGTGAGCTCGGCGAAGCTGCCGCAGCCTTCTTCAGAGCTCATCTGACGCCTCGTGCCATCGTCGCCGACCTACTCGCGGAGCTTCCCGCGTCTATTTTGCGCGGCCGCGCTAAAAGCTATACTGAATGAATCCCATGCTCATCTTTAAAGAGCTTTTCTTCAAGCTAATACCGAAGCCGATGCTCTCGAAGAGGAGTGCGAGTATCCTCATGTACCATTCAGTTGGCAATCAAGAGAATCATTTCTCGACCGTCTCGCCGGAAGAGTTCCAACGCCAGATGGCCTATATCGCGGGGAAAAGGTTTTCGGTCGTATCACTCGCGGAACTTGTGCGCCGGCTGCGCACTCATCAGCCGCTCGGTGGAGTGGTCGTGCTCACGTTCGACGACGGATTCCGCGACAATTACGCGACTATTTTCCCACTCTTGAAGCAGTACAATTTTCCGGCGACCATATTCGTCACCACCGACCTCATCGGCAAGAGCAGCGGGTACTGCACTGCCGAAGAATTACGCGAGATGCACGACTCGGGCCTCATCAGTATCGAGCCGCACACGCTCTCGCACCCGAAGCTCGCGAGAATTTCGCGCGCCGATGCGGCGCGCGAAATACGCGAGTCCCGCCGCATACTGCAAGAAATCCTCGGCAGCACCCCGACACTCTTCGCTTACCCGTTCGGGAATTTCTCAGACGAGACGGTCGAGCTCGTTCGCGAGGCGGGCTTCATCGCCGCCGTGACGGTGGAGGAGGGGATAGTCAGTCCCGGTACCGACCCGCTACGCCTGCCGCGCAACGCGGTCGACAGCGCCACGACTTTCTCGCAATTCCGCGGAAAAGTCTCTCGCGCTATCGATTGGTATGCCGCTCTAAAGACATGGAAGTAATCGGCTTGCCTACAAATCCCCAGTTTCAGAATTATCTGAAGGAAGCTTATGATCTGGATTATGTCCGTATAGACGGTTTTCCTGCATTCAAGAAATCAGGGACGCCGCTTTTCTTTGGAGGATTTAAAGCATTTTATTCGGTTGTGTTTGGAGCCACTTTGAAGGAAGTTAATAATCGTATCGACAATGCATGCAACGCATATCCGGAGATAATCTGCGATATTTCTGTCGATGACAGCTCTGCTAGAGGCGTACTAATTCACTATCTCTTAGACCTCAACCAATTAACTTCACCAGAAGACCGGTTCAAACTTTATGAGAAAAAGACGAGGAACCAAGTCAGGAAATCATATGCAAATGAATTACGCCTTGAAGTGGGCGCCCCTCCGGAAGGCTTTTATACGCTCTACACAGAAAGCATACGTCGTCTGAAGAGTATTCCAGGGAAGAAAGAATATTTCGACACGCTTGAGCGGCATCTCGGTTCTTCAATTGTCTGTTTCTCTCTCTATAACGGAGATGTGCTGGTTGGCTGTAATTACACCATCGTCTCCTCAGAGTATCAACTTTTGTGTTTCAATGTATCCGACCATCGCCACTGGCACTTGAACATAAACAATAGGTTGTATGACGAGATGATCGCATGGGCGCTCCAGAAAGGAATCCGTTTTGTTGATTTCGGTCCCGGCGTGAGGAAAGACACTACGCACAATCACTTTAAAGAAGGGTTCGGCGCACGAGCGAGAGTCATCGTTGATAGGCAGAAAATGCCTTTCTTGAAGAAAATAAAAGCATTCTTTTTACAGAAAAAAAGAAATCTGAGAATACGCTTCTCGCGATTCTTCGTATGATAAGAGCGTCTCGCATCTTACCGTGCTTTAATTTATGGTGTCTATGAATGTTGTTGAATCTACGCCGCATGCTACGAATTGTAGGGAACACCGGATTCTTTTCCTCTTCAGTGGCGCGGCGAATCGGAAACGAATCGTAGGAGAAATTGCGCGCGGTGAGAATGCTGATACTGCGTTGCGCGGCGCAAATCATATTGCAGGTGCCGAATTCATAGACGTAGAAGCGACAGTGCGGGGTATGGTTCCGACATGGTTCTATCATCTGTTGCCGTGGCAAGCGCGGAGCATCGTGCTGTATCCGCGCATGTTCGCGTATGACGTGATTATCGCGCAGGATGATTTGCTTCTCGGATACCTAGTCTCATTGACTGCGCGATTCTTGCACAAGAAGACGCGTTGGTTTTGCATAGTCGTTAATTCTTCCGTACTTATCCGTCGCCACACCGCACATCTGATGCGTCTCTTTATGCTCAAGACATTTTGGAAAAGCTACACGCGGATTATCTGTCTTTCTCGCGAACAGCTCGAGGATCTTGCACGGATTGGCATCTCGCGTGAACGGCTCGTGTTCGTGCCATTCGGCATTGATGCGGATTTTTACGCTCCAGTTGATAATTCCCATGAAGAAGACTTCATTTTGAGTGTCGGCCGCGACCTTGGTCGTGATTACCCAACGCTTCTTGAAGCGGCGAAAAGAAGTAATCATCCATTTGTCATTGTCGCGGCACGCAAAAATCTTTCTGCCGATACGCCGCTACCGCCGAACGTCTCGATGCGGTACGATCTCCCGCTCACCGAGGTACGCGATTTATACGCACGCGCAAAGATGGTCGTCGTGGTGTCGAAAGAGGAGGACGCGCCAGAAGGTTCCGACTGTTCGGGGCAGACGGTCATTCTCGACGCGATGGCGGCGGGGAAGGTAGTTATCGCAACCGAGCGTTCCTGGATGCGGGACTATTTTACTCCCGATAAGGAACTGGTAATTGTTGCTCCTCACGACCCGGCTACATTAGCGGCCGCAATCGAACGTTTGTGGAGCGATGTTCAAGAACGCGTGCGTATGGCGGCTGCTGGTCGTGCGAAAGTACAGGGGCACTACACGACCAAAACGTTCGCAGCGGCTTTGCAGGATATCGTGATACCATCTCCCCAATGACTCTCGCTGAAGACATATACACTCGAAACGGGCGGGTTATTGAGGTTAAGTCGCCCAAGAAAGCTTTCAACCTGGGAGGAGGTGGGCAAAGGTACCAAGGCGTCACCAATGTTGACGTTCTCAAGGGGGAGACGACGGATATCGTGCACAATCTCAATGTATTTCCGTGGCCTATACCCGATAGCACAGCAGATGCTATTTTCTCATTTCATAGTCTCGAGCATCTCGATGATTTGTTGGGCGTGATGAAAGAGGTCCACAGGATTTCAAAAAATGGCGCGCATGTTGTGATTGAAGTCCCTTATTTCAGACACAGTGGCGCGTTTCAAGACCCAACGCATAAACATTTCTTCACATCTAAGACGATGGATTATTTCTGTTCCAATATGGCCAAGGGGAGGACGGGCGGTGTCTATTCTTCTGAAAGATTCGATAAGGTCGGCTTTTGGTACGGATGGCCGGCACAAAGCGGGAACTTTCTCGCCCGTGCCTTCAAGAGATTCATACAGAAGTATCCGAAATTTTACGATGAGTTTCTTTCAAAACTCGTGCCGGTTAAGATTGTAGTGTTTGAGCTCGAAGTCGTTAAATAATCAGGGCAATCATCCGCCGTACACATGAAAATCCTCTACCTAGCGAACATCCGTCTTCCGACCGAGAAGGCCCATGGTGTCCAGATAATGAAGACGTGTGAAGCTTTTGCCAAAGAGGGGCACGATATCGAATTGGTAGTACCGACACGGATAAACTCTATTTCAAAAGACCCTTTCGAGTATTATGGCGTCTCCCGTTTGTTCAAAGTCATCACACTGAAGGTTCCTGACTTAGTGTCGCTGGAGGGCGTTGGTTTCTTCTTTTCCTCGCTTTATTTTGCCGAGCGCGCGCGTTGGCTCAAGCAATTCTGGGCGGCCGATATCATTTACTCACGCGACGCACTCGTGCTCCTGCAATACGTCTTGCTCGGGCGCCGTCTCGTCTATGAAGCACATGGCGCACCAGCATTGATGGCGCGCCTTGTTGCCCGTTTTGCCTACCGTATCGTCGTCATCTCGAAGGCGACAGGAGAGTCGTTCGTCGCTATCGGTGTCCCACGCGAGAAGATCGTCGTCGCCCCGGATGGAGTCGATCTTGATGCATTTGCGCACCCCGAGTCGAAGGAAGCAGCGCGCAATCGTCTCGGTCTGCCGCAAGACAAGAAGATTGCTCTATATATCGGACGTGTCGACGGCTGGAAAGGAGTTGACACCTTGTGTGATGCGGCGGCGCTCCTTCCGTCAGATACGGAAGTCGCAGTTATTGGTGGGGAGCCTGAACAAGTGACGATGCTCAAGACTCGATACCCGAACGTGCATTTCCTCGGCTTTCATCCCTATCGCGAACTCGCTGATAATCAGGCGGCCGCAGATGTGCTCATCCTCCCGAATACGGGCAAGAGCGAAGTGTCGATGCTCTACACCTCGCCACTCAAACTCTTCACCTATATGGCCTCTGGCGTTCCGATTGTCGCCTCCGACACTCCGTCGACGCGCGAAGTGCTCACTGACGATGATGCGTACTTCTTCCGTCCTGACGATGTCAATGCGCTTGCGGAGAGTATAAAAGCCGCGCTTGGGGGGGTAGATCAATCGCAAAGGAAAGTTGCTCATGCAAAGGGAAAAGTGAAGGAGTATTCTTGGCAGAAAAGGTCGATTGCTATTGTGGATTCTTTACAAATACTATGAAAAAAATTCTTTGCGTTTTTGGCACTCGACCAGAGGCTATTAAGATGGCTCCCGTGATTCGAGAATTAAAAAATCATCCTGAGAAGTTTCTGGTGGTAGTCTGTGTGACAGGGCAACACCGTGATATGCTCGATCAGGTCTTGAGTTTGTTCGATGTCAAGCCAGACTACGATCTCAATCTTATGCAGACAAATCAGACTCTTGCTGAACTCACTAGCAAGGTGCTGTTAGGTGTTGATTCTGTTTTGCGAAAAGAATTACCAGATTGGGTGTTGGTGCAAGGAGACACGACAACCGCTATGGCAGCGGCTTTAGCTGCTTTTTATAATAAAGTGAAGGTTGGGCATATTGAAGCTGGGTTGCGGACATGGGATGCACACAATCCATTTCCTGAAGAAACAAACAGGAAAATCATAGATAGTTTTGGTGATTCTTATTTTGCGCCAACGGAGGTTGCGAGGCAGAATCTCCTGAAGGAATCGGTTATATCAGAACGAATATTTGTTACTGGTAATACTGTTATTGATTCACTGCGTCTTGTTGCGCAAAAATCTTATGATTGGCTGAGCGGTCCGCTTGCACAGGTTCCCAGAAATAAGAGAATCATACTTGCAACGACGCATCGTAGAGAAAATTTCGGATTACCTCTCGAACATATTTGCGAGGGGTTAAAACGGGTAGCGGTTGCTCATGATGATATACAGATTGTTGTCCCTGTGCACCCCAATCCGAATGTTCGAAAAGTAATCACGTCCGCGTTAGGGGGGGTGAGGAATGTTTCTTTGCTGGAGCCGCTCGATTATGCGTCGCTCACTCATCTTTTGAAAGAATCTACCCTTGTTGTTACGGATTCTGGCGGTCTGCAAGAAGAAGCACCAACATTTGGTAAGCCGGTGTTGGTATTACGGGAGACCTCAGAACGACCTGAAGGAATAACTGCTGGTGTGGCGAAAATCATCGGTACTAATTC
>DAICZA010000010.1 GCA_027311385.1 bacterium | reverse complement strand
ATATAAAGAATAAATACTGCATTTTCAATGCTTCTTTTAAGAGGAAATGCAGAAATACGGACGCGCTCGACTATTCGAGATTCAGTGGCAAACGAGACGCGCTTTCCGGTGTATCATTAACCGAAGGAACACTATGAACCAAGGAATCGTCTACGTCCGAGTTTCTTCTAACGACCAGCTCCACGGCACCAGCTTGGAGAGCCAAGAGCGTGCGTGCATTGAGTACGCCGAAAATAAGGGCTTAAAGGTTGCAAAGGTTTTCATTGAACGAGGTGAATCTGCGACTGCCGCGAATCGCACCGAACTCATCAAGGCACTCGATTACTGTAAAGAGCACAAAGACGAGATAAAGGCCTTCATTGTTTGGAAGCTCGACCGCTTCGCTCGCAACATGACCGACCACTACGGCTTGCAAGCGCAACTGCTCAAGTACGGCACTTCCCTACATTCCGTAACGGAAGAAATCATCAGCGAGGGGCCTGTGGGGAAAATGCTAGAGGCGATGCTGGCTGGGTATGCTCAATTTGAAAATGACATACGCAAGCAACGATGCGAGGGCGGTATGCGAGCGCGTCTACGAGACGGCATTTCGCCGTGGATGCCACCGATAGGATATACGAACTCAAAGAACCGAGTGGAGCGGCGCAAGTTATTGCCGGATCAACCAGATGAGGAACGCTTCTATCTTATTCAAAAGGGTTTACGCCTCTACGCTGGAGGACAGCACACCATCACGCAACTAGCCGAGGAGAGTAATAAATGGGGCTTGCAGACGCGAACCGGTAAGCCGATGAGCAAACAGCTCTGGAACGTAATACTTACAAACAAGTTCTATGCCGGAGTCCTCACTGACCCGTGGAGTGGCGACGAACATCGAGGACTGCACAAGCCGATGATTACGCTTGAAGAATACGGGGCCATTCAGAACGTGAAGCGCGGGTTATCGAATAACGCGACCAGTTTCCGCCTTAAACACCATCCCGATTTCCCGTTACGCGGAGCTATTCGCTGTACCTGTGGATCTTTTATGACCGCGAGTTGGCAGACAGGCCGTAGTGGTAAAAAGTACCCCTACTATCGTTGCCACAATCTGGCCTGTACTAATAGAGACAACATCACCAAAGATGTTTTGGAAAAGAAATTCTACGGCTACCTAAAGCGGATTACACCCACCGAGAAGTTTGTCAGTATGTTTGAACAAGTAATGCTCGACGAGATACGCTCTCGCAAGACGAGTGCAGGACAAGAGAAACAGCACTATGCCGTCCGATTGGGCAACCTAGAGAACCAGAAGCGACGACTACTCACTTTGCGCGTCAATAACGAGATTTCTAAAGAAGAATATACCGAGATGCGTGATTCGCTAGATAACCAGCTCACAGGGCTTAGAATCGCCAAGAATGAGGCGCAGACGAGCGAAGCAGACCTTGAGATACAATTGGCCTACGGAACGAAATTTGTGCGCGATGTGGCGCGTCAGTGGCTCGATCTAACGAACCCTGCTAAGAAACAGCGACTGCAGAAATTGGTGCTACCGGGGGGCATCGTGTACGACAAAGCCACCGGATTGTTTGGCACCGCTATTTTGTCGCCCATATTCAAGCTTTCTGAGGACTTCCGTGCTGGACAGTCCGACCTTGTTGCGGGGGCCGGAATCGAACCGGCGTCTGGAGGTTCTTTTACACCTGCTGTTTCCAGCGGGAATGGACTATACCACAATCCCATAGGGACTCTCCCATTATAGTCTCTGAACCTTTCAAGTCTCACTTACCAGAGCTGCTTTTGCTCGGACTATGCGTCCTCGCTCTCGCACTCTGCCGTTCGCCTCCCCCATCGGAATGGGGGAACCCCCGGATACATGAGGCTGGACTTGGCTGCTGATTGCCGAATCTTCTCGTTTTTCGAGCATTCGCGCTCATCCTTTCGGATCACGCTGTAGCACAAGAAGCTCTAACGGTATTCCAGCAATTTAGAGAGTTTTCCGCTACCCGTTACCGGATAGGGTCACGTTTTCACATGAGCCTCCCGAGGTACCTCTCCTCTACCCCGCTGCGTCCAATACTACACCTTTATGAGTAAATTGCACAACATCTATGTATAAAGCGGACAATTTCACCAAAGATTGTGGATTCATAACCTATCCTTTCGGTAGTGATGCTAGACTTTGGATATGGCACATAAAGATCCGGCGCGAAGAAAAGAATATCACGCGAAGTATATGAAGGAAATTTGGTATCCGAAAAATAAAGAGAAGCACATCTCGTATGTACGCAGAAATAAGAGCCGAGTGACTGCGTTTATTGAACAGTATAAGAGGGCACGTTCTTGTGTTGATTGTGGTTTTTCAGGAAAAGAATTTCCTTACGTGCTGGATTTCGACCATGTTGATGGCAATGCAGTCAAGAAATTTAATGTCGGGAGTTGGTCTCACACCGTACTAAGTATTGAAGCGATTACGCAGGAGATACGGAAATGTGAATTAGTCTGCGCAAATTGTCATCGCAAACGAACTTTCTCAAAAAGATTGCAACCTAAATAGCCTTCAGCCCTTTCAGCACGGCCGCGTAGCGCGCGATGGTGCGGTGGACGAGGTCAATAGAGAGATTGAACGCCGAACCCTGGTGCGCAATCTGGTTGCGCACTTTGTGCGCTTCCCAGGCGTCCTGGAGATGCGGGAAGGTGAGCGGTTCGGCGGTTTTCAGTTTATCGCTCACGTTATCGCCCACGTATCCCTGATTCGTCAGCGCTTCGTCCAGCATAATATCGGCTTCAATAATCGCTTCGCGCCAGCCGCTTGATTCCGTCCCCTCGGCGAGCTCGGTGATGCGCTTCCAGCGCGGATGCCCGCCGCTCTCGGCGTCCGGCGCGAGGATGAGCGTACCGTAATACTCTTCTTCACGCCTCCGCAACTCAAACAGGCGCACCATACAATACACGATGACGAAGAGCGCGATGACCGAAAGCGCGTAGCCGACACCGATAATCCAGAGCCAGAGATTGGCGAAGAACGATTCAAATCCCGTGAGCGAGCCGTAACACGCGCCGTGGAAACAGTCGTAGACGAGGCGGAAGAGATACTCAACGTTCAGTTGGTTGCCCGTCTGCATATGCGCTTAGTATAACGCGCCCAAAGGGCGTTACCGCGAGTTCTCAACGGCGCGCCCCGCGGCAAAGAGGACCGCCTCCGCCTGATGCGGCGCGGTGAAGTGGATGCCGACGGGGAGCTGTTTCCCTTCTCGCGCCACGGTGCCCATCGGGACGGAGAGCGCGGGCTGGCCGGTCAGGTTCGCGGTCACGGTGAAAATGTCTTCCAGATACATCGCGAGCGGGTCGGATTTCTCTCCTATTGTAAAAGCGGGTGTCGGCATTGTCGGCGTCGCGATGACGTCTACCGATTCAAACGCCTCCTCAAATGCACGGCGAAGCGCGGCACGCGCGGCGTCCGCCTTGCGATAGTATGCATCTATATACCCGGACGAGAGCACGAATGTGCCGAGGAGAATGCGGCGGCGCGTCTCTTCGCCGAAACCCTCGGTGCGCGAGAGGACGTAGTCGTCCAGAAGCGTCTCCCCGCGCGCGGCGTGCCCGTAGCGCATGCCGTCAAACCGCGCGAGATTTGCGGACACTTCCGCGAAATTGATGATGTAGTACGCGGCGAGCGCCGGGTCCGCGAGCGGGATGGATATGTCAACCAGGGTGTGCCCTGCGTGCTCCAATTTCTGGAGCGTCGCCTCAAACGCGGCGCGCATATCCGCATCAATGCCGTCTTTTGCGACCAATGAACGCAAAACGCCGATACGCAAAGATGTCCCCGCTGTGCGCGGCGCGTAGAGGTCGTCCGGAATGGTGGTGGCGTCCAGTGCATCGCGTCCCCGAATCGTATCCAGGAGTATGCGCGCGTCTTCTGTCGTCTTGGTAATCGGCCCGACCTGGTCAAACGACGATGCAGCGGCGATGATGCCGGAGCGCGACACGGCGCCGTAGGTCGGCTTCGCACCGACAACGCCGCAGTAGCTCGCGGGGTTCCGCACCGAACCGCCGGTGTCGGTGCCGAGTGCGGCGATGCACAAGTGCGCGGCGACCGCGGCGGCGGAGCCGCCGGACGTCCCGCCGGAGACGCGGCTTGTGTCGTGCGGATTTTTCGTTACGCCAAAGGCGGAATTCTCGGTGGAGCCGCCGAGTGCGAACTCGTCCATATTGGTGCGGCCGAGGAAGAGCGCCCCGGCGTCTTTCAGTTTCTGGATGACCGCCGCATCATAGGTCGCGCGGTAGTCCGCGAGCATCTTGCTTGCGGCGCTCGCAATCTTCCCTTCTATCAAGATGTTGTCTTTGATCGCAAGCGGGATGCCGCACAAAAGCGGCGCCTTCTCGCCCTCGTCGTCAATGCGCTTCTCGGCGGCGGCAATGGCCGCGTCGTCGGCGTCAAATAACTCCAAGAACGCATGCAGTTCAGGATTCTCCGCGTGCGCGGCCTCGGCACAGGCGTCCCAGAGCGCGCGGACGGTGAGCTCTCGCGCGCGCAGCGCGCGGGCGGCTTCTTCTATCGTCAGCTCGTTCGGTTTCTTACTCATGCGTAATGATCTGCTTCACCGCGAGTGCATCGCCCTCGTGCGCCGGAAACTGCGCGACAACCCTCTTCGTGTATGCGCCGCTCTCGTGCGGCGTGCCGTCCGCGCGCATCACGTTCCGGAGCGGCGGCTTCCCCGCCCCCGCGCCGTCGGTCGGAAGGTTCAATTTCTCCAGCTGGCCGACGTACGCAAGTATCGCGTCAAATTCGCTCGTGAATTTCTCCAGCTCCGCGTCCGCGACGCTGATGCGCGCAAGTGCGGCCAACTTCTGCACCTCTTCGGTCGTTGCCATAATTCGCACTCTATCACGTCTCCAGCCTCTTGAGAAAATCAGCCTCTTCAATGACCGGAATACCGAGCTCGCCCGCTTTCGCGAGCTTGGAGCCCGGAGCATCGCCCGCCACGACGAACGACGTCTTCGCCGACACCGACGCGGCCGCCTTCCCGCCCGCCGCGCGCACCCGCGCTTCGGCCTCCTCGCGCGAGAGGGTCGGCAGCGTGCCCGTGACGACCACGGTCTGTCCGGTCAGTGGACCTTTTGCCGGTGCCGCGACTTTTGCGACCTTCAGGTGCTTCAGGAGCCGCGCGAGCAATGCGCGGTTCCCTGCGTCCCGAAACCATACGGCGACCGATTTCCCGATAATGGGACCGATGCCGTCAATGCGCGACAACGCCTCCTCACTCGCTTTGCCGAGCGCCGCAATCGTCCCGTAGTGCGTCGCGAGCAGGTACGCGGTCTCTTCACCCACATGCGCTATGGAGAGTCCGATGAGCAGGCGGTCCAGCGGTACGCGCCGCGCCGCTTTGATTGCCGCGACGAGTTTCGCCGCTTTCGTCTCTTCAAATCCCTCAAGCGCGAGTAGTTCATCCTTGGTCAATTCAAAGATATCGTCAAAGTCGGCGATGAGATTCTGTTCCATCAGGAGCTTCACCGTCTCACGGCCGCACCCGTCAATATCCAGCGCGTGTTTGCCGGCAAAATGGATGAGCTTGCGCGCCTGCTGTTCAAACGAACCCGCGACGGAGCACCGGTGCGCCGCTTCGCCGGGCACGCGTTCAATGCGCCCGTCGCCGCCGCACAGGGGCGAATGTGTCGGGAATACCCACGGCCGTGCACTCTTCGGCCGGAGCTCCTTCAGAACCGACACGATTTCCGGAATGATATCGCCGGCTTTCTGCAAAATGACCGTATCGCCGACGCGGATGTCTTTCTCCTTGATGAAATCCTCGTTGTGGAGCGTGGCGCGCGCGACGGTCGTGCCCGCAACCGCGACCGGGCGCAGGTGCGCGACCGGCGTGAGCTTGCCTGTGCGCCCGACCTGGAGCGTAATCTCCTCAATGACGGTCTCCACCTGCTCCGGCGGGAATTTATAGGCGATGGCGAAGCGCGGCGCCTTGCCGGTGTAGCCGAGCAGGCGCTGTGCCGCGTTTGATTCCACTTTCAGCACGATGCCGTCAAGCTGATAGTCAACTTTCTCGCGCGCACTTCCCTTCCACTCTTCCCAGTACGCAAACACTTCTTGGAGCGAATCCGCGTGACGATGCTCCGGGTTGACGGGGAGCCCGAGCGCCGCCACGTACGCGAGCTCGTCGCTTTGCGTCTTTGGGAATGGCTCGGACGTCTGTGCGACATCGTAGACGAACGCGCCGAGCGGACGCGCCGCTGCAATGGCCGGGTCAAGCTGGCGGATGGAGCCCGCGGCGGCGTTGCGCGGATTCGCGAACAGCGGCTCTCCCCGCTTCTGCCGCTCGGCGTTCAGCTTCGCGAATCCCGAGCGCGAGAGATACACCTCGCCCTCGGCGACGAGGTCAACCGGACGCGCAAGCCGCTCGGGTACCGACGCAATGGTGCGCGCGTTGTGAGTGACGTCCTCGCCGATGACGCCGTCGCCGCGCGTCGCCGCGCGGACGAGCCGCCCTTTCTCGTAGGTGAACACGACCTTGAGCCCGTCTATCTTGAGCTCCACGTCGTAGGTCTGCGCCGCGCCGCTTGCCTTGCGCACCCGCTCGTCAAACGCGCGCAGTTCCTCGGGGTCAAACGCGTCATTGAACGACCACTGCGGCACGGTATGGCGCACTTTTTTGAGCGCCGGCAGCGCCTCGCCGACGACGCGCTGGGTCACCGCATCGGCGCGTATGAGCTCGGGATAGCGCTCTTCAAGTGCGCGCAGTTCGCGTTGGAGCGCGTCGTACGCACTGTCGGAGAGCTCCGGCGCGTCAAGCGTGTAGTAGCGGTGCGCGTGATACGCCAGCAGTTCGCGCAGTTTCTCCGCACGTTCCGTCGCGTTTCGGGGAGCCATAGGACAACTATACCAGCCCCGCCGGTCTATCAATAATGGGCGCTGATGCCGCGCGAAACGAAGCGCGAACCGCCGACCGAAGAACATGCCACGTCGTATCCCTGCGAGAAGATGTAGGTAGTTATGTTGTTATTGCCGGCCTGCGGACTCTGATAGGAATATACCGTCACATCCGCACAGCGCGGGTTTGGCGTACGCGCGTCAAGCTGAAATCGGTACCCGAGAATCTCAACAGCCGTACTGCCGCTCCCGGCATAGCTCCTGGTCGGATTTAGATACGGCGACGTATTATCGCAAGGGAAGGAAGGTATGGGCTGGTTGGTGTCCGCATTATAGGCAAACAGGTTTGCCTGCTGCGCATAATAGAGCGCGCATTCAAGCGCCGAGTCGGCGGCGTAAAACGCGTACTGCGACTCTATGGCGTTTGACGCGAGCACCTCTTGCTTGTAGCCGAGCGAGCCGAGCGTGAGGCCGAACGAAAGCATGACCGACATAAAGATAATCGCTATCAGCAGCGTGAACCCCCGCTTGCCGTTCTCGGTATGGAGTGTGTTAGGTGCCGTGTTCATTGCCATTGGGTGAGGTGGTCGGTAACCGTCACTTTATACGTCGTGTCGTGGAACGGCCACGTCACCGTAGAGGTCACCGCTTCCTCGGTTGCAGAAACCGCGGCCGCCTGGACAATGCGCGTAAAGACCTGCTTCGTCCCCGAGCCGCTCTGCTGGGTATACTCGCCATTTGATAGAAGATACAGCGGCGTTGCGTCGTAGAGCGTCTGCGGGGTGCCGGTGGTGAGCTGTATGAGTGCGTCTGTGGGGCCGACGCCCGCGCTTTTGAGGGGGTCAAGCATACAGGCCGTTGCGGCGCAGGGAGCGATTTCTGTGAGAAACGCCGTCCACGCAGTGATTGAGACGTCCGTCGCCCCGGGAGTGTAGTACGTATTGAGATAGTCATCATCGCGTAGCATACGCACATACTCAACACCTTCCTGCGCGAGATACGAGGCGGTCAGCTGGGCGCTCGCGGTCTGCGCGGCGACGATGGCACGGTCTGCGGTGTATAAGGGTCCCGCGACCGAGAGCGTGAGAATCGTCACCGCAACCATCGTCTCAATAAGTGTGAATCCGGAGGTCTTTTCCATACTCATAGGTCGGTGCCGCGCATCGTCGCGCCGGTCTCAATTGAAAACGGTTGCGGTGGCTTCCCGGGCCCGACCGAGACGTTGCCTTGGACGATAATGGTGACGTGCGGCTGGTAGATATCCTGGTAGATATCACCCGGTTTCGTTCCGGAGACGTAAAACGTCAGTCCGGTAACATCAACCGACTGCGGGTCGGTCAGCGCGGCAATGACGGTGCCGTTCGCGGCGCTGTACGTCGTCACTTCTATGTACTGCTTTGACGCGGCGGTCGTACCGAGGGAGTAGGTAACCGTGTTGTCGTTCTCGTCGGTAAAGGAGAAACTCCCGCCGGTGGCGGCGTCTATGGTGCAGCTGGTGACCGTGTTGCAGGGATAATTCCTGCCGGTGCGAATGGTGCGCGTCACGGTCTCAAGCGCGAACGAAAGGTTATTGATACCGGTTGCAATTCCCTGGGCCTGCCGATTGATGCTAATCATCAAAAGATACGCCCCCGAGGCGAGCGTCATAACGAGCGCGAAAAGTCCGACGGCAACGACGAGTTCAACCAGCGTGTACCCCCGTCGCTTTTGGTTCGGAACCGTTCGTCGGATGTTGTTCATACTAGGGGCACGAGGTGATGCTCGCACTCAACTGCCCCGAGCTTATTTCCCCCGAAGGGGAAACTGAGACGTAGTGCGGGATGGTCCCCGCCTGCAGCGAAGAGACAATAATGCACGCGTTCGTGTACGTCTGACCGTTCGCAGTTATCGTCGGGGTCGGGTTCGGGCGCGCAAACACGATATCAAGCGCGGAGAGCGTACTTCCGTAAGAATGTGCGCAGACCCAACTGCCGTTATAGGCGCAGAAATCGCTTATGATAACGCCGTTGTTAAGCGTATAGGACGGAATAGACGGTGTAGACACATCAGACGCCGTATACACACCGTCTCCCGGGCCACAGTTGGGAGCTCCAACAGACGATTTTGAGGAACAGTTCAGCGATCCGGGCGATCCGGCGGGCGACGTGTCGGCAAAAAGTATGAACGAATTATTTGAGCCGGCTGATATATGAATGCCGTAGCCGGCATTCGCCGCACCGAGCGTCGTCGCACGGCTGCCGAGCCCGAAGCTCTCGGCAGAGCGGAGCGTGAGTCCGATATCGTACGCCGTATTTGCCAGGATGAGCGTCTTGTTGAAAGAGCTCTGGCTCGTGAGCGCGATAGAGGTAATGGTCAGCATAATTGCGAGCACGACCAGAAGTTCAACGAGGGTGAACCCCCTGTCGGCAGTTAGCGGCCGGGAAATAGTGCGGCGAAGATGAAAGGGTTCCATTGGGTAACGTACGCGAGGAGAAAGCCCGCTGCCAGAAACGGCGCGAACGGCACCTCAACTCCCATTCTAGAGCCCTTAGGCCTCTTCAACAACAGCGCTATCCCGATGACCGCGCCGATCCAGAACGAAAAAACGAATCCGGGAAACGCGGCGGGGCCGACCAGAAGCGCAAGGCCGAACACAAACGGTGTGTCGGCAAACCCCATCGCGCGGCCGCGCGACGCGAAATGAATGAGGGCAAGGAAGCCGGCGAGGACGAACGCCATAGGAAGCGTATACGCGAATGCGAGCGGAGAGGGTGCAAGCACGTACCCGGTCACGGCACTTGCGACAACGAAAACCGTAAGGAGTACGGGCGGAAGTATCTGGTGCGCCAGGTCGTAAAGCACGAGTGCAAGGAGCACCGAGAGCGAGACCAGCATGAGCGGGAGCGCGGGCACGGGACCGAGCGCACGGTATGCGAGTACGAAAAGCGCGCCGAGCAGAAATTCCGAAAGCGGAGCGATCGGCGAGAGACGCGCGCCGCAACACTGCGCCCGCCCGCCCGAAGCGACGTATGAAAGAATCGGTACAAGGGCGGACGGCGGGAGCGCCGCCGCGCACGCGTCGCAGCGCGAGCGGCCGGTCGCAATCCCCTCCCCCGTATTAAGGCGCGCAACGATGACGCCGACGAAACTCGCGACAACCGCGCCGAGTACGAAGAGCGCGACGATCATAAAGAGAGACATTGTACATGCAGTATAGCAAGAACCCGCGGACTCGGCCGCGGGTTCTTGCTCACATCGTACTGCCGACTAGCACTGAGTCCCTGACGTACCAATCGTATCTGTCGCGGTTGTCGTTCCGGCGCCCGTACTGTCAACGCAATAGAACGTGCCCGGCGTTGCCACAAGTGCGGCGTTCGCCGCGTAGGCCGAACCGTTGGTTGAGACATTACAATTCACCGTACCGTTGTTGTTCGCCTTCTTGGCTCCCGCCAGCTGATTCTGGACGGTGGTGTCCGTGGTGCAGACGCCCGTGTAATTGCCGTTTGAGGTGTTATCAATACCCGCCTGCGTCCGGATACCGTCTATGTCAGACATAATCGCCGCATCGTTCCCTTTGCTCCGGGCCGTATTAAGCGACGCGAGCACGACCGCCGAGAGGATGCCGATGATAGCAATGACGACGAGGAGCTCAATGAGGGTGAAGCCGCGTTGTAAGTTATGACGCATACGTAATCAGGATTAAGTGAGTTGTGGAGGCACCTCTTCTGTTAGGTTGCCGGGCACGTATAGGTGCTCGCTGCGAGCAGGGTCGTCCGCTTGCCGGCCGTCCCAGTGTAGTCAACGCACCAGTATCCGCCGGTCGCAAGCGGCGACTCAACGGCATACGCGGCAGCCGACGCGTTGCAGACGACCGTACCGGCGCTTGCCGTCGTCGCTCCGGCGAGCGCCTTCACGATGACGCTATCACCGGTACACATGCTCGCATAGGTGTTCGTACTCGTATTGCCGTTTCCGCCGCCGTACCAGATCTCCGCCTCGGTCTGAACCGTGGAGAGGTCGGATTGGATAGCCGCATCGTTCCCCTTGCTCCGGGCCGTATTAAGCGACGCGAGCACGACCGCCGAGAGAATGCCGATGATGGCGATGACGACGAGCAATTCTATAAGGGTAAAGCCTTGGGAACGATTTTTATTCATAATATATTTTGTGCGGGTAATAGGTAAATTGTACGGCATAGCGGAAATAAAGGAAACAGGGGTGTGGATAAGGATTAGGATTAGGAAAATCCTTGCTCCCTTTCGGCTCGTCTCGCTTGGTAGTCCTCCCCTAGATAGCGCCGGCGAGGTTATAAATCGGGAGCAGAATCGCCGCGAGCAGGACCCCGACGCCGAGACCGAGAAGCACAATCATAATCGGCTCAATGAGGTCCACGAGCGTGTCCACCGCCGTGGATACCTCGCGGTTATAGAATTTGGCGAGCGTTGTCAGGATTTTCCCGAGTTCGCCCGTTTCTTCGCCGACTTTCGTCATTGCAACCATAATGCCCGGCATCTCGGAGTGCCGCCCGAGCGCGTCGGAAATGGAGGAGCCGCCCTTCACGTCCGCCCCCACGTCGTGCAACACGCGCTCATAGACGGAATTGCCCACGACGGCGGCGGTGATATCAATCGCCTCAATGACCGAAACACCGGAGAGAAGCATGGTGGAGAAGTTGTCCGCAATGCGCGAGAGGTAGAGTTTCTCGTAGAGGTCGCCGATATAGGGGACATTGAGCTTCAAGCCGTCAAGCACCAGCTTGCCGTTCTCGGTCTTCCCGAGTTGCCACAGGTAGAAGCCGCCGGCGATAAGCGCGATGAGGACAAAAATGCCGTAGTGCACGAGAAAGTTGGAGAAACCGATAATGATGCCGGTGTAGACCGGAATCGGCTGGCCGGAATCAACGAGAACGGCGCTGATCTTCGGTATGACGAGCGTGAGCATAAGCGCCATAACGGCGAAGAACACCGCGATAACGAAAATCGGGTAGATGAGCGCATTCTCGGCCTTGCTGATGAGGTCATACGAACGGTCAAGGTAGTCGGCGAGGTAGTTGAACGTCTCCGACAGCTTGCCCGACTCCTCGCCCGCTCGCACCATATTCACATAAAACGTAGAAAAGACTTTGGGGTGGCGCGCGAGCGCCTTACTAATGGGGCTGCCGCCCTGGAGGTCATCGCCGACCGTGGAAAGAACGGTCGCGAGCTGTTTATTCTCCACTTCGGAGGCAAGGAGGCGGAAGACGCGGAGCGCGGATACCTGCGCCTCAAACAGGGTCGCGATCTGGCGCGAGAGAATGACGACGTCCTTGTTGGAGACGCGCCCGAGGAACGTAAAGTTCATCTCGAGCAGCGAACGTTTCTCTGACGATTCAATCGCCGAGATGATGAGACTGCGCCGCTGGAGCGCGGAAACGGCGACTTCCTTGGAGGGCGCCTCAATGGTCCCCTCGCGTTCGTGCCCGTCTTTATCAATCGCGTGGTAGGAGAAGAGCATACTAGAGGTAGTGGTCAAACGTCTTGGGGTCCATCGCGTATTCGTACGCGTGCTCCACGGTCACCTCCCCTTTCTGGACGAGCTCGGCGAGCGAACGGTCCATATCAATCATGCCGTCTTGCGAGGACGTCTGGATGACGGTGCTGATTTCGTGCGTGCGCGCCTCGCGGATGAGCGTGCTCACGGCGTTGTTGTTGATGAGGAGCTCGTAAGCCGGGATGAGTCCGCCCGAGATGCGCGGAATGAGCCGTTGCGAGAAAATGCCGGCCAGACTTCCCGACAATTGCACGCGCACCTGCCCCTGCTGTTCGGCCGGGAACATATCAATGATGCGGTCAATGGTCTGCGCCGCGTTGTTGGTGTGGAGCGTGGAGAACACGAGGTGGCCGGTCTCCGCGGCGGTGACTGCGGAGGAGATGGTCTCGTAATCGCGCATTTCGCCGACCATAATGACGTCCACATCCTCGCGGAACGCGCTCTGCAGCGCCGTATGGAAATCCGGCGCATCAATATGAATCTCGCGCTGGTGGATGAGCGACCGCTTCGGCGTGAACAGGTACTCAACGGGGTCTTCAATGGTGAGGATGTGCTCCGCGCGCGAGTCGTTGATGCGGTCAATCATCGTCGCGAGTGTCGTCGACTTCCCCTGCCCGACCGGCCCCACGCACAAGAAGAAGCCCTGCTCGCGCTGGGTGAATACCTCCAGCACGGACGGGAGGTTGAGCTCGGCGAAGGTGCTGATGGCGCGCGGAATGAGCCGGAGCGCGAGCGCGGTCGCTCCCTGCACGCGGTAGCCGTTCACGCGGAAGCGCATATCCGCCTTATGCGCATATGAGAGGTCAATCGTTTGGTCTTTTCCAAATGCGTCCCAGCGCTCCGGCGGCACGATGGACCGCAGTATCGCCTCGGTCTCTTCGGGCGTAAACGGCGCGTATTTGGACACGGGGATGAGCGCGCCGGACACGCGAATCATCGGCGAACCGCCGGCGAAGATGTGGAGATCCGAGCCGCCCTGCGCGACGACGAGGTCAAGAAGTTCTGCAAGGCGTTTGTCGGCGGCCATAGGAATAGTATTAGAGGGATTTCTTCGCTGCACCGGATTCAATCGTGCGCATCGTCTCGGCGAATACTTCGGACGGAATCGCGGATGCCTTGATAATGTAGCCGTCAGCGGCGAGCTGTTTCGCCTTTTCTATGTCGGAATCCTGGCCCTGGTTGCTCAAAATGACGATTTTCGCACCGGGGGCAAGCTGTTCCTTTCGTATCGCCTCAAGCGCGCCGAACCCGCCGATGCCCGGCATAATGAGGTCCAGGAGGATGGCATCGGGCGCTTTTGCGTCCCCTTTCCGGAGCGCGGCCAGGAGCTCTTCGCCGCTCCCGAACGCAGTCACCTCGTGGCCGGCGTTTTTAAATTTGACCGCATAGAGGTCAAGGAGAAACCGGTCATCATCAACAAGATACACGCGGTAGGCCATCACTGGGTAGTATATACCATCTCCAGGTCAAGCCACTTCCTCTTCGGGGAAAAGTTCCCCGCCGAGCGTGTTGATTTCTTCAAAAGGAATTTCACCGGCGAGCGCTTTCTTGATAGCGTCCTCGCGCATCGTGAGCATACCGCCCGCCCGCGCAACGGCATACACATCCTCCTCCACCGGTGTTTTCAGCACCACCTGCTCCAGGCTCTTGTTCATACGCAATATCTCAAAGACGCCGGTACGGCCGCGCGTCCCGTTCGGGCATTCCTCCGTCGGGCTCGCGTGGAAAAATTGATTGAACGGCGGCAGGGCACTGCGGTACTTTTCGGGCAAATCGGCAAAATCACGGTCCAGAAGCTGTTTGACGCTCTCATCAACCGGAAACGGCTTCCCCGCCCCGGGACAGAGCTTCCGGACGAGCCGCTGCCCGATGACGGCGACCAAGGTCGGCGCGATAAGGAACGGGTCCACGCCCATATCAATGAGACGCGGAATGGCGCCGACCGCAGAATTGGTGTGGATGGTGGAGAACACGAGGTGGCCGGTGAGCGCGGCCTGCACCGCGAGGACCGCGGTCTCTTTATCGCGAATCTCGCCGACCATGATGATGTCCGGGTCCTGGCGCAGGATGGAACGGAGCCCGTTCGCGAAGTCGTAGCCGATCTCGGGCCGCACCTGGCTCTGCGAGACGCCGGGAATCTCGTACTCCACCGGGTCTTCAAGCGATACGACGTTTTCCGTTTCGCGGTCCGTCTCGGAAAGCATAGAAAAGAGGGTCGTAGATTTGCCCGAACCGGTCGGCCCGGCGATGAGGATGATGCCGAAGGGAGATTTCATCATATCGCGCACTTCGGTGAGTTGCGCGGCGTTGAAGCCGACCGATTCCAGCGTCGTTGTCGTCGTTGACCGGTCAAGAATACGCATTTCCACTTTCTCGCCATATTCGGTCGGGAAGGTGGAGACACGGAAGTCAACGCGGCGCTTCTCAACGGTCGCCGAGAAGCGCCCGTCTTGCGGCTTGCGCTTCTCGTCCAAGCGGAGCTTTGAGAGTATCTTGATACGCGCGACAACCGCCTCATGCACTTTCGCCGGCAATTCAATGGAGGTGTGCAATTTGCCGTCCATACGGAACCGGACCCGCGTCTTGGTAGCCGACGGTTCAATGTGAATGTCGGACGAGTGCCCTTCAATGGCGTACCGCAGTATCGTGGAGACGATTTTTGTGACGGGCGCATCTTCTTTGAGCGCCTCGTGAGGACCGGAGAGATTGAGCGACTCTTCGCCGGAGGCTGACGCCCCTTCAAGCGAAGTCACTGCGTCCGGCGACTGCCGGTCCGTAGTGGGCGACTTCGCGACCGTATCGTATTCGGACAATGCCCTGCCGACCTCGCCCGAGAGATTTTTATACGCCTCAAGCACGCGGTCAAAGTCCTCCTTGGTGATGAGCGTAATCTTGTACGGCATGCCGATTTTCCCCGAGATGAATTGCAGCGCATCTATGGCCTCAATGTTATCGGGGTCGGTGATGCCGACCTCAAGTGCGCCGTCCGTAATGCCGAGCGGCACAAATCCGTAATGCCGCGCCGAATCAAGCGGGATGTACTGAAACACCTGGTCATCGGCGGGCGGGTCGCCCAAGAGGCGCGCGGGAATGCCATAGGCGTCTCCGGTCGCTTTCAGCGCATCCGCGAGCGAAACGCCGCGCTCGGCAAGCGCCTCGGCAAGCGGGCGCTTCTTCGCAAGCTCGGTCTCAACCTTCGCACGCTCGTTTGCCGGGAGGAGACCTTTATCAACGAGAAATCCGAGAAAATTCATCCCGTTAGAGGTAGGAAATCGGAGATTTCCGTACGATTATTGATGATAATCTTTCATATATCGCCATCTTGTTTAGCATAACATCAAAATATCAACGGTTCTGACCTCTAACGGGATTCATTCCGTAATTAAGGATGCCCGCCGGTTGCGGCAGTGCTCGAAGCGACTGGATTCGGCGCAGCGGCCGCGGAGCCGCCGGAGAACGGCGCGAGCGGATCGGACCGGCCGGAGGATTCCGGAGATATTGAGGTCGTGATATCCACGAGCGCGTCAAAGCGCGGGTCCGAGAAAATGGCGGTGTTGAACGAAATCGGCTGCAGTTCGCCGACCAAGGTCTGGAACCGCACCTGCGCCGGGTTCGTCGCCATGGCTGTAGAAAGGGGCGGCTGATTCCCCGTTCCGGTGAAGAAATACCAGTAGGCGCCGAACGCGACGACGATTGTGGCGATGATGAGGTAGATGGTGTTTGGTTTCATAGGTACAGGAGGAGGATTAGCGCAGCCAATAGATGCGCACTCTCATTTGGTAGGTGTAGACGCCCGTGTCGGAACCTTTTATGACGAGGTCCTGGACATCCAACAAACGTTCGCTCTTCTCTATGCCGCTCAGGAATGCTTTGAGCGCCGTATAGGTACCGACGGCGGAGAGCGAGAGGTCTACCGAACCGATTGAACTGGCGCTCGGCGCGGGAAGCGCGCCCACGGAACCGGAATTTGACGGCACGGCGTTTGTCGCGACATCAATGCTGGAGAGCGAAAGCCCGCTTGCCGAGGCAAGCGCGTTCAGGTCCAAAATGAGGCCGACGTTGTCAACCGAATCGGGGAGGAGCGTGGAGAGCCGCGTGAGCGCCGACGGGTCAATGGCGTCGCGCGCGGCGGCGAGCTGGTTCTGCTGGCTTGTGTACTCGGTTGCCGCGGCGAGCGCCTGGTTATCGGAGGCGATGGCCGCCTGCGTCGCCGCGATGGAGCCGGACCACGTCGGATTCACGTAGATAAAGAATATGCCGACGGCAAGTATGAGTGCGACTCCGGGAAGGATGCGGCTGTTCATGGCGAGAAAGTGATGAGCTTCGGGTCAAGCGCGGCGGAAATAGAGAATGAAACCGTGTTGTCCTTATTAACCGTGATGTTTGAGAAAATGGCATCCTTGATGTGACCGTCCGCGGCGAATGCGGCAGACGTGGCGGCAAGCGCGTTGAAACTCTCGGCGATGCCGGCGCCGTTAAGGCTCGCATTCCCTTTATCATCCAGCGTGAGGTGCAGGGTGGTAAACCGGACGGTCGTCGGCAAAATAGTCTCCAGAAGCGTAAAGAAGCCGGAGAAGGCGACGTGTTTTGAAAGGAGCGTTGAACCGAAATTCAGGCGGTCGCGCAGACGCGTGAATCCGACGACGGTGTTCGGGTCAATAGCCGCCTCGGCCTTTGCGAGCATTGCGTCCTCGGACGCCTGCTGATTCGCGAGAATCCGGCCATACGCGAACACGCCGAGTGCAAGCAGGAACACGATGCCGAGAACGCCGTAGGCGAAGTATCCGAACGCGCCGGTAAAGTCGCTCCGGAAGCGACGCACGGCTGCGGACGCCGGCTGCGGAACAAACGAGGTGGGAATGGTGGGAGGAAGGTCCATTTCCTTAGTAGTATACGATACTCACGCAAGAAGCGCGCGCGGCATCTGTGCAAAACATTGCGCGCCGGACGATTGTTACGTCTCTCCCAACTTGCGCAAAGCGAGCCCGACGGCAACCGCGAACTCGGGGCCGATTTCTTCCAGAATGGGACGCATAAACGCCGGTGCTTCCGTCTTCATAAAAGGGTTCGCGACCCGCACATCAATAGAGAAGATGCTCTTCGCGTACGTTCCGAGCTCTTTCGTAACGCCGCCGCCGCCGGTAAGGACGATAGCGGTAACTGATTTCTTGTGCATCGTCTCGTACTGCATAAGGACGCGCCGCGCTTCGGAGAAAATGCGCGAGAAGACGAGCTCCGAGCTCCCGACCGTATCGGCGCTGAGACCTTCCTGCTTTTTCAGCGCTTCGGCGCGGGCGATGGAGAGGTTGCCGGAAACCGATATGGCGCGTGTGATGTCCTGGCTCCCCGTACTTATCGCGTGCGAAAGCGCGACAACGCCGTGCTCAATGACATACGTCTTCGTGGACGCCGCGCCGACATCAATCACCATGACCGGCTTAATCGGCTCGTCAACCACCGCTCGAATGGTGCTGAAAATTTCAATTTCATAAAAGCTCGCGATAATCCCCGCATCCTTGGCGACCCGCTGGAGCAACGAGAGCTCGTCGTTATGGACGGCGACCAGAAGCACTTCCACCATTCTCTCGGCCGCAGCACCGGTTGCGTCCCCTTCCGCGAACTGTGCGGGGTCTCCTTTCGGCACGATGAACCAATCCAGCTGCACTTCGGAGACCGGCACGGGAATGTATTTGCGCGCTTCAAGCTCAATGACGGTTTTTTGCTCCGCCGGGTCTTTGCGATACGGCAGATTGACGAGGGTCAGGAGCGAACGTGCGAACGGTATGGAAACGCCGCAATTGGTCGTCGTCACTTTTGCCTCCCGCAAGAGATCTTTCAGCGTCTCGGTAATCTGTTCCGCGGAAAGATTGGTCGCCTGCCCGACTTCGGAACCGCCGTAGGGGCCGAGGGCGAGCTCGCCGTAGGTCTCAAGCACCGCCTGCCCGTGCTCCTTGCGCAGTTGAACGACTTTCAGAGATGAGGAACCGATATCCACGCCGAGTACGCTCTTTTCCTTTTTGGTAAAGAAAGAATCAAGGAAAGACATGCAACAATACTACCATGATGCGTTTCTTTGACTTTCTCTTTCCTCCGCGTGTGGATGAAAATCTCGTCCGGAACCTCGCAGCCGATGCATTTCTCGCAGAGGCCGCGCCGCGCCTCGTCCCCGTGACGCGACCGGGAACGGTTGCGCTCCTCCCTTTCAGCACTGCCGCCGTGCGCGCCGCGATACACGAAGCGAAATACCACGGTAACAGACGCGCCTTCGCGCTCCTCGCCGCCGCGCTTACGGACTATCTGTGCGACGCCGACGAGGGATTCCGGAACCCCGTCATCGTACCGGTGCCGCTCGGCAGAGCGCGAAAGCGGGAGCGCGGATTCAATCAGGTGGAAGAAATCGCGCGCCGTGCCGCAAAGAAAGTCGGTATCGCGGTTGATGCCGAGCTTCTTACGCGAACGCGCGAGACCGTGTCACAGGTCTCGCTTCCGCGCGCGGCGCGCGAGGAGAATATGCGCGGCGGGTTCCGCGCCGCGCAGAGAGCCGACCCCGCCCGCACCTATATTCTCGTAGACGACGTTACCACCACCGGCGCAACGCTCCAGGCCGCCGTTGACGCGCTCGCCGACGCCGGCGCGGCGCATATCGTCCCGCTCGCCCTCGCGCACTAAATTTGATACTGTGGTGCAATACGGAGGGGTCGCATAGAGGCCTAGTGCGGCGGGTTGCTAACTCGCTATACGGGTAAAACCGTATCGAGGGTTCGAATCCCTCCCCCTCCGCAGATGATCTGTACCCCGAAAAGTGGACACGGGTACACGTTTTCTTTTGTTAGCATTAACCACTAACAGAAGAATATGAGA